>CAZWAM010000098.1:0-7035 GCA_964631855.1 uncultured bacterium | reverse complement strand
GAGTACAAAGACGTCAAGTCGCCGGCGGTGACGGTCCGCCTCGAGGTCGTCGAGGGCCTGGACGAGCTGCGCGCGCAAGCGCCGACGTACCTCGTCATCTGGACGACGACGCCCTGGACGCTGCCGTCCAACCTCGCCGCGGCGGTGGACGCCGACTACGACTACGTCGCGGCTCGAGCGGGCGACGCCGTCTACGTCGTCGCCGAGTACCTGCTGCCGGGAACGATGGCCGCGGCGGCCTTAGGCGATTACGAGATAATCAAAAAATTTAAAGGGACCGAACTCGCGGCCGTGAAATACCGCCACCCCTTCGTCGACCGCATCTCGCCGGTTATCACCACCGACTTCGTGACGTTGGAGCAGGGCACGGGCGTCGTGCACGTCGCCCCCGGCCACGGCGCCGAGGACTTCTACGCGGGCCAACAGTACGGCCTGCCCATACTGTCGCCCGTCGACGACAAGGGGCGCTTCACGGACGAGGTCCCGGCGTACGAGGGGACGCTCGTTTTCGACGCCGACCCTCTTATCGTCGAACGGCTGCGCGAATTGGGCGCGCTCCTCAACTACGAGGAGCCCGAGCACTCGTACCCGCACTGCTGGCGCTGCAAGAGGCCGCTACTCTTCCGCGCGACGAAGCAGTGGTTCCTGGCGGTGGAGGTGCTCGACCTCCGCGCCGCCGCGCTCAAAGAGATCGAGAAGGCCGAGTGGGTTCCCCGGTGGGGCCAGCAGCGCATCGCCGGCATGGTGGAGAGCCGGCCGGATTGGTGCATCAGCCGCCAGCGGAACTGGGGCGTTCCCATCCCGGCGCTCTATTGCGCCCGGTGCGGCGAGACCCACCTAAGCGACGACTTTCTGGGCCGGGTTGAAGAGTTGGTGGCGCGAGAAGGCATCGAGGCTTACTGGAGGGCCACGGCGGAAGAACTCGCCGACGGCGCGCGGTGCGAGAAGTGCGGTGGCTCGAGCTGGCGCAAATCCGAAGACGTCGTGGACGTTTGGTTAGAGAGCGGCGCGAGCCACCTCGCGGTCCTGCCGGGCCGCGAGGGACACCATTGGCCCGCGGACCTCTACCTCGAGGGCTCCGACCAGCACCGCGGCTGGTTTCAGTTATCGCTGTTGGTCGCGCTGTGCACTAAAGGCTCGGCGCCCTACCACACCGTAATCACGCACGGCTTCATGCTCGACGCCGACGGCAAGGCGATGCACAAATCCGCGGGCAACGTCATCCCGCCGCAAGAGGTCGTCGAGAAATACGGCGCCGACGTGCTCCGGCTGTGGGTGGCGTCCGAGGATTACCGGACCGATATCCGCCTCTCCTACGAGCTCCTGGACCAGGTCGTCGAGACCTACCGTCGCATCCGCAACACGGCGCGTTTCCTCTTGGGAAATTTAAACGACTTCGACCCCCGAGAGGACGTGCTCCCGCCGGAGGACTGGCTCGAGCTCGACCGCTTCGCCTGGCAGCGCTTCAAGAGGCTCGCGCGGAAGGTTTACCGCGCGTACGAACGATTCGAATTCCACGTAATCTATCACGCCGTTCACGACTTCTGCGCGGTCGACCTGTCGGCCTTCTACCTCGACGTAATCAAGGACCGGCTGTACTGCGACGCGCCGGACGACCCGGCGCGCCGCGCCGCCCAGAGCTGCCTCTACTTGCTCGCGCGCGGCCTGGCGAAACTCCTCGCGCCCGTCATACCCCTGACCGCGGAAGAGGTGTGGCAACATCTCCCCCCCGACGAGCGCGAGGCCCCGAGCGTCCACCTCGCGGAATGGGACGACGCGGAGGTAATGGCCGAGGACGACGAACTGGACGAGAAGTTTTCGCGGTTGATGAAAGGCCGCGGCGCCGTGCTCAAGGCGTTGGAGGAGGCTCGTGCCGCGGGTTCGATAGGCCACCCCCTCGAGGCCGTAGTAACTCTAACCGCGGATGGTGACGTCTACGACCTGCTGGCGGCCGAGGATAAAAATTTACCGACTTACTTTATTATTTCGCAGGTAAAATTGGAAAGGGGAGGCGCCGGCGACGGAGGGATAGGAGTAACGGTCGAAAAAGCGTCCGACGAAAAATGCCAACGGTGCTGGCAACGCTTACCCTCGGTAGGCGAGGACGAGGACCACCCGGACCTTTGCGCGCGGTGCCGGGGAGTAATGCTCAAACTCGCGCGAAAGTAACGAAGGGCCGCCGCCCGACCTCAGCTCGAGGTAAAATATGAACAAGCGGGAAAGAAAAAAATTCGAAAAACTACTCCTCGAGATACGGGAGCAGAAGGCCGCCTACATCGCCATGCTTCGAGAGCTCGCGATCTCGCGAACGCAGCGGGACGCGAGCGGAGACATCTCCGCTTTCACCTCCCACCCGGCCGACATCTCGAACGAGTCCGACGAACGGGAAAAAGTCGCGTCGTTGATTACGCGGGAAAGCGAGATACTAAAAGAGCTCGACGCGGCCTTGGAGCGCATCAACGACGCCACCTACGGCGAATGCGACATATGCGGCGGCGACATTCCCCCCGCGCGGTTGCGGGCGTTGCCCTTTGCCACGTTATGCGTGAAGTGTCAAACCGAAGCCGAGAAGGGTTAAGCGGCCTTCGGCGTTACGCGGCCGCGGCCTCGTTCGCCGCGGCGTTGATCGCCGCGGACCAAATTACCAAATACTTCGTCATAAAAAGCCTTTGGCCCGGGCAACTCGTCGAAGTAATACCCCGCTTTTTCAACCTCACGTTATCCCATAACGCCGGCGGTGCCTTCAGCCTCCTTGCCGACAGGCCGCTGCTCTTCACGGTCCTCTCGGTGGTAGCGGTGGCGCTGCTCTGTTATCTCTTCACCCGCCTTGAAGGGAGGACCGCCTCCTCTTTTGCCGCCGCGGCGATATTCGCGGGCGCCGTCGGCAACCTGAGCGACCGCTTCAGATTAGGCTACGTGGTGGATTTCGTGGACTTGCACGTCGGGCCGTGGCACTGGTACGTCTTTAACGTCGCCGACGCGGCCATTACCGTGGGCGCTATTTCGCTCTTCGTACTCACCTTTATTGAAGAACGGCGCAAAGGCGCCAAGGGGGGCGAAGAACCGGAACCCGAGCAGGCCGAAAACGGCTAAGCGCGCCGCGGCCGGCTTTCTCTCGCCGCCGGCTAAGCGGCCGCTCCTGCGGCGCGGGGCCGTGGCGAGCTCAACGGGAATCCGAGAAATTGCTTGAAATATAATGCTAAAAAAAATATTGACACGGGCCCTCCGAGTTGGTATATTAAAAATATAGTATAATACTAAGCGAAGGAGGTGTACTCCATAATGCGCAGTTTCATAGTCTTTATTCTTGTAGCTCTATTCGCCTTCGGCGGCCTTACGCTCGTAGGCTGCGTGAAAAAGCCACCGGCGGAAACGCCCGCGACGCCTGAAGTGGCGCCCGAGACGCCTGAAGTGGTGCCCGAGACGCCAGTCGCTCCTGAAACCCCTGGGACGGTCGAAGAAGCGCCGGCCGAGGAGGCCCCACCCGGCGAAGGTGAGTAACAGACGGCTTGTTCGCTAAGCCGATTCGACGGGGCCGCGCACGCGGCCCCGTTTTCCACGCGTCTTGTTAGGAGGGACGATCTGTGTTATTATCTACCGGCAAATAACGCCGTAGCTTAACCATATTAACGTCCGAATCGAGCGCTATGTCCCCCTTAAAGATTAAAGATAAAGAATATGGTTCGCGGCTCATCCTGGGCACCGGCAAGTATGACGACCTCGAGGTGATGAGGAAAGCCTTCGGGGTGAGCGGCACCCAACTGGTAACGGTCGCGGTCCGGCGCATCGACCTGGACGCGGTCAAAGCGGGGAAGCCGTCCCTCCTCGACTACGTCGACGCCGATAAAATTGAGATATTACCGAATACCGCCGGGTGCTATACCGCCGAGGAGGCGATACGCGTGGCGCGGCTGGGGCGCGCCGCGGGCTTCTCCGACACGGTGAAGTTGGAGGTCATCGGCGACGAAAAAACCCTCCTGCCCGACAACGAACAACTGCTGCGGGCCACCGAGACGCTGGTCAAAGAGGGCTTCGTCGTCCTGCCGTACACCAACGACGACCCCATAATGGCCAAAAAATTAGAGGACGCCGGCGCCGCGGCGGTGATGCCGCTGGCCGCGCCCATCGGCTCCGGAATGGGCATCCAAAACGAGCTCAACATCCACTTCATCCTCGAGGCGGTGTCGGTGCCGGTAATCGTGGACGCGGGGGTGGGCACGGCCTCCGACGCCTGCCGCGCCATGGAGCTCGGCGTAGACGGCATCCTCATGAACACCGCGGTCGCCCAGGCAAAAGACGCCGTCAAGATGGCGGAAGCGATGCGCGACGCCGTCGTCGCCGGTCGGCTGGCGTACGAGGCGGGCCGGATTCCGAAGAAACCGTACGCCTCCGCCTCGAGCCCCGTCGAAGGCGTCGTCCGATGAACGTCGTCTTCGTCACGCCGGACGAACCCGACGAGAAGCGGCTGATCGGCCTCGCCGAGGAGGCGTTGGAAGGCGGCGTGGACGCGGTCCAACTCCGCCTCAAAGGGGCCTCGGCGCGCGAGCTTTTCCCGCTGGCCAAAATAATCCGGGAAATCGCCGACCTCGTCGGCGCGGCGCTCTTCGTCAACGACCGCGCGGACGTCGCGCTCGCCGCGGGCGCCGCAGGCGTACACCTCGCGGGCCACTCGCTGCCGGTGGCGGCCGCGCGCGCCGTCCTGTCGCCCCCCCTCAAAGTCGGCGTCTCGTGCCACAACGTCGCCGAGGCGATACAGGCCCAAACCGAGGGCGCGGACTACGTTTTCTTGGGAACGATCTTCCCCTCGCCGTCCAAGGCCGACGCCAAACCGGTAGGCCTCGAGGAACTAAGCCGGGCGCGCCGCGAGGTGACTATCCCCATAATCGCCATCGGCGGGATAACGCTCGAGAACGTGGGCGCCGTGCTCTCGGCGGGCGCGGACGGCGTCGCCGTCATATCGGCCATCGCCGCCCACCGTTCCCCCCGCGAGGCCGCGGAAACGTTGGTAGACGCGATCGAGTCCTGGAAGGGAGAGAAACGACCCACGATCGAGGTATCGGAATGAACACCACGGAGGCCGCGGGCATTCCCTTTCGGCCGCGAAAGCGGCCTTTTTGTTTGAAATCGGCCGGGCAAAAATATAATATTAGCCTTTAAAAACAAAAATTTGACTTACCGGATATGGGCGTGAACAATACCCCGAAATCGCTGCAGGAGCTGGCCGCGGCCCTTTCGGCGTACTGGGCCGAACGGGACTGCGTTATCGTTCAACCCGCGGACGTGGAATCGGGCGCCGGGACCTTCCACGCGGCGACGTTCCTTCGCGCGCTCGGGCCCGCGCCCTGGCGGGCGGCCTTCGTCTCGCCCGCGCGGCGCCCCCGCGACGGCCGCTACGGCGAAAACCCCCACCGCCTGTACCTCCACTACCAATACCAGGTCGTGTTGAAGCCGGCCCCGGAAGACGTTATGGGCCAATACCTCGGCAGCTTACGCGCCATAGCCATCGAACCGGAAGGGCACGACCTGCGCTTCGACGAGGACGACTGGGAATCTCCCACCCTCGGCGCCTGGGGCCTGGGTTGGCAGGTATTGCTCGACGGCATGGAGATAACGCAGTTCACCTACTTCCAGCAGATGGGCGGTTACGACTGCGACCCGGTCACGGTCGAGCTTACCTACGGCCTCGAGCGCATCGCGGCCTTCCTCGCCGGCGTCGACAGCCTTTACGACATAGCTTGGGGCGCGGGTAAGTCGTACGGCGAGATGCGACACGAGGAGGAGCGCGAACACTCCATTTACGCCTTGGACGAAGCCGACGCCGCGATGCTCTTTCGCCTTTACGAAATGTACGAGGCGGAGTGCCGCCGGCTGGCCGAAAAGGGATTGGTCTACCCGGCGCACGATTACCTCTTGAAATGTTCTCACGCTTTCAACCTCCTGGACGCGCGCGGCGCCATCGGCGTTACGGAGCGCGCGAACTACATAGCGCGTACGCGCAACCTCGCCCGCGCGGTTGCCGGCGCGTGGCTCGCAAAAGAGGAAGGAAACGAGCCCCAAGGCGATGGCGGATAAACGTAGAGATTTTCTGCTCGAGATCGGCTGCGAGGAGCTGCCGCCGTCGGCCGTCGCCGAAGCCCGTAAGAGATTATCGAACGGGCATACCAAATTGGTTTTAGAACAAGAACGCCTAATCCCCGAAACAGTAAAAACGTTCGCGACGCCGAGGCGCATAGTACTTCTCCTGCAGGGCATCCCCGAGCGACAGGAAGCTAAGACGGAAAAAGTAATCGGCCCGCCGAAGAGCGCCGCCTACGACGGCGACGGTAAACTTACCGCGGCAGGGCAAGGTTTCCTAAAAAAATGGAAATTGAACGAAACCGACGCGCGGGTAGAAGAAACGGACAAGGGGGAGTACCTTGTTGCAAATATACAATCCCCGGTCCTTAACGCATCCGAAACCTTACGCCGCGTTTTACCCGTATTCTTCTTACCGCTAACGGCGCTGAACAAAATGCGTTGGCCGCAAAGTACCGAACCTTTCCCGCGCCCTATTCGTTGGCTGGTATCCTTATTGGGCGGAAAAATAATACCACTCGAGTATGCCGGCGTTAAGGCCGGCGCCTGCTCCTACGGCCACCGGACCATCGCGCCCGAGCCGAAAGACCTCACGGGCGTCTTCGACGACGACGGAACGATAGACCTCGAGCGCCTCAAAGAGTTCTACGAGAGAGAGCTCGGCGTCGTCGTCGACGTGCAGGACCGGCGGCAGCGAGTGGCCGCGCAATTGAAGAAGATAGGGCTTTCGCCGGATTACTTCGACCGGGCCGACTATCACGTAAAGTGGACGTTCGCGCGCGTGTTGGACGACGTCGAGACGCCGTCGCTCGTCGCCGGCGCCTTCGACGAAAAATACCTGGCGCTGCCCGCCGAGGTCGTCGAGGCCGCGCTGCTCGGGTACCTCCACCTCTTCCCCATTAAGGATAAAAAGGGGGAACTCGAGCCGCGCTTCTTCGCCGTCCACAACGCCCGGGCCGA
>CAZWAM010000097.1:0-7052 GCA_964631855.1 uncultured bacterium | reverse complement strand
GGTCATCGAAAGCGGCATAGACTACGAGGGCTCGCTCACGTTCGCCGAGACCCATCTGGACGAGGTCATGCTCGCGCTCGAGTAGGGGCAGCTTTCCCCAAACGCGACGACAAGGCCGGCCGCGGGGTCGGCCTTCTTCGACGGAGCCGCGGAGGCGGTTCTACCTACCGCGGTCGAGGCGCCATCTAAATAAATTGACAGCGCGGGCCGATATGGTATTATTAAATAATAAATCAGCCTGGGTTAAGTAAAAAAATGTGTGCCCAACGCACAGGAGGAGAAGATGCGGAGAATTCATTCCGTAGCAGCACTCATCGTACTTACGACGCTCGGCGCCGCGGCCGTTGTCCAGGCGGAAGAGGCGGCGATGACGCTCGCGCGCTACTGGTACTTCGTGGAAAATATACACGTCACGGGCGACTCGCCCGAGGTGCGGCTGTGGGTCGCGCTGCCCGTCGAACACCGCGGCCAGAAAGTCGAGATAGGCGAGATATACCCCGAGCCCGCGGCGATCGTCGAAGAACCCTTAGGCAAAACCAAGATTATCTTCTGGCGGCAGACGGACCTAAAAGACGGCGAGGGCATATATTTCTACTACGACTTCGGTTACGCCGGCGAGCTGGTGAGCGGCGCCGACATAGACCCGGAAAAAGTCGAACCCTACGACGAGGCCTCGCCCGAATACCAGCGGTACATGCGCTCCGAGCCGTGGATACAGATCACCGACGCCATCCGCGCCCAGGCGCGCGAAATAGTCGGCGACGAGACCAACCCGTACCGGAAAGCCAAGAAGATATTCGACTGGGTCGTTTACGAAATCCGCTACGAATTCCCGGATATAGAAGCGCGCGGCGCGGCCAAATCCTTCGCCAGACGGAGCGGCGACTGCGGCGAGTTTAGCGTCGTCTTCTGCGCGCTGTGCCGCGCCGCGGGGGTCCCGGCCCGGACCGTTACCGCCTGTTGGCCCTTCGGCGGCGGCCACCAGTGGGCGGAGGTGCTGCTGCCGCCGTACGGCTGGGTGCCGGCGGACACGTCGGTGGCGGCGATGTACATCCCCGGCGGGTCGGTCCCGGCGACCGAGGATAGCCTTCGTCGCTTCATGGAAATAACGGGAATCCTCGAGGAAGACCCGGAGTGGTTGTTCGGCAACCTGTATCCCAACCGCTTGATCGTGTCCGTAGGCAACAACCTCGCGTTCAAAGACGCCGACCTGGGCGTCGCGAAGGTCTTCCGCTTTCTGCAGCCGGGCGGCTTCTCGGACGCGTACCCCCCGGCGGGAGAATGCCTCGGCCTTTCGGATAAAACCGTCTGGGGCGGCGTATACGTCTTCGGCGAGCAACGGGACGACGAGTTACTAGCCCGCGAAATGGCGTCGAACGCGGTGGCCGAGCGGTGCCTCGACGTAGGCGAATACGGCAAGGCCGAAGAGCTTCTCCTCGCGGCGCTCGAGGTTAGAAGCGACGCCGAGGATACCTGGCTATGGCTGGGGCAGGCCTACTTGGGACAAGGGAAGCTCGACGACGCGGTGGACGCGTTCCACAAAGGCCTCGCCGGCAAAGCGGGGTCCATCAAGCCGATAATGGACGCCCTATGCCACAATTACCTGGGCGTCTGTTACCAGAAGAAGGGCGACCTGGAGGCCGCGCGGGACGAGTTCCTGTGGGTCATGGCGAGCGGCATAGACTTCGAAGGCTCGCTCGCGTTCGCCGAGAGGCACTTCGACGAGGTCATGCTCGCGCTCGAGTAAGCGGCGACGCGCGTTGAAATAAGGAGGACTCATATGTGGGTGGAATTCAACCTCTGGCACCTCGTGTGGTTCGTAATCTTGGGCGGCTTCGTCGGCTGGTTGGCGGGGCTGGCGTTTCGCGGCCGGGGCTTCGGCTGCCTGGGCAACGTCGCCGTCGGCGTCATCGGCGCCGTCGTCGGCGGCCTCTTCTTCCGCCTCGTCGGCTGGCTCGTCGGCGGCCTTTTGGGCAGCCTCTTCACCGCCTTCATCGGCGCGGTGCTGTTCCTCGTAGTTATAAATTTATTCAAGCGCCGTTGACGGAACGTACAATAAAAATAATAAGGCGGCCTCTCGAGCCGCCTTTTTCGCTTGCCGCGCCGCCGCCGCTGTTTTATTTTATATAATGATAGCGGGATAAAAACAGGAGGAGGAAACCATGCCCCCCACCCACGGCAACCCCACGCTCCAGGCGATAGTGGCGGCCTTGAACGCCGCGGCGTTCCTCGTCTTCTTCGCCGTCGTTCTGCACCGCATCTTAATGCTAACGGCCGGCAAGCGCGAGAACCGTTTCGACCGTATAGGCCGCCGGCTGGGCCGCGTCGTCAAACTCGTCTTCGGGCAGACGACCGTTTTGCGCCGGCCGGCGATAGGCCTCGCGCACGTCGCGATATTCTGGGGCTTCCTCGTACTCGCCGCGGCCAGCGTCAAATTCCTGGGCGAAGGCGTCCGGGACGGGTTCGAGATCCCGGCCGTGACCGACGCGGCCTGGTACGGTTTCCTCTTCGACGTCTTCGCCGCGCTGGCGATAATCGGCGTCCTGTACGCCGCGTTCCGGCGCCTCGTCCTCAGGCCCGCGGGGCCGACGTCCTCGGCCAGCGCCTACTTCATCCTCTTCCTCATCTTCGGCCTTATGGTCACGGACCTCGTCGGCGAAGGCTACCACGCGGGCACGAGCGGCGTTCGCACCTGGGCCTTGCCCGCCGGCAGCGCGACGGGCGCGCTGCTCGCCTGGTTGGGCCTCGTGGGGGCGAGTTGGTACGCCTTATTCGCCGCGAGTTGGTGGTCCCACCTCGCGTTAATGTTGACCTTCCGCGTATACGTCCCCCTGTCCAAGCTCATCCACCTTTTCGCCGCACCGTTTAACGTCTTCTTTGCGGACCTGGGGCCGCGAGGCCGCCTCAAGGACTGCGACGTCGAGGACGAGGCCGCGGACCACTTCGGCGTCGTACGCGCCGACGAGTTCACCTGGCGCCAGCTCCTCGACTTCTACTCCTGCGTCGAGTGCGGCCGCTGCCAGGACAACTGCCCGGCCTTTAACACGGAAAAGCCCCTATCGCCCAAAAAAGTCGTAACCGACCTCAAGCACGACTTCATGGCCTACGGCCTTAAGATCGTCAAACTCGCCAAGACGCCCGCGGCTAAGGAGGAGGGGAAAGGGCTCGCCGGGCCGGTGGTGCCCGACGACGAGCTTTGGGCCTGCACGACGTGCTTCGCGTGCGTCGAGCACTGCCCCGTAGACGTCGAACACGTCAATAAGATAATCGACCTCCGGCGCGACCTCGTCCTCAACGAGGGCCGCGTCCCGCACGAGCTCAACGCCGCGATGAACGGCGTCGAGCGCAACAACAACCCCTACGGCCTCCCCTCCAGCGAGCGGACGAAGTGGGCCGAGGGACTCGACGTGCCGGCCTTCGGCAAGGGCGCCGAGGCCGAGTATTGCCTCTGGGTATCGTGCCTCGGCTCCTACGACGACCGCGGCCAGCCTATTGCCCGGGCTATGGTGAAACTCTTGAACGCGGCCGGCGTCTCGTACGCCATCCTGGGCGAAGAAGAGGGCTGCTGCGCCGAGGCGTTCCGGCGGCTGGGGCACGAGTATTTATATAAAATGAAACTCGAGGAGAACGTCGCAACCTTCGGGCAGCACGGCATCGAGAAGATGATCACGACGTGCCCGCACTGCTACAACACGTTCAAGCACGAGTACGCCGCGCTGGGCTGCGAGCTCGAGGTATATCATCATACGGAATTTTTACTCGGGTTGATTAACGACGGGACGTTGAAGGTGCAGGCGGCGCTTCAAGGTGCGGTCGCGTACCACGACTCGTGCTACCTAGGCCGGTACAACGGGATGTACGACGCGCCGCGCGCGCTGGTGCGGGCCGCGGCCGACGAGCCGCTCGAGTTCGATAAGAGGCGCGCGTACGCTTTCTGCTGCGGCGCCGGCGGCGGCCGGATGTGGCTCGAGGAGACGCTCGGCAAGCGCATCAACGTCGAGCGGGCGGAGCAAGCGCAGGGGACCGGCGCGGCGACGGTAGCCGTCGCGTGCGCGTATTGCCTTACCATGCTCGACGACGGCCTTAAAGACCTCAACGCGGACATCCCCGTCAAGGACGTCGCGGAGCTCTTGGCCGAGGGCCTAACGTAACCCCCGGGGAGCGGGACGGCAGTATGGGTGAGGTTAAGTCATGGCGCAGTTACGTACGCGACGCCGACGCGTGGCCGTTCCTAGCCGCGACGGCCGCGCTCTTCGCGATCGGCATCGCCCTCAGGGTCGGCCACCTGTTCGACGTTATCCGGCTTGACGAGGCCACGACGTACGTGATGTTCGCCTCGCGGCCGTTCGGTGAAGCGGTCTCTTCCTACCAGCTCCCCAACAACCACCTCCTTAATACCATATTCGTAAAATTCAGCGTCGCAGCGTTCGGGCCGGAGCCGTGGTCGTTGCGTCTGTCCAGCCTCTTCGCGGGCGTCGGCGCGATGGCGCTCGTAGCGGCGATAGCGGGCCGGTGGTTCGGCCGGGCCGGCGCCGTCGCCGCGTTGGCGGCTGCGGCCGTAGCGCCGTCGATAGCCCATTATTCGGTCCAAGCGCGCGGCTACGCGTTCATGATTTTCCTTTGCCTTTTCGCGCTGTGGGCCGTAGAGAAACGGCACGCCGGCGGCGGTAGGGGTTGGGCCGTGGTCGCAGCCTTATCCTCCGCCCTCGCCCTCTACGCCGTCCCGACGGGCCTATTGTTGGTACTGCCGCTTGCGGCGTACGACCTCGTCCTTTCGTTCACCCGGGGGAGGCGCGCGCTATGGGGTTGGGCCGCGGCCTGGCTCGGCGCGGCGGCGCTGACGGCGCTCCTATACCTGCCGGTTATGCTGCACAGCGGCGGCAAGCAGTTTTTCGCGAACGAATACAACGCCCGCCTCGGCCCGGGCGAGATGGGCCAATATCTGAGGCTATACGGCCGCGCGCTGCGGGACGAAAAAACCTGGGCCGCGGGCGGGGCCGTGTTGTGGGCGCCGGTCGTCATCGTCGGCGCGGTAGCGGGAGCGGCGAAAACAAAACGTGCCGGCCTTTTCTTCGCGCTATGCGCGCTTGCCTTCGTCGCCTTCTATAAAGCCCGGTTCCCGCTGCCGACGCGGGTATTAAATTACGTCGCGACGCTATCCGCGTTGGCGGTCGGCGGGTTGGCCGGGGCGGCCGCGCATAAGATACTTAGGATGCGCCGTTGGGGCAAAAAGGCGGCCTGGGTGGGCGCGGCGGCAGCCGTCGCGCTGGCCGCCGCCGTCGGCGCCGTCGGCGAGGCGAGAAACCTCCTCGACGACTCGGTACGTTCCGGACCGGCGCCCGGGGCCAAAGAACTTGCCGCGGCGTTACGCACGCTGCCGCCGGTAACGCGGGTGGTTGCGGGCGGGTGGCACCACGACACCGTAAAGTACTACTTAATGCTAAACGGCTCTCCGGTTACCGCGTACGACCGAAACCCACCGCAGGCTTTTACTTTCGAAGCGTACGTACTGGTCCCGCCCGGCTCGACGCCCCAGGCGGAAACGGACCCCCACTTTTGGCTCGGGCCGGTGCCGATCGTCCGCCAGGAATGGGTCGGCGAAGTAGCGGGTTTCGGCATCTGGAAAGCGATAATAATTAACCCGAGATAGGCGGGCGGGCCTTCATAAACCGCTCGCTTCGGCGGACGGTACTGAGTAGCGGCGCGTTAGCTGGCGGAGCCACCGGCTGAAGCCGGCGGTTAACGACCGGCGGGCCCGAGGAGTGAATAAACGTATACCGTCCGCTTTAGCGGACGGTACTCAGCGGCGGCACGCGTTAGCCGCCGGCTTCAGCCGGCCGCGAGGGGGATATTCCCTCATAGCAGTCATATATATAGCCGAAGACATACCGGCGCTCGTACGCGAACAGAAATCCACGACCGCGGCATTTCTGCTAAATTATCACGTCGTCTTCCGGACGAAGCGCAACCGCCGCGTCCTCGAAGGCGAAGTTGCGGGGGAAGGCTTAAGGCTAATCCTCGACGTCGCCGAAAGGCGCGGTTACAAAATCCTCGCGGCGGCGCTTATGGCGGATCACGTACACCTCGTCGTCGCGCTAACGCCTTCCGACCGGGTGAGCGACGCGGTTCGATATTTTAAAGGGACGACGGCCAGACTCCTCAGAGAAAAATTCCCCCGTTTGCGCGACGCGGCCTCGAGCCTTTGGAGCGAGGGGTACTACGTCGAGAGCCTGGGGTTGAAGAACGTAAAACAGGTCCTGAGTTACGTATCGCGGCAGGAGGAGCACCACGGCGGCGAGCGCGACGCCGGCTGTTAACCGCCGGTTTAAACCGGCGGGCGCCGGTATCGAAAAGGCGACGACGGCTTGCAGGACCTAAACGCCTACGTGCCCGTCCACCGCGGCCAGCCGCCCTTGACGCCGAGGCGCCTTTATGCTATATATTTAACCAAGAACTGAGCATTACTTATGGACCACTACCAGCCCGCCAGCGTTATCATAATTATTATCGACCACTCCCGGTCGGGCCGGCCAGGTATGCCCTGAGACGAAATACCATACGCGAATTCTAAGCCGGCCCCGAGGCCGGCTTTTTCGTTATGCGGCGGCCCATAAAGAAAAGAATTTTAACTTGACTTAACGGTAACACTCGTGTAAAATACGCGGCTTAACGCCGCCTCACCTCGGAGGCGCAACCATGACGGACTACAAAGAGACGCTCAACCTGCCACGGACCGCTTTCCCGATGAAGGCCGACCTCGCCCGCCGCGAGCCCGAGACGCTCGCGTTCTGGGAAAAGCTCGGCATCTACGACAAGATCCGCGAGGCCCGCCGCGGTCGCGACGTCTACGTCCTCCACGACGGCCCGCCCTACGCCAACGGCCTCATCCATATGGGGACCGCGCTCAATAAAATCCTGAAAGACGTCGTCGTGAAGTCGAAGACGATGGCCGGCTTCGACGCGCCGTACGTACCGGGTTGGGACTGCCACGGCCAACCCATCGAGCACGAGATAATGAAGGAAATCCGGGCCAAAGGCAAAGACGTCGAACC
>CAZWAM010000096.1:1905-7295 GCA_964631855.1 uncultured bacterium | reverse complement strand
CTTAATTCCCTGCAGGTGGATGAACTCGATCAGCTCCTCGATGTCCGGGTGCGTGAGCGGCTCGCCTCCCGCGAGCGAAACGTTATCAATATTGCGGAACTCCTTCATCACGAGGACTTCTTCTTTGAGCCGCTCCAGCGGGAAATGCCCCTCCAGATTCTGGCGATAACATCCCTTACAGTCGATGTTGCAAACGTCGGTGACCTCGAGCCAACCTATAGGGCTGTCGTTCTTCGACCACGGGAACCTGTAAAGTTCGGACCTTCGCAATTCGTTCATAGGACCTCCTAAGCCGTAGTATTTCGCCGGCCGGAGCCGGATTTTACTAATAAATAACCTTTTAAGCAAGGTAATTTTTCCCGAAGGCCGGTTCGAAATAACCTTCCGTTTTTAATTGACCGTTTACATTTTATATGAAAATTTAATCGGCACCGTAAACACGCAAGAGCCGTTACCAACGCGCGGCGACTCGAACACCGCCGTGAAACGACGCGCAAGGTATTTTTTGCTTGACGCCTCCCTTTGCGTATATTAGCTTTTATTTCCCGCCTGACGGTAACTTTTCGCCAAAAGCGATTATCGCAATGAGCAAAACGTCGTATTCGATAGCGCGCGGCAACTTGTGATTTCCGTAACGCGCCGGGGCGCCCGACGGAAAAATATGAATAAAGAAAACGTTTTAGTAATTAACCCGGGTTCGACGAGCACGAAATTGGCCCTCTTCCGGGGCGAGACCTGCGTCGCGGAAGAAAACGTACCCGCCCCGGTCGGCGGCGCCGCGCTGTGGGACCAAATCCCGGGCCGCCTCGCGTCCGTTAACGACTTCGTAAACCGCCAGGGCGACGGCGAGCTCGACGCCGTCGTAGGCCGCGGCGGCCTAATTAGGCCCGTCCCCTCCGGGACCATCCTCGTCAACGACGCTATGATCGCGGACGCGCGCGCCGGCTACCAAGGCGAACACCCCAGCAACCTGGGCTGCGCGCTCGCCGACGCGGTGGCCCGGCCCCGCGGCATCCCGGCCTACATCGTCGACCCCGTCGCCGTGGACGAGATGTCGCCGCTGGCACGTTACTCCGGTACGCCCCTCATAACGCGGCAGTGCCTGTCGCACGCGCTAAACATACACGCCGCGGCGCGTAAGGCGTGCGAGCGGACCGGGAAGAAACTGGCCGAGAGCCGGTGGGTGGTAGTCCACCTGGGCGGCGGCTTCTCCGTCGTCCCACTCGACGGCGGCCGCATCGTCGACACCAACAACGCCAACTCCGAGGGGCCCTTCGCCCCCACCCGCGCCGGCGGCCTCCCGACTCAGGGCCTTATTAAACTCTGCCTCTCGGGCGAATATAAGGCCGCGGACCTCAAGCGCATCACGACGCGCGAGGGCGGCCTAACAGCTTACCTCGGCACGGACGACGCCCGCGACGTGGAGCAACGCATCGCCGCGGGCGACCAGCAGGCCGGCGAGGTCTACAAGGCCATGGCCTACCAGGTCGCCAAGGAGATCGGCGCGATGGCGTGCGTCCTCTCGGGGGAACTCGACGGCGTCGTGCTGACGGGCGGCCTCGCGCACTCGGACATGTTCTGCGGCTGGCTCGAGGCGCGGGTCCGCTTCCTGGGGCCGGTGTTCCGCTTCCCGGGCGCGTTCGAGATGGAGGCGCTGGCGCTGGGCGCGCTGCGCGTCCTGCGGGGCGAGGAGGAAGCGCTAACGTACCCGCCCGAGGGGGCGTAACGCGCATCTATGCCGCGACGCAGATGTCGTAACGGAGACTCTCGATGAAGCAATTAATGTTGGGAAATGAAGCGGTGGCCCGCGGCGCGTTCGAGGGCGGCGTGGCCTTCGGCTCCGGCTACCCTGGCACGCCCAGCACCGAAATTTTGGAATACCTCGCCCCGTACGAGAACGTCGTCGTCCAGTGGGCGCCCAACGAAAAGGTGGGCCTGGAGGTCGCGATGGGCGCCTCCTTGGCCGGCGTCCGCGCCCTCGTCGCCATGAAGCACGTCGGCCTCAACGTCGCCGCGGACCCGTTCTTCTCCGCCTCCTATATGGGCGTAAACGGCGGCTTAGTCGTAATCTCGGCCGACGACCCGTCGATGCACTCGAGCCAGAACGAACAGGACAACCGGTGGCTGGCCAAGGCCGCCAAAGTCGTCATGGTGGAGCCGAGCGACGCCGAGGAGGCGCGGTGGATGACGCGGGAGGCGTTCGCGCTCTCCGAGCAATTCGACACGCCGGTCTTGTTTCGGATGACGACGCGCGTGAGCCACCAGACGGGCGTCGTGAACCTGGAGGACCCGCTCGAGGCGCCCGCGCGCGGCTACAAGAAGGACATCCCCAAGTACGTACTGCTCCCCGGGCACGGTCGGCTTCGCCGGCACGAGGTGGAGAAGCGCCTCGTCGCGGCCACCGCCTTCGGCAACGAGAGCGACCGCTGGAACCCCGTCTTCGCGGGCAGCGCCGACGTCGGCGTAGTCACCTCCGGCGTTTCTTTCGGCTACGTCCGCGAGACGATGCCCGAAGCGAGTATTCTCAAGCTCGGCCTGACTAATCCCCTCCCTCTCGGGCGCATAAAGCAGTTCGCCGATACGCTGAAAAAAGTAATCGTCGTCGAGGAGCTCGACCCTTACTTGGAGGAGCAGATCCGCGCCGCCGGCGTCGAGGCCGAGGGGGCCGCGTTGCGGCCCTACTTCGGCGAGCTTGACCTGCCGCTGGTCGAGGAGGCGCTGCTGGGCGAGCCGCGCGATAAGGTCACGGTGTCGCTGGCGGACGTCGAGATACCCCGGCGACCGCCGACGTTGTGCCCCGGCTGCGGCCACCGGCCGTTATTCAAAGTGCTCCGCGATATGAGAATTCATGTGATGGGCGACATCGGCTGTTACACGTTGGGGGCGCTGAAGCCGCTCGGCGCGATGGAATCGTGTATGTGTATGGGTGCCTCCGTCGGCATGGCGGAAGGGCTCGAGCGCTTCGGCGGCCCAGAGCTGGAGGGTAAAGTTGTCGGCGTCATCGGCGACTCGACCTTCTTCCACTCCGGCATCACCGGCCTCGTCGACTTGGTGGTCAACGGCAGCAAGGCTACGATACTGATATTAGATAACGGGACGACGGCCATGACCGGCGCCCAGCCCCACCCGGGCTCGGGCGTCGACATCCGCGGCGGCCAAGCCCCCCGCCTCGACCTCGCCGACGTCTGCCGCGGCGTGGGCGTAAAACGCGTCGTCGTCGTCGAACCCTACGACATGGACAACCTCGAAAAGGTTCTTAGCGAGGAGCTCGCCGCGCCCGAGGTATCCGTCGTCAGCGTGCGGGCGCCGTGCGTCCTCAACGAGCGCGTGACGTTCGCCGAGCCGGTCGAGCTCGAGCTCGAGCTGTGCAACAAGTGCGGCCTGTGCATCCGCGTGGGATGCATGGCCATCCGCGAGAAAGACGGCTACCCCGAGGTCCTCGCGGACCTGTGCAACGGTTGCGGCGTATGCGTCCAAGTATGCTCCGAGGGCGCCTTGACGATCCCGGAGAAAGTAGGCACCTAGAAAACGACGCTGCAACTCGCATCTTGTGAGGTATAAATAGAAAAAGACGCCATAACCAACGTTCTTTTGAGCGGCGTCGGCGGCCAGGGGATACTGACCGCGGGTAGGATTCTGGCGCTGGCCGCCCTCCACCGCGGCCTCGACGTTAAGATGAGCGAGGTCCACGGCATGTCGCAGCGCGGCGGCAACGTCGACACCCACGTGCGCATAGGAGAAGCGGTCCCGTCGCCTTTAATTCCCAAGGGCGGCGCGCACTTCTTGGTCTCGTTCGAGAAGCTGGAGGCGCTCCGCTACCTCGACTACCTGCGCCCCGACGGCGTCGCCTTCGTCAACCGCCTCGAGATATCGCCCCTCACCATAGCGCTCAAGCAGCCGAACTACGTCGACGATATCGATAAGATATTGGAAGATAAAACCCCCAACCTCGTCTGGGTCGACGGGACCGAGATGGCGCGCGAGCTCGGCGACGTCCGCATGGTGAACGTGATCCTGCTGGGCGCGCTCGCGACGCAGTTGTCTTTCCTGGAAGACGCGGACTGGGAAGCCGCCGTTAAAGCGCGGTTCAAGAAGCCGAAGGTCCAGGAGGCCGTCATGAACGCTTTCCAGAAAGGAGCCGCGGCATGCCCGAGCCGCTGAGGACCTTCGAGGAGGTCGTGGAGGCCGCGCTGGGGCGAGGCGAGATAGCCGTCGCCGTCGCCGCGGGCCACGACGCCGCGGCGCTGGAGGCGTGCGCGGTGGCCGAAGAGAAAGGCTTAGGCCGCTCCATCCTGGTGGGCGAGCCGGCCTTAGTCGAAAAGGCGCTGGCCGCGATGCCCAAGCCCCTCGCAAAGGCGGAGGTCGTCGCCGCCGACGGCGAGGAAGGGGCGGCGCAAAAAGCCGTCGAGCTCGTGCGCGAGGGCAAGGCCGACGTGGCGCTCAAGGGCAAGGTGGACACGGCGACGTTCATGAAAGCGGTGCTGGACGGCGAACGGGGCCTGCGCTCCGACCGGTTAATATCCGACGAGTTCGTCTTCGAGTACCCGGACCCGGCTGAGGGGACGCGGCTCGTGTGCATTACCGACGGCGGCATCACTATCGCACCGACGCTCGCCGAAAAGAAGCAGATCGTCGAGAACGCCGTTGCGCTCTACCACGCGCTTGGCTTCGAGCGGCCACGCGTCGCGCTGCTGTCGATGGTCGAGAAGCCGGTGGCGGGACATCAACCGAGCGAGGACGCCGTCGCGCTGACGGAGATGAATAAGCGGGGCGAAATCGCCGGCTGCGTCGTGGAGGGGCCGCTCAGCCTCGACTTGAGCATCTCGATGGAGGCGGTCCGGAAGAAGGGCTACGAGTCCGAGGTGGCGGGGCGGGCCGACATCCTCGTCGTCCCGGAAATAATCTCGGGCAACCTGCTCGCAAAAGGGACGACGTACTTCGCGCATTACAGGCTGGCGCACGCGATGATGGGGACGGCTAAGCCGGTACTCATCCCCAGCCGCGCCGACACCCCGGAGGCCAAGTTCCACTCCCTCGCCCTCTGCGCGCTGGTATGCTGATTCCCTTCTATAGCCCGTAAAAATAAACCGCCCTAAGCGGGCGGCTTTTTCGTTCGCTATCGCCGGCGTTATTTAATCCCCGGCAACGCGGCGAGCCTCGGATGTCCAGGTGGCATTTAAAAACGAGCGCCAAAAGGGTTCTTAGTTCCCAAGTAATCGCGATTAACTTAGGTACGTTAGGCCCGTTACCTCCCGCACTTCCTTCATCGTCCGCCGTGCGATCTTTCGAGCGCGAGCGGTCCCCTCCCGAATTATTTCCCGAACCTTGTCCGGCCTGGCCATAAGCGCTTTCCGCTTTTCCTGTATCGGCTCGAGCACCTTGAGGATGTT
>CAZWAM010000096.1:0-1805 GCA_964631855.1 uncultured bacterium | reverse complement strand
TTGTTTACCCCGTCCAACCCCTTGACCTTTGAACGTTCGTCGTCCAATATAATCTCCTGGGGTTCCGGGAAGAAATCGCAGAATCGGTTGTTGAAAGCACGGGCGATTTCCCGAGTAAGCTCCAAGTGGGGCCGTTGGTCCTCGCCCACCGGCACCGCTACCGACTTGTAAAGCAATATATCCGCGGCCATGAGAATAGGGTAATTGAAAAGCCCCATGTTGACGTTATCCGGCTGCTGACGCGCTTTCTCCTTGAAAGTAGGCACCCTTTGTATCCAGGCCAGAGGGGTAACGGTGGCCAGTACCCACGCCAGTTCCGCGTGTTCCGGCACGGCCGACTGCAGCATCAGCGTGGCGACTTCGGGGTCGAGGCCGCACGCCAGGTAATCCACCGCGGCGTCGATTATACGCCCGGGCAACTGCTCCGGGTCGTAGCGCTCGGTCATAGCGTGCTGGTCCACGATGCCGTAGATAGCCTCGTATTCGTACTGGAGCGGCACAAACTGGCTTATAGCGCCGAGGTAGTTGCCGATATGCAAACTCCCGGAGGATTGTATTCCCGAGAATATCGTACTTTTTTTTACCATTCGCTAACCCTGCGTTTTTGAACGGGGCGTGTTTTTACGCCGACCCCCGGACCTCCGGGCATTGTTTTAGCGGCGCCATTAATCCACGCGGGACGGCCTAAGTGATTATACCAAAAAGCGTCCGCGTAAATCAACTCGCGCCCCGAAAGGCGCTTTCGTAAAAGGAAAGCCGCCCTCGCGAGGCGCCTTCTTCGGTCGCTATTTCGCGCGTTATTTAATCCCCAGCACTTCGGCGAAGCCGGGGATGTCCAGGAAGCCGTGGCCCGAGACGTTGACGGCGATGCTCTTCTCCTCGCCCGTCTCCTTGCAGCGCAGCGCCTCGTCGATGGTGTAGGCGATGCCGTAGGCCGACTCCGGCGCCGGGAGGAAGCCCTCGGCCTTTACGAATTCCACGGCCCGCTCGAAGACGTACTTCTCGTCGGCGGGATAGGCCACCGTCTCGAGCATGCGGTGGTGGCGCAGGAGGCTGATGATGGGCGAGCAGCCGTGGTAGCGTAGGCCGTCGCCTTTAATGGGGACCATATCGATTTTGTGGCCCAACGTGTACATCTTGAGCATCGGCGTTATCTCGGCGTAGTCGGCGAAGTCGAAGCGGTAATCGCCCTGGAGGTTCGGGGCCGCCTCGCTCTGGGCCGCGACGAACTTTATCTTCTTACCCTTCGTCAGCGCGTCGCCGTAGAAGGGCAGCGCGAAGCCGCCGAAGTTCGACCCGCCGCCCAGGCACGAGACGACGACGTCCGGATAGTCGCCGAACTTCTCGAACTGCTTCTGCGTCTCGAGGCCAATAACGGTCTGGTGCATAAGGACGTGGTTGAGGACGGACCCCAGGCTGTACGTGGCCTTCGCGTCGTTGGCCGAGTCCTCCAGGCCCTCCGAGATGGCGATGCCGAGCGAGCCGGGGTGTTTCTTATTCTTACTATATAATTCCTTGCCCACTTTGGTGAGGGGGCTGGGCGACGCGTGGACGTCGGCGCCGTACATCTTCATAAAGCGGCGGCGGTCGTGCTTCCAGTCGTGGACCGCGCGCACCCAGAAGACGGTGCACTTAAGGCCGACGAGGGCGCAGCCGTACGCGAGCGCCGTCCCCCACTGGCCCGCGCCGGTCTCGGTCGTCATCCGCTCGAAGCCCTGCTCCCGGGCGTAGTAGGCCTGCGCGAGGGCGGTATTCACCTTATGGCTGCCGGTGGGGCTGAAGAACTCGGCCTTGTAGTAGATGCG
>CAZWAM010000095.1:0-7476 GCA_964631855.1 uncultured bacterium | reverse complement strand
CTGCGTGAAGAACTCCAGCGCCTCCCGGCCCTGTTCCCGCGAGCCCGACGACGATTCCTTGTAGCCGCCGAAGGGGACATGGCACGCGGCGCCGACCGTCGCCGAGTTCACGTGCACGACGCCGGCCTCGATTTGCCGTACGTACCGCATCGCCCGGGCGAGGTTCTTCGTGACCAGCGTCGCGGACAGGCCGTACGCGGTATCGTTCGCAAGTTCTATTGCTTCGTCGAAGTCGTCGTACGTGGCGACGGCCAGGACCGGCCCGAAGATCTCCTCCCGCCAAATAGTCATCTGCGGCGTGACGCCCACGAAGGCCGTCGGCTCGACGAAGAAGCCGTGCGCCAAGTCGCCCTCCTCGAGTCTGCGGCCGCCGCAGGCCAACGTGGCCCCTTCTTTCTTCCCGAGTTCGATATAGCTTAGCACGCGCGCGAGCGCGTCGGCGTCCACGAGGGGGCCCATATCCACGTCGTCGCGGAAGCCGTTGCCGACGACGACTTTCTTAGCCGCGGCCGCGAGCTTCGCGACGAATTCCTCCAGCCGGCCGCGCGGGACGATCGCCCGGCTCGTCGCCGTGCACTTCTGGCCGGTGGAGCCGAAGGCGCCGTCGGCGGCGAACGCGACCGCGCGCTCGAGGTCGCCGTCGTCCGCCAGGATGAGCGGGTTCTTGCCGCCCAGCTCGAGTTGGACCTTTACGAGGCGTTGATGGGCCTTCGCCGCGAGCGCTTTGCCCACCTCGCTCGAGCCGGTGAACGAGATCGCGCGGACATCCTCGCTCTCGCAGAAGACGTCGCCCAACTCGGCGCCCGGGCCGTAGACGAGGTTGGCTACGCCCGCCGGCAACCCCGCTTCCGCCAAACATTCGAACAACCGTACGGCGGTCAGCGGCGTATTGGTAGCGGGTTTGACGACGGCCGTGTTGCCGGCCACGAGCGCCGGCGCGAGCTTCCACGCGGGAATGGCGATGGGGAAGTTCCAAGGCGTGATAAGCGCGACGACGCCCAGCGGCTCGCGGAGCGTATAGAGGAAAGTATCGCGGCCGTCGGCCGGGAAGGTCCGGCCGCCCAGGCGGCGCCCCTCGCCCGCGAAGAACTCGAATATTTGCGCCGCGCGCAACGTCTCGCCTCGCGCTTCGCGGAACGTCTTGCCCTCCTCGCGGGTGAAGTCTCGGCCTATGTCGTCGGCGCGTTCGCGGAGCAGGCCCGCGGCGCGGGCCAGGTACTCGCCTCGAGCCGGCGCCGGCGTGTCGCGCCAGCCGGGGAACGCGGCCTTCGCCGCCTCGATTGCGGCGTAGGCGTCGGCCCGGCCCGAGCGCGAGTGGATGCTGACGAGCTCGCGTACGTCCGCGGGGTTGGCGTTCTCGTGGAGCTCGCCTCCCGCCGCGGGCACCCACGCGCCGCCTATATAATTATGGAAAGTATCGGGCATAACGTCGGAGGTTATGGCTCTTTATCGCCGGCCGCTTCGAGCCATGCCTCCACGTACGAGAGGACCTCGGCCAAGAAGGCGCGCGCGGCCGCCAACGCGCCTTCCGCGGCGCTTTCCTCCGCGGGTATAGGCTCGTAGTCGAATTGGAGCCGCGCGTCTAGCAGCCGTTGGAGCCGCCCCGCCATTTCGGCTTCGAACAACTTCTCCTCGTAGACGAAAAGGCGGTTGAAATTGGCGACGAGGGCCGCGTGCCGCTTATATTGCAACTCGCGGGTCGCGAGGGCCGCGGTAGCGGCGTAAAACGCGGCGTAATAGGCCTCGTGGACCGCGCTACGGTGGGCGCGCGCGGTTAAGTTGCGCTCCGCCGCGGCGAGGGCCTCCCGCGCCGTCGTTAAGTAGTGTTTAACCGTCTCGAGGAGGGTCATATCGGCACGCCATCTTTTTTGACGTTTTTTATGAAGAAATAGCTCGCCCGCCGGCGGAAGGACTCCTCGGTGAAGGCGAGGGCCTGGATGAGAAACCGGAACCCGTACCGGGCCGCGACGTCGCAGCTTAGGTCGGACAGGACGCCGCGCGCCTCCACGAGGTCCGTACCCTCGGCCAGGAAGACGATGACGTCGACGTCGCTGTCGGCACCGCCCTCGCCCCGCGCGCGCGAGCCGTACAAGACGACGCGCTCGACGGCGTCGCCGAAGCGCTCTCGAGCCGCGGCCGCGAACTCGCGCACCGCCCTTCGCCACGTCGCCTCGCTAGCTAAGTTGTCCTCGTCTCGCGGCACGGCCCGATTATAAGGTCGTCGGCGCTTAGGGTCAAGAGCTTCTCCTCGCGGTGCCCCGATTATTAACGAAAAAAGGCAACCTTCGCGGGTTGCCTTTCTTCTGAAATAATTTGACGCCTAGCCGCCCGTGATGACGCGCTCGCCGGTCTCGAGCTTGATGAAGCCCTCCTTCATCAAGAGCCGGGTCTCGTCGCGGGCCTTCTTTATGGTGTCGGCCGCTTTCTTGAATAGTTCATCTCTCGAGCCTTTAATGCGCGCGACGCCCTGCTCGATGGCCTTCAGGCCCACGGCGACCGCCTCCCGCGGATAGACCTCCCACTCGTCCATCGTGGGGATGAGGTATTCCTCGCGGATGCCCTTATCGTTCGCGATGTCGGCGAGCTCGTGCGCCGCGGCGATGCACATCTCGTCCGTGATGGTCCGGGCCTGGACGTCCAGCGTCCCGCGGAAGATGCCCGGGAAGCCGAGCGAGTTGTTGACCTGGTTCGGGAAGTCGGAGCGGCCCGTCGCGACGATGCGCGCGCCCGCCTCCTTGGCTTTCCACGGCCAGATCTCCGGGACGGGGTTCGCGCACGCGAAGACGACCGGGTCCTTAGCCATGCTCGCGATCCACTCCGGCTTGACGGTATCGGGCCCCGGCACCGAGAACGCGAGCATCACGTCGGCCCCTTTGGACGCCTCGGCCGGGCCGCCCCTTAGGTGTTTTTCGTTCGTTATTTGGCAGAGGTGCCACTGCTCTTGGGAATCTCGGGTGTTCAAGTCGTCGCGGCCCGGGTGGAGCGTGCCGTCGATATCGCACATTACGATGTGTTTGGGGTCGACGCCGAACTCGATGAGAACGCGGATAACGGCTACGACCGCGGCTCCAGCGCCGACCGTAACGATCTTGACGTCCTCCTTTTTCTTGCCGACGATGCGGAGGGCGTTGATGAAGGCCGCGGTCGTAACGGCGCCGGTGCCTTGCTGGTCGTCGTGCCATACCGGGATGCGCGCCTTCTTGCGTAGCTTATCCAGGATATAAAAGCATTTCGGCTGGGCGATGTCCTCGAGGTTAATGCCGCCGAAGCATGGTTGGAGGTTAAGGACGAAATCAATAATCTCGTCGGCGTCCTTGGTATCCACGCAGATCGGAAACGCGTCTACGCCGCCGAGGTATTTGAACAGCAGCGCCTTGCCCTCCATAACGGGAATGGCGGCCTCCGGGCCGATGTCGCCCAGGCCGAGGACGCGCGTCCCGTCCGAGACGACCGCGACGAAGTTAGCCTTGTTGGTATGGACGAATACCTTCTCCGGGTGCTGGGCGATGTCTTTGCAGGGTTCGGCTACGCCCGGCGTGTACCATATGGCGAAGTCGTCGAACGACGCGACGCGGCACTTGGGCATAACTTCCACTTTGCCGCGGTAGAATGGGTGGAGCTTCATCGCGTCGTGGCCGGGTTTCTTGGCTTTTTCGATAAGTTCTTTTTCGTTTTTCAATTTATCCTCCTGGGAATGAACTTGGGCCACGGGCGCACCTGCAGGCGATTCCGGGCTAAAGGAGCAACTGTGAAAACGGTAACAATATAATTGTTAACCAAAACGCCGCGGCGGGCGACCTATTACCCGTCACGCGGCCTTTCTGATTATTCTACCATAAATTAAAGTATCCTGCAAATCAAAAAGCCGACTCGATACCCCTTTTCGTGGAAAGGTCTTCGATCATTATTTTTATTGAAAAAAAAGTCTCGCTGTATATAATAGTCGAATTTATATAAACGAAAAGCGACGTCTTGCCGGATGTCCGCGGCTAAATTATCGCGAATCCCGCCGGGCCGCCCTACAGTTTCTTAAATAAGTGCGCCTTCTCGTCATAACTAATATGTACCCCCGGGAGGACGACCCCTCCTTCGGGTCCTTCGTTTACGAGCAACTCGAGTCGCTGAGGGCCGCGGGCGTCGACGCGGACCTGTACTTCATCAAGGGGTACCGCGACCGCCTCGCGTACCTCCGCGCCGTTAGGGAACTGCGCGCGCGGCGGCGCGATTACGACCTCTTCCACGCCCACCACGCCTACTCCGCCGCGGCAGCCCTCGTCGCGGGCACCCGACCCCTCGTCACGACGATTCACGATAGCCCGGTCTTCACGAACCGGCTGTATCGTCGCTTCGCGCGCGCCGTCGCCAACCGCGCCGACCGTTTCGTCGCCGTGACGCCCGCGGCCGCCCGAGCTCTCGCGCCCGTACGTTCCGTCCACATCCCTATGGGGACGGACCTCGAGCTCTTCCACCCGCGCGACAAAGGAGCGTGCCGGCGCGAGCTCGGCCTCGACGCCGACAGGAAATACGTCCTCTTTCCGGCCGACCCGGCGCGGCGCTTGAAGCGCTTCGACCTCGCCGCGGAAGCCGTCGAGATCGCCCGACGAAACGAACCCTCGCTCGAGCTTTTAACGTTATACCCGGTGCCGCACGCGCAAGTGCCGTCGTACTTCGGCGCCGCGGACTTAATAATCGTTACGTCGGACGTAGAGCTGGGGCCGTTGACGGTGAAGGAAGCGGTGGCGTCGGCACGGCCCGTCGTGAGTCGCCGCGTGGGCGACGTCGAGTTCCTTGACGCCTGCGACGCGTGCATAGCGGTAGGCGACGACGCGCGGGATATCGCCGACGGCATTATCAGGGCGCGGTCCTTGCCGCCCGTGGACCCCAAAGCCGTAGAACCGTACGGCATAAAGGCCGTAGCCAGGCGGCTGATTTCGTTGTATAATGAAGTCGTCTCAGGCCCGTCGACGCGCGCCGATGCGGGCTAACGACGCCGGCTCGAGGGCCGGGACAAAGGCCGGGTCGCCGGCAAACGTAATTTACTAATGCGACGCTACGCGCCGCGCCGAATCCGCGGCGGCGGTTTTTTATTTATGGCGGAATTGACCGTAGCGATGGACGCGCGGTATCTCGCGGGCGAGGCCAAGGGAATAGGGCGCTACCTCCATACGTTGCTCGCCGGCATGTCGGCGCTGCCGGACCCGCCCGCCTTCGTCCTCATATCGGACCGGGAGCTCGACGTCGCGTACCCGGCGCTGGCGTGCGAGACGGTCGTCATCCCCGGGCGGCCGGTTTACGTTTGGGAGCAGCTCGCGCTGCCGCGGACGCTGCGCCGCGTCGGCGCCGACCTCTTCCACGCCCCCGGCAACGCCCTTCCCCTCCGCCCGCCGTCGCCCACGGTCCTAACGCTCCACGACGTGATGATGTTCGAGCGAAGGTTCCACACCTTCGCGGCGAACCGCTACTACGTCTACCAATCGTGGGTCCTGAGGCGGGCCGCGAAAAGGTGCGCGGCGATCGTTACCGTATCCCGGACCTCGGCGCGCGACATTGAGAGGCGCCTCGGGCCGGAGGCCGGCTCGCGCATCGTAGTCGTCGAGGCGGCCGTCGACCCGATATTCTTCGAGGCGAGGTCCGCGGAGGAATTAGAAGATTTTCGCGAGCGGCACGGCCTGCCGCGGCGCTACCTCCTCCACCTCGGCGCCGCTTTCCCGCGTAAGAATACGCGGCTCGTCGTCGACGCGTACCGCCGGGCCGGGGCACAAGCGGACCTCCCGCCGCTGGTCATCGGCGGCGTCGCGCGCGACGACGAAACCACGATACGGGCCTGGGTACGCGAGGCCGGGATGGCCGAGCGTATAAAAGTGCAGGCCTATCTGCTGCGCGAGGAGCACGCGCTGCTGGTTGCGGCCGCGGAGCTCTTGATATATCCTTCCGCGTACGAGGGCTTCGGCCTACCGGCGTTGGAGGCTATGGCCGTCGGCGTGCCCGTCCTAACGTCGCGGCGCGGCGCGCTGCCCGAGACCTGCGGCGAGGCCGCGGCGTACGTGGAAACGGCAGCCGGGGAATTGGCGAGCGTAATATTAAAATTGGCGGAAGACGTGGAGGAACGCCAGCGGCTGGCCGCGGCGGGCAAGGCGCACGTCGCGCGCTTCTCGCCCGCGCGCATGGCGGCGCGTACCGCCGAGATATACCGGGAAGCGGTGGAAAAGGCGAGGAGTTAACGCCCCCCGACGTAGGCGCGTCAGCTTCAACGGCCTTGCGTCAAACGCGGTACGAAGGGTTTCAAATTGAAAATACTGGTTGTAGCCTCCGAAATCCCCTACCCGCCCACCGACTCCAACCGGGCGTGTTATTATCATTTACTGCGCGACCTCCGGCGCAAGCACGACGCTACGGTCCTCGCGATGTCGTCCCGCACGAAATAAAGAAGACGTTCGCGCGGCGGCGCTTCGGCGAAGGCGGCCGCGCCGCGGTCGAGAAGGCCTACACCTGGGACGCGTACGCCAAGGCGTGGGAGGAGGTCATAGACGACGTCGTGCGCGGCGAAAAGGATTAGGAAAATAGAAAAAGGTGAGGCCGCCCCTCGGGGCGGCTCTTTTTGTATCGCCGCCGCGCCCCTCATTTTTTTCTTGACAATTGTAGTTTATAATATTATTATAAACAGTGATGGTAGGGAACGACGACACCAAGCTGGATGAAAAAGAGCGCATCTACCCCATCGGCATCGCGGCGGAGCTGCTGGGCGTCCACCCGCGGACGCTGAGGATATACGAGGACGCGGGCTTGCTCAGGCCTATGCGGCGGCGTGGTCGGCGCTACTACACCGAGGCGGACCTGAGTTGGCTGGGGTGCATCCGCCACCTAATCCACGACGAGAAGATTTCCGTCGAGGGCCTAAAGCGGTTGGTCCAACTTCAGGATTGTTGGGAAATTCGCGGTTGCGGCCGGCGCCGGCGGGCGCGGTGTGGCCAGCGCGGTAGAGGCGGCGGCCCGCGCGGCCGCGGAAGAATACGGGATAACGTTGAGAGGTTAATAAGTGAAGATGGAAAGGAGGAATGACGATGCCACGCGGCGACAGAACGGGCCCGGCGGGGCTCGGGCCCCGCACGGGGCGGGGAATGGGCTATTGCGCCGGTTACTCCGTGCCCGGTTTTATGAACGCCGGCCCGGGTCTCGGCCTCGGCTTAGGCCGCGGCTTTGGCGGCGGTGGCCGCGGTTGGCGTAATATGTATTACGCCACCGGCCTCCCGGGATGGGCCCGGGCAGGTTGGTTGCCCGCGTTTGGGCAGCCGCCGGTCGCGCCTTACGGCGTCGCGCCGTACGGCCCGGCGCCTACGGCCGGCGACGAAGCCGAGCTGTTGAAGGCGCAGGCCGAGTATTTCGAGCGGGCGCTGGAGGATATAAAATCGCGCCTCGTCGAGCTCGAGCGCAAGGCCAAGGAAGAGAAGTGAGATAACGGGGGCCGGCGCGCGCCGG
>CAZWAM010000094.1:6245-7488 GCA_964631855.1 uncultured bacterium | reverse complement strand
ATTACAATTCGACCGTAATCTTTCTGAAAGGTGTGGCGCCGTTCTTCTTCTTGGGCCTGGTCGCGCTGCTCGCGTCGAGGGAGACGTGGCGGGGCCGGCCCGACCGCCTCGCCGTAGTCCTCTGGGTCGTATTGTCGCTGGCCGTTCTTATGGCGGTCAGGTTCAAAAGGGAGATTTACCTCACGCCCATATTGGCGCCGATGTGCGTCGTTGCCGGCGGCTGGCTCGCCAAATTCGGCCGGGGTAAAATGGGAAACGCGGGCGCGGCCGTACTGGCGGGGGTGGCGCTCTTCGCCGGCGCTTGGGCAGATTCCTCATTAGTGCGGGGGCCGTTCGTAGCGTGGGTAACGCCCGAATTCGCGAAGGGGAAGGGCGCGTGGCCGCCCCTCGTCGCGGCCGCCGCGGCCGCCGCGGCGTTGGCCTTCTCCTTCTACTTCTGGTATAGAAGGAGGCCTAAGCCGGCCGCGGCCGTCCTCTTGGTACTCATATACGCGCACCTGGCGCTCGGCGCCGCGGGTCAATTTATACACGGCCGGCGAGACTGGCAGCCGCTCAAGGCCCACCTGGAAAAATTAACGTACCCGGGGGTCGTGATGGTAACCGCGGAGGAGACGCCGACGCACCTCTTCTACCTCCACCGCCTTATGCCCGGCTTCGGCGGCGCGGAGCGGCTGATGCTTAACCCGGCGTGGACGCGCGTGGACCCGGCGTACGTCGAGAGTCGTTACCGCCGGGGGTATCTGGTCCTCTTGGACAAAGAGACGAGGCCGGAGCTGGTGGAGCGTTTGGCCGCGGAACTCGGGAAGGAGCCGGGGCGCCGCGTCGAGTCGGCGCGATATATATTATTCATCAACGAGAAGGGAGCTTAGTTATTGCCGAGGCCGGGAACTTAGGTAAAACGGTGGGCGTTTTCTCGGGGAAATAAAAACGGCTCAACGTGTCCCGGTCGTATACGGCGACGACTCGGCCCGTGATAGTTTCGGCCGGCCCGGCCGCCGTAACGGCCGTTTGGTAACGGTGAAATTCCGCTCCCTCATAAAGCTACTTCGCTAAAAGAAAAGGACAAAAATTTTTTTCTTGACACGCCGGAAATCAAGTGGTAAGGTTTTGGACGTCCCCTGTTGCCGGCCGAGGGTGAGGGGGCGAAGCGGAGAAGTAAAACGTTTCATTATTGCGGCGGGTGCCGAGCAGTCCTTTCTTCCCGCGAAGCTATCTAAAAAAGGAGGCAGGAGATGAAGAGGTT
>CAZWAM010000094.1:3849-6145 GCA_964631855.1 uncultured bacterium | reverse complement strand
CAGTCCTTTCTTCCCGCGAAGCTATCTAAAAAAGGAGGCAGGAGATGAAGAGGTTATTATTCGTAACGGCGGCTCTTTTGGTCGCTATAGCGGTACAGGCGTACGCCTTTGGTAGCCTGGTTTCCTCGTTCCGCGCTCCCGGTAATTCCCCTACCGGCGTAGCGTTCCTATCGAAAACGGTGTATATTGATACCAGTCCGCGCTCGCAGCCGGATATTTGCTGGGAGACTACCACAACCGGTTCGGTCATTTCCTCGTTTACGTCGCCGACGACCCGCACGATGGGTACCGCCGTGGGCAGCATCGGCGGGACCCTTTACCGGTGGATAGTCAGTTATAGTCCTGAGGTTATATACCGAGTCGTCGCCACTACGGGCAAGATCGTTGGTTCTTTCGATGCGCCAGGCCTTTACCCCTACGGCGTCGCCTTCCGCGACCCCTCGTATATTTACTATACCCCAACGAAATCCCAGGCCATATACCTTATGCACGCCACGACGGGCTCGGTTTACGCCTCTTACTCCGTATCCTTCTACCCTACCGACCTAGCTTACGACCCAAGTGGGTATCTGTGGACCGCGGACAGCATCGGCGTTATCCGCAAATCCACCCTTACCGGCTCCACCACCGCTTCTTTCTCGGTGGCTGCCTACGGCCTACCCGGCGGATGTGGATACGGCGGCGGTTACGTTTGGGTCGGCTTTATGGCGCCCCTGTATTCTATCCTGCAATTTACTACCGTTATACCGTCCGTCTGCCCTACGTCTTTGGGCCGCGTCAAGGCCCTGTACCGATAGACCGGACTTTGTCCGATCGACCCTCGGCCCCGCCGCTATTTACCCAGCGAGTAAAGAACCGCAGCCGTGCCTAATTTTTTTTACCGCGTACCTTATAGTTCCCCGCAAAGCTAATGGCGCGCTTGAGGGCGCTACCATAACCCCTCGAAAACAATTTCCGTGCGTCCTGGGGCGGCCTTCCCGAAGGCCGCTTCCGGCACTTCGCGGCGGCCAAACGTGGGGGGGTTCACCTAAGCCGTCCTCCCTAACGCTGAAACAATTGAATCCAATCCTTAACTCTACGACCCTAAGTTAATTAAAAACGGTTTATTATATTAAGACGTTTAAAAACGCCGCCTCGAGGGTACGGAGGGTTACGTCCTAAGCGCGGCCGGCGCACGGTGGTTACTCGAGCTTGAACTTGCGCTTTTGGAATACCTTACGCTTCATAAAGCTTATCAGGGCACGACCACCGCCCGCGGCGTTCCACTGGTATATTTCTGCCTTGACGCCGCCCGCCAATTCCACCTCAGCAGCCAGCGCGCCCGGGCCCCCGAATATCGCGGCGACCTCTTCGTACGTCATACCTTCCTGGACGCGGCCGTATTTCGCGAGCGTCACCCCCGGCAACCTCGGCGCCGACAACGCATCGTCTATATTTATTGTGGTTATACTACTATAATACGCGACTACGGCGGCCGTCGCAACGCAACAGCATAATAGTACCGCCAGCACTATGCCGACGATAAGCCAAACCTTGGCGGCTTTAGTCACTTTTGTACCTCCATAAGCTTCGCCGCCGCCTCCTCGAACTTCTTCAACTGCTCGGCGAAGAAAGCGTTCCCCGGGTCTTGCGCGAGGGCTTCCTTCTCCCACGCGACCGCTTTCTCGTTCTCCCCGGCCGCGTAGTACGCCTCGGCAACGGTGTCCATAACGTTGGCGTCGTCCGGCGCAAGCTCGTACGCGCGGAGCGCGAGCTCGAGCGCTCGGGCCGGGTAGAGCTTCCGCGTCGCGAGGGCCCAGGCGAAGTCGTTGAGGGTCGCGGCGTCGGCGGCGCCCTCCGCGGCGACGCGGTCCATTATCGCGAGCGCGTACGCGGCCTCGCGTTCGCCGCCCAGCTCGAGGTACCGTTCGACCAAGAAATTAAACTCCCAGAGTTTATAAATACGCTCGAGCTCGGCCACCGGCTCGAGGTGGTCGTCGACGCGGATATCGACGAGGCGGTCCGTCTTGCCCTGGTAGCCGCCGCCCGCGCGGACGACCAGGAGCGCCGCCGATTGCTTGCCCCGCTTGTCGCCGCCCGCGGCCTCGCCGGCCTTGAGCGCTTCCACGAACCGCCGCGCCAGCGGCCCGGGCGAATTTAAATAAGCCCGCTCCATCTTTTTCAAAACTTCCTCGCCGACCAGAATATTCCCCTGAACAGAGTAGCCGTCGCCGGCGATATGACCCGACCAGGCGAGCGTATCTTCCCCGGTGAAGGCCGCGACGTCGCCCGCGGCGTCCACGACCGCGACTTGCCG
>CAZWAM010000094.1:0-3749 GCA_964631855.1 uncultured bacterium | reverse complement strand
CTTCCCCGGTGAAGGCCGCGACGTCGCCCGCGGCGTCCACGACCGCGACTTGCCGCCGGCCGGCCCCCTCGTCCTCCTCGCGTATACGCTCGAGCACCTCCTCCGCCGATAAGCCTTTCTCCAACAACCGTAGTCCCTCTATCCCATAATCCAAGTTCGCGTACGCTTGCGTCGCTATGGCCCCTACCCCCGCTTTCGCCCAGGGCACGATGTAGCCGACGGCGAGCACTTTCGAGGCGACCGCTATTCCCCATTCGTGAGCTTCCGCGTCGTAGGCTACGATGGAGAAGGTCCCGGCGTCGATGCCTCCGCCCACGGCCCACCCCGGCAAGGCAGCGGCGATCCACAAAACGCGAGCTGTTAACGTGAAAAACGCGTAGCGATTACGCGACATCCTTGGATACCCACCGAGGAATGCTTTTCATATGAAACCGTTTCCGAAACCGCGGTTATCTGGTCAGATGGATCTTTTGATCGGCGGCGCGGAGTAAGTACGAATTTCCCTTGGCGTCGCTTAGTCGTACTACGACATCCACGTAAATTAGCGGCTTCCACTTGGGCCCGCCCCGGGCAAACCTCATTAGCTGGTTAGCCGGGTGGGGGTGCTTCTCTTCGATTGGTACTACCTCCCAAACGTCCTCGCCGTTAACAACCCATAGGCGGTCGGCATCAAGCCAGGTCGGAAACTCTTCCTCTCCGCTAGCGACAACGTACGCTACGGCGATAAGCGGTCGCCCGTCCGGCGGGCAATACGGGAAAAAGTCCCGCCAAAGGGAGGTCTCCAAGGTAAAAGCGCGCCCCGCGATATTGACCTTTTCCGGAGCCCCTTCCAACTGCTTAAGCGGCACCGACGGGCCCGTGGGGCCCGAACCGCACGCCAGAACGAACAAGCATACGGTTGCAAGAACCGTTTTCTTCGCCGACATGCAACCTCCTCCTCTTACTTCAAACTACCCGTCATAGTTTCGAACGTTCTCAAGCATGTTTCCAAAGCTATTATACCACCGCCTCGGACGCGAAAGAAGCGTCTCTTTTAGAACGCTATCCTCGAAAAATCAAACCGCGCCTCGCGACGCGTTTTACGTTTTTCGTTTTGACTTAACCGCGTCCCTATGATAATTTCCGACGACGTCAAGAGTAGGTCCAGCGATGGCCGAGGTAAAATGCCCCAAGTGCGATACGCCTATAACCTATAAGGACGCGGACGAGGGGAAGGCGCTCGAGTGCGGCGGCTGCGGCGCCGGGGCTCAACGCCTCCGCTTCGGGTACGAACTTGTTGTAGAAATGGTTCGCGACCTCGTAGAAGCCGTGCCACTGCGTGAAATCGGGCCCCATCATCGAGGCGCCCATGCGCGCGCGTCGGCCCCGCTAAGCCGCGGGCTGGTCGACGGCGCCCGGGCCCTGGTATAATCTACAACTAAAATAGCTTAAAAAGGCCGCGGGCTTACGGGCCGCTTTCTTTTTTAAAAAATAAGAACGGAATTCCTCTAAGGGGAAATTAACCCTTCAAAATCCGCCCGGCCCCTAAGCGACGCGAGGTCGTCGTCCGCTGGGGCCATCTTCCGGTAGCGTTCCGGGGCAAGCTCGACGGCGTGTTTAAGCTCGGCCATCGCCTCGTCGCCGCGGCCCTGACGCGCCAGCGCGCAGGCTAGGTTGTACCGCGCGCGCGCGTCCTCGTGCAAGGCGAGCACCAACCGGTACTGGCGTTTGGCGCCGGCGTAGTCGCCCAGCTGATGCAGGACCTCGCCCAATACGCGCCGGCCGTACGTCGCCGCGGGCTCATAATATACTACCTTCTCGAAACAACCGCGCGCCCTCGCGAGGTCGCCCCGGCGGCGGTAGATGTTGCCCAGCTCGAGCCAGGCCTCCGTAAAATTCGGTTGGTAGTGGACCGCGCGCTCGAACTTCTCGGCAGCACCCGCGGCGTCCCCTTCCTTCAATAACAGCTTGCCGTAAAAATAATACGCGCAGGCGTCCTCCGGGTCCACCGCGATCGCGCGCTCGTAGTATTTACGGGCGCCCTCGACGTCGCCGGCCTGCGCGCGGATGTTGCCTATGTTGTTCCACCCTCTGCTGTAATTCGGCTCGACCTTTACCGACAGCCGGAAGTAATGTTCGGCCTTCGCCATATCGCCCCGCCGCGCCGCGATTATGCCGAGGTCGTTGAGCGTATTCACGCCGGCGATTTCCCAATCCGCTTCCAGCGCCGCCTCGTACTCGCGCTCGGCGGCGTCCAAGTCGCCGTCCGCGAGGTACACCGTACCCATCGTGTAGTGGCCTTGAGCCTCGAACTTCGATTGATGACCTATACCGAACGGGTCCGCGTCGCAGAAGACGAACAACGCCGCGAGCGCCGCGACGCGCCAGCCGATTTGTACGCCGCGCCATCGCCGCAAATTATCCCAGAAATAAAAGAAAGCGGCCGCGGCGAACACGCAAAAATATGGCACGACGGGCATCCGAAACCGCGCGTTCACGAAGAACAATATCACCGACGCCGAATACGCGACGACGTAAATATACGACGGCGCCAATTCCCGCCATCGCCGCGCGTATAGAATCATCCCGAAAAAGGCGCACGGTAAAACGACGTATAGGCTTACGGGGTCGTATTTCAACACCCGGAAATGCTCTTTTAGATAATAGAGGTCGAAATTGTTCGCTACTTCGTACGCGTTCGTAAAGAAATAGGTCTTCTGCGTTAACAACCTGACCGCCGTCAACGGCTGCGTGCGCGCGAACTCGGCCACGCGCGCCAGGTAGTAGTGATCTACCTCGGAACGGCTTAGCGGCCTGCCGGCGGCCTCCTCCGCCATCCGTATCGATTCGTAATGCCCCCGCCACCAATCGCCGTGGGTACCGGGGACGACAGCCGTCATGCCGTCCGCTTCCGGGTTGTTACCTATCCACAGGTTGACGCCGCCCTGCCAGGAAATTAGGACCGGCTCGCGGGCGACGACGTAATTATGAACGGTGACCGCGGCGACGAAGGCCCCGCCGACGGCGTAAAGCACGACGAGCGACGTAACTATGCGGCGCCACGGCAACCGTCGTCCGAAGCGAACGACGAAAAAAGCAATCCACATTAAGACGCCTACCGCCAAGAGGTTGGGCCTGGTGATCGCGCCCAACCCCAGCGCGGCCCCCGCGGCCCCGGCCCAACCGAGGCGTAGACTTTTCGACGCTTTGACGGCGAAGTAAACGAACGCGAGCCCGAGCGGGACCTCGAGCACCGCGAGCAACAACTCGACGTCGTAAAAAATAGCCGTCCAGACCGTGCCGAGTGCCAACGCGCCCACCGCCCCGACGCGCCGGTCGAAGACTTCGCGGCCGAGCAGAAAACAGAGCGCCGCGCTCACGCCGCCGACGAAAGCCTGAACGACGCGCGCGAATAAAATCGAGCCCCCGCCCAACCGATACAATAACCCCAGGAAATATGGGTAGAGGGGCGCGCGGAAAAACGGCTCACTCCCCCAGAAGTCGCCCGCGGCGATGCGCCGCGCCCACGCGTCGTGATACAACATGTCCATTACCGGCGTGACGTAATACGCGTGGCCCGCCGCGGTCGCCAGAAAGGCCAAGCGTAAGGCGACCGCCACCGCCGCTACCGCGCCCAGCAAGACCCAATCGACGCGGCGCCAACTCTTTTGTTCGCCGTCGCACGACATCGCAAAAATATAACACCCCTCAAACCTCGCCTTCAACATAATAAAAGTTTGCCTCGGCGCGATTTTTTTCCTATCATGGTC
>CAZWAM010000093.1:0-7556 GCA_964631855.1 uncultured bacterium | reverse complement strand
GCCGCAAGCGCCGCGGCGCCGGCAACGAAAGCCGCGGGCCATACCCGCCGCAGCGGCGCACCTCCACCCGGGCGCCCCGGCGGCTCGGCAACCGGTTCCGAAACGGCGGCATAGCGCACGGCGATCAACGCCGCCGCGGCCGCGACGGCAAGGTTGGTCGACGCCACTACCTTAAGCGTCACGCTCGCGCCCGCGGCCCACAACAGCCAAAAACCGCCGACCAATACGCCCACCGCCGCGCCCACCGTATTGGCGGCGTACGCGCCGGAAAAAGACCGCGACGTGCCCCCCCCGTATTCCTTCAACGCCGCGACTACCGCCGGCGTCGTCGCGCCCATCGCCGCCGTCGGCGCCAGCAGGAGCAAACACGCGACGCCGAAACGCAAGAGGTGTAACGCGCCCGCCGCGCCCGGCTCGTACGCGGCGAAGTAGAGGCCGTCCGCCGCCCGGTAAATAAAGGGGAACGCGAGCGCGTACAGGCCGACGAATAACTCCAGGCCGGCGTACCATAAGAGCGGCCTGCCGAAGCGGTCGACGAGGCGGCCGCCGAGGGCGCTGCCGAGGGCGAGGCCCCCCATGAACGCGGCCAGCACCGCGGCCACCGCGGGCGCCGTCCCGCCCAGCGTCACCGCGAGCATCTGCATCCAGACGACCTCGTACACCAGGGCCGCGGCGCCGGAGACGAAGAACAGCGCGATAATAAAAGCCGCGGCGGGAAAACGTCGGGAGGCGACCATAACGGTACGCATAATAACAAGCGCCGACGACGCGTAAAAGTTAAATCTGGCTCGCCCGGCTGCGGCGGCCGTTGGCCAGAGGCGGCGGTTATGTTATTATCCTCGCGTGGCCGCCAAAGACACGCGAAATAAGCGCCGGGTCGCCAATATAGCGGAACGTTTGGCCGACGTATACGGCACGCCCCGCCGCCGGCGCCGGGCCCCCTTCGACGAGCTGGTCCAGACGGTCCTGAGCCAGAATACCACCGACGTGAACAGCGCGCGGACGTACGCGTCGCTGAAGGAGCGGTTCCCCCGCCTCGCGGACCTCGCGACGGCGGACGTGCGGACCATCGCCTCGAGCATACGGCTCGGCGGCCTGGCGCGCGTCAAGGCCCGCTACTTGAAAGATATGACGCGGGAAGTGTTGCGGCGACGGGGCAATACGGATTTATCTTTCTTAAAAAAAATGGAGGACGGCGAGGCGCTCGCGTGGCTCACGTCCCTGCCCGGCGTCGGCGCCAAGACCGCGCGCGTCGTCCTGCTCTTCTCGCTAAGCCGGGACGTCTTCCCCGTTGACACCCATATATTGAGGTTAACGAAAAGGCTCGGCTTCGTTCCGGCAAAGGCGACGGCCGAGGCCGCCCACAAATTCTGGGACGAGTATTGCCCGCCGGGCCGCGCGTACGATCTCCACCTCAACCTGATACGGCACGGCCGCGACGTCTGCGCCGCGCGGCGGCCGGCGTGCGACGCGTGCGTCCTCGCCGAAAGTTGCCCCTCGCACGGCCGGCTCTTATGAGGATACTATTCCTATCGGACCGCTCGGTGAACCACACCCACCGGTGGGTAGCGTACTTCCACGAGGCGGGCCACGAGTGCCACTTGATAACTTTCGAGGAGGGGCCGCCGGTCCCCGGCAAGACCTATTATATAGAAAGCCGGCTGCCGCGCAAATTCATGATTAAATATCTCGCGTGCCTGCCGACGGTCCGGAAACTCGCCCGGGCAATAAATCCGGATGTCGTCTCGGCGCAGGAGCTCGGCTCGTATGGGCCCCTCGGCGTTTTGTTGGGCGTCAGGCCGGTGGCGGCGTCGGCCTGGGGAACGGACGTCCTGCTCGAGCCGAACTGGTCCTGGCTCCACCGCAAGCGCATCGAGTTCGTCCTCAAGCGCGCGGACCTCATAACGTCGATGGCGGACCATATGACCGCGCGCATCGTCGCGCTGGGCGGCGACCCGGCCAAAATTGTCGTGAACCACTTCGGCGTCGACGAGAACGTCTTCACGATGACGACCCGGGCCCCTCGAGCCGCGGAGGAAGTAGTACTGATACACACGCGCCACTTCAAACCGGTTTACAACTTCGAGCAGCTCCTCGCGGCGCTGCCGGCCGTCTTCGACGCGTTGCCGCGGGCGAAGCTCGTCTTCCTGAGCGACGGCGTCCTGCGGCCGAAAGTCGAGGCGCAGGTCCGGGAGATGGGCCTAGCCGAGCGCGTGACGTTCCTCGGGTCGGTGCCGCTCGCGGAAGTGGCGGCGCAGCTGCGCGACGGCGACATCTTCGTAACGACCTCCCGCTCCGACGGCGCGAACATATCGCTGCTCGAGGCTATGGCGGCGGGTTGCTTCCCGGTGGTCACGGACATCCCGGCCGCGAGGCAGTGGCTCGAGGCAGGCGCCGTGAGCCTAGCAGTTCCCCTCGGCGACGGCGCGGCGCTGGCCGAGGCCGTAATAAAAGCGGCTCGCGACGCAGCGTTGCGCGAACGCGCGCGCGAGGCAAACCGGCAGGTCGTATTGGCGAAGGGCCGGTGGCGGGAAAATATGAAGCGGAGCGAGGAGGCGTTCGCGGCGTTGGCGCGGCGGTTCGATAAGCACGCCTGAAAAACGGCTACCGGCCGTCCAAGTATGCTATATTGATAACGTAATGGTTAAGGAAGAAATTTTCGCGACCATCGCCGAAACCTTACGCCGATTGTTCGGCGAGAGGTTGGTTTCGATAAAGGTTTTCGGCTCGTACGCCGGCGGCGAGGAGACGCCCGACAGCGACGTCGACATTTTGGTCGTCCTCGACGCCGCAGATGAGGGGCCCGTCGAGGCCGCGGCTCGGGCCCGGGCCGCGCTCGAGCTGCCGGTCCCCGTAGACGTCATCGTAAGAACGCCGAGCCAACTCGAAGAGCGCCGGGCGTTGGGCGACGACTTCTTCGGCTATATCGACGTCCACGGCTTAGAGATAAGTGAAACCGCTCGCTAGAGAAGCGCTTGACGGCGCGGACCGGGTAATAATTTAAGCCGGCCTTAATAGGCCGGCCCTTTTTACATTAGTAATAAAAAGCCGTAATTAGAAAAGGTCTTTCGTATCCGCCCAGTTATCCGCCTTATCCTCCAACTCGCCGGGGATATACTCCTGCATTTTTAAGGAAAGAAGAAGCGTCGCCGCCAGGTCGTAGAGGTTATGCTGGAGTATCGGCTCGAGCGGCCGCGCGTCGCCGACCTTCACGAAGCGTTCGTAGAGCTCGGGAACCTGCGACGAAAGTACGTCCGGGGGGCGTTGCAGGCCGAGGATGTATTGTTCCGCCTCGGCCAGGCCGCAGGCGGGCATATCAAGCTCTTCCTTATAATGCCGCCGGACGAGCCACAAGAGGTCGACGTGGCGCCGCGGCTCCTCGTACGGCAGGCGCCAGTAGCGGAGGCGGTCGCGGATTATGGGCAGGTCGAAGGTGCGGCCGTTGTAGGAGACGAGGATGTCGACTTCGCGGAGGGCTCGAGCCGCGGCCTGCAGGACCGCCGGCTCCTCGTCCGGGTGGCCGGCCAGGTATTGCTCGAATTCGACGCCTCGCGGGGAAATGTAGCCGAAGCCTACGAGGAAGAGCGGCTTGGGCGTGCGCCCCAGCGACTCCACGTCGAGCGCCGCGCACGTGCGCGTAAATGTTGTCGGGATTTCCGGATGCGGGTAACCGTCCGGCCAGCGGGGCCGGCAGAGCCAAAAACCCTCCCCTCGCGAAGCTGGCCATATATCGGCTACGGCGACGACGTTGTCGGCGGGCGGTTGGGGCCTTTGGGGAGCGTCGCCCCGCGCGCGGGCCCGGCCTATTTCCCGAAGTTTGGCCCGGAAGTCGCGCGCGTTACTCATCGGTCGAAGTCGGAGACGTCGGCCTGGTCGCTTACGTTCCCCTTACGCTCGGAGAAGTCCACCCACATCCCGCGCCGCGCGTGCCGCGCTTCCTTCTCGTACTCTATCCAGGCCTTAGTAGGCACGTGGCAGGCCGGGACGTCGGCGACCTTCGCGAGGCCCGCCCGGATAAGCTCTATATTGAGGTTCCACCACTTGCCGTCACTCGGGTAGTATATAACGGCGCGGGTTTGCCCTTTCTCGTTCACCGGGATATTGGGGCAGACCTCGACGCGAACTTCCTTACCCGCAATCCGCTCCTTGACGAACGCCACCGCCTCGCCGTAGTAGGGTGACTTCTTCTTAACCGGTTGGACGCCGATGAGGGCGCATTCCCCCAAAATCTTAACGCGTACGACGTTGGGCGCGAGCACCTCTTCGCACGTCGCCGTAACCGGTTCCATCTGAAGGCCCGCGGGCGTCTTCGTTATCTCGTCCTCCGCGGCGAAACCCGCGGCTAAGAACCCTACGGTCAACAGATAAACCTTTGCCGTTGTGTTTCTCATAGAAAACCTCGCCGCGTTATTCGTACCGCAGCGCCTCGATGGGGTTCAACCTCGCCGCCTTGTTCGCCGGGTAGATGCCGAAGAAGAGGCCCACCGCCAGCGAAAACAGGAAACCCAGGGTGACCGACCATACCTTGATCGCCGCCGGCAGGAACGGCACCGGCGCTCCGGCGTCCGACAGCACCTTCGTCAGCAGGCTCACCCCTTCGCCGATGATGACGCCGATGACGATGCCGATTATGCCGCCGGTGAGCGAGATGACGGTGGCCTCGGCGATGAACTGCGCCATGACGTCGCGTCGCCGAGCGCCGAGCGCCTTCCGGACGCCTATCTCGCGCGTGCGCTCCGTAACCGAGACCAGCATGATGTTCATAATGCCGATGCCGCCCACGAGAAGCGACACCGCGGAGATGCCGATCATGACGGCGAAGGCCGCACCCGTTATCTGGTCATATATTTCCATTAGCGAGTCGGCGGTGTAGATCTCGAAGTCGTTGTCGGCCTCGGGCGGTACCCTGCGCCGCTCCCGCATTACTACCTCGGCCTGGTCGATAGCGGTATTCACGAGCTCGGGCGACTTCGCCCGCACCGTGATAACCGAGCTCTGCATCCCCATCTCGTCGACCGGTTCGCCGAAAGCTTTGCGCCCGGCGCCGTGGGGTACCACGACGTAGTTGTCCATCGAGATGCCGAAGATCTCGCCCTTATGGCCGAAAACGCCCACCACCAGGAAGCGATGGCCGTTGATTTTTATCCGCTCGCCGATTATCCGGCCCTCCGGCGCGAGCGCCTCCGCCACCGCGGACCCCACCACCGTGACGTACCGGTCGGCGTCGATGTCGGCCTGCGTCAGCATCCGGCCGTCCTCCACCCACCACGAGAAGATCTCGTCGAACTTCTCCGTCTCCGTAGAGCCGACGGCGAGGAGGGCCGTCTTCTTACCGCCGTACGTCGCCCGCCCGACGATCTCGGTATAGAAGTCGGCCACCGATACCGCCGGGCAGCGCCGCATTATCGCCGCCGCATCTGCCTCCTCGAAATCTTTCCGGGGCTCCTCGCGCCGCGGGCCGAACTGGACGGCCTTATATTTCTGGATGAAAAACGTGTCGGCGCCCAAAAAGCCCATCTGGTTGGCGAAGGATTGGTTCAGGCCGTCGATGATGCTGACCATCGCGACGACCGTCGTGACGCCGATGACGACGCCCAAGACCGTCAGCAACGCTCGCATCTTATGGGCCCACAGCGACGAGAACGCGAGCGACGCCGCCTCGCGGTACTGGTAATAATAACGACGAAGATCGTCCCAGAACGACTTCATATCGTTACTCGTACCTCAGCGCGGCTATGGGCTCGAGGCGGGCCGCGCGCCGCGCGGGATATAGGCCGAAGAAGATGCCCACCGCGGTGGAGAAAATTACGCCGAGGGCGACGGCCCCTCCCGATAGCGATGCCGGGATCGGCGTCGCCGCGCCGATGAGAAACGCCAGGCCCGTCCCGCCCGCCACACCCAGTGCGCCGCCGCCGGCCGAGAGCACCACCGCCTCGATTAGAAATTGCATCAGGATGTCGGACCGCCGCGCGCCCACCGCCTTGCGGACGCCTATTTCCCGCGTCCGCTCCGTGACCGAGACCAGCATGATGTTCATGATGCCCACGCCGCCCACCAACAGCGATATGCTCCCCACCGCGACGATGACGACGAAGAGCGCCGCCGTGAGCGCGTTGAACGCCTGCACCATCGCCGCCTGCGTGACGATCTCGAAGTCGTTATCCTCCTCCGGCCCCAGCCGGTGGCGCCGCCGCATGAGGGTCGTCACCTCGTCGACCGCCCGGCCTTCCAGCTCCGGCGACTTCGGCCGGACGATGACCGTCGTGCCGCGCGCGATCCCGCGCGTGCCGAACATCTTCTCGAAGGTCGTCATGGGAACGATGACGGTGTTGTCGCGGTTCTGGCCGAAGACGGAGCCCAGCGGGTACGCGTCGCCGACGACGGTGAAGGCGTGGCCGCCGACTTTGATCCGCTCGCCTATCCCGGAGGACGAGCCGAAGAGCTTCTCGGCGACCTCGTAGCCCAGGCCGCACACCTGCCGCGAGCGGTCGACCTCGGCGTCGGTAATGAAGCGGCCGCGCCTTATCTTGAGCCCCTCCATCTGCTGGAAATCCTCCGTCGTCCCGATGACGATGACGCCCTTGATCTTCTTGTCGCGGTAGGATACTTCCTTGAAGACCACGGACTTCAGCGTCGTGTAGTCGACGGAGGGGCAATTCGCAGCGATGGCCGTGGCGTCGGCGGGCATGATCTCGGGCCGCTTTTGGCTCTCGAACCACTCCTCCCAGTTGGTGGTGACGAAGTTCATGCGGGAGACGAAGAACGTATCCGTCCCGGCGGTCGCGAAGGCGCTCGTGACGTAGTTGGTAAGGCCGGCGATGAGGGAGATAAGGCCCACGACGGTGGTGACGCCGATGAAGACGCCCAGCACCGTCAAGAGCGAGCGCATCTTGTTGGCCCACAGCGACCGCGCGGCGAGCGCGAACGCCTCGCGTACGTGCGCCCGGAAGACGACGAACCGTTGGCGGGAGAATTTCATAAACAGCACCGCGTCCATTATACCTTATATACGTGCGCAACCCAAGGTAATGTTGCGCGGGTCCGTAACCTCCTCCTTTTTAACTTTCGCAAGCGGCCGCGAAATCTTATAATATTTATAATGAAAATCGACGCCGTACTCGCCGAGCTGCAGCTCACTAAGGGCGACGCCATCCGCCACGTCGAACACGTCCCGGCGCGCGAGGCCCGCTACCGCGAGCTCGAGCCGCCGCTGGCCCCGCCCCTCGCCGAGGCGCTGCGGCACCAGGGCATCACGCAGCTCTACAGCCACCAGGCCGAGTACGTCGCGGCGGCCCGGGCGGGCCAAAACGTCGTCGCCGTCACGCCCACCGCCTCCGGCAAGACGTACTGCTTCCTGTTGCCGGTGCTCGAGCGCTTCTACGACGAGGGCGGCGGCTCCGCCCTCTTCCTTTACCCCACCAAGGCGCTGAGCCAGGACCAACTCCGCAACCTAAGCCGTTTCCTGGCGCTCGCGCCGCCGGTGGCCGCGCGCGTCGCGCCCGGCGTCTACGACGGCGACACCCCCGCGGCCGCGCGCCGCAAGCTCCGCGACGGCG
>CAZWAM010000092.1:5208-7701 GCA_964631855.1 uncultured bacterium | reverse complement strand
CGTCTCGAGTTTGTATAGGTAGACGCCGGGCGCGAGGGCGAGCGTGAGCTCGAGCGCGTGTTTGCCCGGGCTAAAGGCGTTCTCCGTCCGGTATACCTCGCGCCCCGCGACGTCGAAGACGCGGAAGAGCGTTTTGCTGGCGCGCGCGAGCGCGAACGGGACCGTCGTGCGGCCGTCCGTTACGGGGTTGGGGTAATTCTGGCCGAGCGCGAAGGTGCATTTCAGCGCGCCCGCGGTCCGCTCTAGCGGGCCGTGCACGCGGACGTGGTCGCCGGGGCTGGAGGCTGCCAGCCAATAGCGGTAAGTTCGGCCGTTTACCACGTCGGCATCGGTGAAGGAGTAAGGTGGGTTACCCGCGATGGGTTTATCGGTTATTTTGGGGCGGCCCGGGCTGCCCGCCGTTTCCCGGTACAGGTTGTAGGCCGCGGCGCGCGTCTCGAATGCCGGCTGCCATTTCAATACTATAACGCCGGGCTCCGGGGTCGCGACGAAGTTCTTCACGCTCAAGTCGCGAATAATCCGGTCCATTCCCATAAGGCACAGGTACGACGTGACCCAGGTGTGGTCGTGGTCGTCTCCCAGCGCCTGACTCGGCGGAATGCCGCCGTCGCCGTCCGTATCCTGGGCGACGAGGTTGGCGGCGATTTCGTCGAATTTGGTCCAATACGCCGCGTCCCCCGCGGCGTGGTAACAACCGTGGTGGGCGAGCATGTACCACGCGTTCCACGCGTTGTCCCACGTGCCGACGCCCGGTTTCACCAACCGTTGCAGGTAAGGGCCGTATTCCGATATCCAGGCCTTCTCTTCTTGGGGGTGCTCTTTAAAATAGGAATTGTGCAAACCCCAGACGGTGGCACCCCCCGACATCGCCCAGTTGTAATACCCGATGCGCCAGGCGGGCGCGGCCTCCGCGAGCGTTTTAACTTTCGCCGCCAGCGTCAAAGCCTTAGCCCTCAACGCGTCGTCGCCAACGTCGCGCGCGTACTCGTAGAGGTTGCCCGCGGCCCAGGCCGTGCATAAATAATTGGCCAGGTACGACATGGTCTCGATTTCGATGGCGTTGTCGGCGACGAAGCGCGCGCACGTAAGGCCGTAGTTTTTGTGAGACGCGTCGCCCGTGGCACGCCGGTACATCATCTCGGCGCGCATGCCCCAACCACAATTGTAGATGCGGTAATATCTCGAGCCCGGGTTTTCCCAACCCTCTTCTTCCCACGCTGGGTACTTGTATATATATACCCACGAGCGCGTCGTGGCCTCGTCGTACTTGCGGCTGCCCGTGAGCTGGCGCCAGCGCGACCATACCCAGACGGACTCCTGCGTGTTGTCGGTCTGGATGATGTTCGGTAAATCTTCACCTTCGCGGATGCCGCCGTAGTTCGGGTCCTTGGGGTCCTTGACCTGCCAGTATTCAATAAAGGCGCAGGCTTTGCCGAAGACTTGGTCGGCGTCGTAACTTTCCGCGCGCGCGCCCCAGCCGAGCCGCGGTACCAGCGGCGGGCCGAAGGGCCGGGCGAGTTCTTCGGCGGTCCAGAATTGTGTCGCGGCCGCGGGCGCCGCTACCGCGATCGCCAAGGCCACTATTTTCGTTAAATTACGTCCTCGCATGGCGCCTTCCTCCGGGCGGGTTGGTTTTATCGTTTATTATTCCACGCGGACGAACGCGAACTTATCCTCGTCCCAGACGTATTCTTCCGTGAAGGTGGTTTCGCCCTCCACCGAGCGAACGGTCCCGTCCACGGCGAAGGCGGGCCGAACGGCGTCGACGAAGGTGAGCGTTGCGTCGTATTCGTAGTCGGGCGCCGCGGCTGAGGTCTCTTCGGCCTTTACGCGTGCGACCTCGCGCATGCTCGAGCCGTCGTGGCGGTAGAGCACTTCGTACGTGACCCGGCCTTCTTCATCCTCGGCCGTTTCGCGGCACGACAAAACTTGGGGAGGGGCCTCGAATACGTATTCTATTTTGGGGAACCACAGCGACGGGCGCCCCGCGGTTAACATCTCGCCGCGGAATTCGTCGCCCGAACGTATAAAATAATATAGCTCGGATGGCTCTTCGTCCCACGGTACGAGGGCAACGAGGTCCGCGGTGCCGTTGCCGTCGAGGTCGCCGGCTTCAAGCGTCAGGTAGTCGTAAGCGCCGCGTTCGTCCAGGTAGTCCAGGAAGTGGCGCCACTTGGTCCCCTCGCGGACGGCGGCGTAGCCGACCAGCGCGTCGCCCGCCTCTGCGCTCCACCAGTCGTCCAGGTTCGCGCAATTTATGTAGTATTCGATTGCCCGGGCGTGGTCGCCGGAGGCCGCGGCGCAGTCGCCCAACCTCAAATAATTGTAGTCCTCGAATACGCCGTGGGGGGCCGCGGCGAGCGAATCTTGGTATAGGCGTCGCGCGGCCTTGACGTCGCCGAGATGGTAGTAACAATCCGCCAGGTGCGTTAACGTTTGCGAGCGCTCCTCGGCGTCGGCCGTAAGTTTGACGTAGCGGCCCAGATATTTCTT
>CAZWAM010000092.1:0-5108 GCA_964631855.1 uncultured bacterium | reverse complement strand
AGTAAAGCCGCACCGCCTCCGGCGGGTCGTCCGCTAAGCGCTCGAGAAGTTCCAGCCTTTTTTCGATTCCCGGAGCCGCCGAGGGCTCGAGGGCCGCGGCCTCCTCGAGGAAGGCGCGCGCCGCGGCGACGTCGCCCTCCTCGGTCAAGGCCGCACGCGCGAGGAGGAGCTTTGCAGCTAACGACTCCGTCGCCGCCAGGACGTCATAATAAAGGTTCGTATCAATGGAGGCGAAGTTCCCGTCGTCGCCGACGGCATAGAGCTCGGCGGTGACGTACGTTGCCGATTCGTCCTTAGCCGCGGCCTCGCGCGTCAAAGCCCACAGCTCGGAGGTCCCGTCGCCGTCTACGTCGTCGAAGGTGAAGTCGGTAGTTCCCTCGGCGTAGGCGCCGTATTCCCAGGCCGAGGAGTCGTCGCCGCCGTACCAGCGCGCGTAGTAGTCCTCCCGCGAGCCCGTTTCCCCCTCGAAGGCTTTGACCAGCTTCTCGTCGCCGATGCGGTACAATAAAAAGTAATCGTACTCGGTGCCCATGCCCGAGCCGTACGAAGCCTCCGTGCAGGTGAAGACGTAGTACGTCCACGGCCCCGGCTTAGCCTTGGCGACGGTCCCCTCGTCGCCGCCGATCTCGGGCATGTAGTTGAAGGGGCCGTCGAAGTCGGCGACGCGCCAACGCCGGCCCTCCCGGACGAATAACGCGAGGTAAACCTCCGCGTAGTAGCCGTAGGCGACACGGGCCGCGGCGAGCGCGTGGTCGGGCGTTTCGCCCTCGACGAACGGGCTCGTCGTTACGCCCTCGGCCTCGCCGTAGCGTTCCCCGATTTCTTTGAGGAATAACCGCTCCGCGGTCGCGGCGTCCGGAAAGCCGGCGTACGCCGTCGCACCGGCGGCCGCCGTAAGTAGGAACACGCGTAACAACTTTTTCATAAACGCCGGTTACTCCTCTTGGGGAATGCCGCCTGACGCGGCGTCGGGGGGCCGTCCGGCCCGGCCGCCTTCTTTTTCTTTTCGCTCTTTTTCCAGTTTGCCGACGAAAGGTCGCCACCCGTACGGGTCGACGCCGAGGTAGCGTAGCGCGTCGGCGAGGGATGTGGTGGCTTTGGCGCGCGCCGTCGCCGTTGCGCGGTAGGCGACGTAACCTGCGTCTTCGTAGCGCTCGAGCTTTATCTCTTCGTTTTCGGGGGTCTCCATGGCGCGCGCGGCGTACGCGGTGAGTTCCGGGATGCCGACCGGTTTCTTAAGGCAGAACTTGAAACCCTCGAGGTTATAGGTCGTCTGTATTTCGCGCGCGATGGCCGCCGGGAGCATTTTGCGGGCGCGGTCGCGGACGCTGCCTCTCACGTCGTCGACGGCGCGGGCCTTCGTCGACTTGGGTACACTCACGTCGCGGAAGTACGCGTCGAAGGTCCGTTTCTCGTCGACTGCGGCCTTGACCGCGGCCTTGGCGTCGGCCAGGTTGTCTTTGTCGTATTCGCGGATGAGGAAGACGAGGTTGACGGACCAGCGCAGGTCGTATCTGGTGAGTTGGGGTTCCGCGGCGCCCGTGTTGGCGGTGGGTGAGTCGTAGCGGGAAATGACCTTCGCCCCGGGTACGGCGCCCGGGCCGTAGGCGGTGCCGAGGGCCGCGACGGCCTCCCGCGAGATGACGGCGAGGCGCGCCAGGTCTTCCTCGGCGGGCGGCCGAGCCGCGGCATCCACCCTTTTCTTTTCTTCGCGGTAAAGTTCTCGGAAGGCCAAATAAGATTCCTTGTGGCCGACGGCGAAGTATTTAGTACGGGCCGCGAGGGCACGGGCGTCGAGGGTCATCGCGGGGGGCGCGGCGCCGGCGAGCAGCGTCGCGAGGTCGTTGGCGCGGCCGTACTCGCCTTGTTTGAGGAGGTATCGCGCGCGGGCCGCGAGCCACTCCGCATCCTCTTGCGCGAAGACGCCGCCGTCGAGGCGGAGCTGGCGCCCTTCGACCGTCAACGCGTACGCCGCGGCCGTTACCCCGGTAAGGAGAATGACGCCGGCGACGGTGCTCGCTCGTACCACGACGACGCGATATTAGCACACCCCTTTGCCAGCGTCAATAAAAGGGGGCCGCTTGACAGCGCCTCGACACGTTGTTATTATGCGGCGCGATGGTGGACGAGTCGCGGCGTTACAAGGTCGTCGTCTTCGTGCCGTGGGAGTCGCTCAGCGTCGTGCGCGCGGCGATGGCTCGAGCCGGCGCCGGCATTATTGGCGACTATACGCGCTGCTCGTTCGCGGCCAAGGGCCGGGGGACCTTCCGCGGCGGCGAGGGCGCGTCTCCCGCGGTGGGCAAGGCCGGCCGCATCGAGGAGGTCGACGAGTGGCGCCTGGAGATGGTGGCGGGCGCCGACGTCGTAGAGGCCGTCGTCGCCGCGATGAAGGCGGCTCACCCCTACGAAGAAGTGGCCTATGACGTCTACCGCCTCGAAGATTTTTAATAAGGTAATACGGCCGGGTAAATTTTAGCCGGGCGCGTAAGGCAGGTAAACGGCGTGGAAGGCGCCCCAACTAAAACGCCTATAATAACCCTCACGAGCGACTTCGGCTTAGCCGACGGTTACGTGGCGAGTATGAAGGGGGTTCTCACGAGCCTTTGCCCGGAGGCCCGGTTGGTCGACATTAGCCACGACGTACCGCCGCACGAAATCCTCCCGACGGCGCTCATACTCGAGGCCACCGCTCGGTATTTCCCCCCCAATACGATTCACCTCGTCGTCGTCGACCCGGGCGTAGGCTCGAGGCGCCGCGCGCTCGCGTTGTCCGCGGCGGGGCATTACTTCGTCGGCCCGGACAACGGCGTCTTCACGCCCTTTTTGCAGGAGGGCATATCGGCGGGCGCGGTCGCCGTCGAGGAGGAGCGGTTCCGGCTGAAGCCGTTCTCGAGCACCTTTCACGGCCGCGACCTCTTCGCACCCGCGGCGGCGCATATCGCCCGCGGCGCCGATTACCGGAGCCTTGGGCCCGCGCTCGAGGACCCGGTCAAGTTCCCGTGGCCCCGGGCGACGATGGAGGGGGACGAGCTCGCCGGCGTCGTCCTGCACGTGGACCACTTCGGCAACTGCATTACGTCTATTAAAGAAGAAGACCTCCCGGCGTGGGAGGCGTATTACGTGCGTTGCTGCGACGTCGACTTCGGCCCGCTCAAGCGGCACTACGCGGAGGTGGTTGCCGGCGCGCCGCTCGCGCTCATCAACTCGATGGCCCGCCTCGAGCTCGCCATAGCTCAGGGAAACGCCGCGGTCGCGTTGGGCATAAAGGCCGGCGACGACGTGAAAGTCGTGCCGAAGAAGTAAAGCAGGCCCGCACTCAACGCCGCCCGAACAGCTTGGCCCAGAGCGATTTCTTCTTTTCTATTATGGGGGGAACGTCGACGTCGTCCGCGTAGAGGCGGCGGTAGAGCTTGACGTGGCCCTGGCCCGAGCGCGCCTTCTCGACGAGCAATTTGCCTTCCGGCCCGGCCTGAGCCGCCGCGGCCATTATCCAAACGTGGTACGACTTGCCCGGCTCGAGCTCAAGGTAGTCGGCCAGCATATCGTGATATATAACGTGCTCCGCGCCGTCGGCGCCGATTTCGGCGACGAGGTGGCTCTTGTAGGTGCGGCTGAAGTACTGGTGGCGGTCGAACCACAGAAGGGTCCGGCCGTCGGCTTCCGGCTGCCACCCTTCGATGCGCACGACGACGTCGGCCTCGCGCGTCGTGAGGTGGCCGATGCATTCGAAATGCGGGTCCGTTTTGAAATCGTACAAATCCTTCACCTCTGCTCAAATCGGGACAGGTTGACGTTATGCGCGTAGCGTTCGTGCAATTTCCCCCGACGTTCGGCGAGGTTTCGCGTAACGTATCGCGAGCGCTGGAGCTGGCGGACGGCGTCGAGGCTGAGCTTTACGTATTTCCGGAACTTTTCGCGAGCGGGTATCAATTCCAAAGCCGCGACGAGCTGAAGACGTTCGCGGAACCGGTCACGGGCGGCTTCACCGTGGATAGCCTCGTGGCCTGGTGTCGTCGGCGGGGCGCCTTCGCCTGCGCCGGCCTCGCCGAAGCCGACGGCGACGCCCTTTACAACAGCGCGGTCCTCGTCGGCCCGGACGGCCTCCGCGGCGTCTACCGTAAAGCCCACCCCTTCCGCCGCGAAAAGGAGCTCTTCGACCAGCCGGACGAAGATCCGTTCGAAGTTTACGACGTTGGGTACGCGCGCGTCGGGATGATGATATGTTTCGATTGGGTCTTCCCGGAGGTTATGCGCATCCTCGCGCTCCGGGGCGCGCAGGTTATCCTGCATCCCGCCGCCCTCGTTTTAACCCATTGCCCGGCGGCGATGGTTACGCGCTGCCTCGAGAACCGCGTCTTCGCCGTTACCGCGGGGCGCACCGGCACCGAGGACCGGTGGGGCGAGGCGACGACGTTCGTCGGCTGCAGCCAGATCGTGAACCCGCGGGGCGAGGTACTCTTGCGCCTCGACGACGACGAGGCCGCGGTCGCGATCGACGTTAACCCGGCGGAAGCGGACGACAAGTTCGTTACCCCCGAGAACGACGTCTTCGCCGACCGCCGCGTCGAACTCTACAGCGAACTGCTAAGGCCCAAGTAATTTTATGCGAGACGGACGGGCCCGCGCCGCGGGCCTTATTTTTTGCCGCCCGCGCGGGCCATCCCGATCAGTTCCGCACAGCTCAGCACGTACGCAAAGCCGTAAGATAAATTCAAAAGAGAGCTCCGGTGAAAGTCGAGGGAGGGGGCCGCGGTTCCGTCGGCGGCGAAGAAGACGCGGAAGTCGCGCATGAAGGCGTCCCGGGCGGTGCTCTCGCAGCAGAGGTTGGCCATGACGCCCGTGACGGCGAGGTCTTCCACGCGCGCCTCGCGGAGGCGGAGCTCGAGGTCCGTGGCGATGAACGCGTTATACCTTATTTTGGGAACGACGACGTCGCCGGGCTGGGGCGCGAGCGCGTCAACGACCGCGGCCTCCCACGTCCCCTCCTTGGGCGACGAATCCTCCCACCATAAGGCCATCAGGCCGGCATTACCGCCCGCCGGGTCCTCCGCGTGCCGCGTGTAGAAGACGGGCCGCCCCGCCTCGCGGAAGGCGTGCGCCACCGCGGC
>CAZWAM010000091.1:0-7750 GCA_964631855.1 uncultured bacterium | reverse complement strand
GACCAGCCCGCGGTACAGTTGCCTTACCGCGCGGCCGCGGAGGGCGTCGGGCAAGGCCGCGGGGAAGGACGGCGCTAGCCGGATCTCGTCGCGGCCCGAATCAATTACGAGGCGCGACATGAGCACGGCGGTTCGTCGCTCGAGCGCGGCCGCGTCGGCTCGAGCCGCGGCCGCGAGAGACGCGAAGGACGCGCGTACGCCGGGCATGCGCGTTTCCAACGCCGGCAATACCTCGAGCCGGAACCAGTTTCGTAAAAAAGTAGGGTCGCGGTTGGTCGGGTCCTCGCGCCAGGGGGCGCCCAGCTCGTCAAGGTAAGTTAGGATTTCGGCCCGGCTTCGCGCAAGTAGCGGCCTGACGAAGATGTCGGCGGCGGGCGGCATCGCGGCGAGGCCCAACGTCCCGGCGCCCCGCGTCAGGTTTAGGAGGACCGTTTCTGCCTGGTCGTCGAGCGTATGGCCCAGCGCGACGGCGTCGGCGCCGAACGTCTTTGCGGCGCGCCTGAGACACGAGCGCCGGGCGAGGCGGGCGCCCTCTTCGAGCGAACGACCCGCGCTGGTCGGAAGCGACCGCACTTCCACGCGCGCGTCGAAGAAGGGTAGGCCCAGCGACGCGACCTGCCGCCGTACGAACGCGGCGTCGTCGGCGCTGTCCGGCCGGAGCGAGTGGTCGAGGTGGGCGACGGCGAGGCGCCACCGCTCGCCGCCTGCCAGCGCGTGCAGGCAGCCGAGCAGCGCCGTCGAGTCGGGGCCGCCCGAGGCGGCGACAAGGATCGAAATGCCAGGGGGTAGTATTCCTTCCCGGCGGCACCAGGCCAACACCCTCTCTTCAAAGTCGTTACCCATCTACTTGGGCGTCATAACCGCGGCCGGCAGTACCAATTCCGGTAGCGACACGCCGCCGTGATAGAACCCCCCTTCGAAGCGCCGGTGGTATTCGCGGAGGTGATGGGAGAAGACGAGGTGCCGGCTACCCTGCGCCAGCACGTACGTCTTGGCGAGGTAGTCGTCGGGGAGGCCGAAGGCCTCGGGGTGCCGGACCAAGTAGGCCCCTTCGCCTTCAGGGCGGAGGTCCCGCCCTACCCAGTAGCGCGGCGTCTTCGTCGCTTCTTTGTCGGCGTAAACTACTGCGGGCGTATCCGTTAGCGTCGAACCGTGGTCCGAGGTGAGGACCGCTACCGCCTCTTTATCCTCGGCAATTTTCTGCAACAGTTGCTCGAGCGGCGAGCCGAGGTACCACGTTAGGGCGAGGCGCGGGAGCGCTTCGGCCGACGGGACGAGCGCGTCCAAAGCGCCGCCGCGGCCCGATTCGTGCGTTACGGTATCGATGAAATTGAATACCAACGCCGTGAGCGGGCGCGGCGAAAGCGTCTCGATTATTTTCCGGGCTTTTCTCTCCTGTTTGCGGTTCGCGAATTTGTAGTACCGTATTTTCTTGGCTTTGGGGGCGTGTCGCGCGGCGTGGTCGGCGAGGAATTGTTCCTCGTAGCGGTTCAGCGATTCCCCCAGGCCGCCCTCTTCCTGGAAGGCTTCCTTGTAACGGCCTGCGATCTCGGCGACCGGCTTCCCGGCAAAGAGCGCGTTCCGGGCGTAGAGGGTGGAGGAGGGCACCGCGCCGCAATATAACGACCGGTCGATGCGGTAAAGGCCGGCGACGCGCTCCTCGAGCAGCAACCATTGGTCAAGGCGAAGGCAGTCGACGACGACAAAATAAACGCGCCGACCCGCCTCGACGTGAGGAAAAACGAATTCGTCCAGTATGTTCCACGAGAGGTACGGTCGGTCCGCGCCGCCCGATACCCAAGAGGGGTACCGGTCGCAGACGTAGGCTGCGAAGGTCCGGTCGGCTTCCGCCACCAGTTCGTTATGTAAGGGCTCGAGCGCCGCCAAATTCAAATCGGCGATCTCGCGGCGGGCCCGGCACATGTCTAAGTAAAGGTCGGCCCAGTCGGCGAACGTGGCCGCCGGGTCGTCTATGACTTGTTGCGCCCGGTTATAGTATTCTCCCCACGAGCCGACAAAACGGTCGCGCCGCAGGCGCTCGAGGTCCAGCACTTTTTTTAAGGCAGATAGGATCTGGTGGGGGTTCACCGGCTTCACTAAAAAATCGTCGATCTCGCCGAAGTACGCGTCGTCCATCAGCGTCTCTTCCGTCGATTTCGTGACCATTATTACCGGGAGCGACGCGTCCACGGCCTTGAGCGCATGTAACGTCTCGATGCCGTCCATCCCCACCATTATCTCGTCGAGGAGGACCGCGTCGAAGGGCCGCTCCTTTACGAGCGCCACCGCGTCCGGGCCGTTGGTAAGGGTCGCCACGCGGTAGCCGCGGTTCTCCAGAAATTGGATCTGCGACTTCAACAGGTCTATCTCGTCGTCGACCCAGAGGATTTCGGGACGTCTTTCTTCGGTCATAACTTTACTTACCCTTAGGACCTTGGTCTTTGAGCGTCAGGCCGAGCTCGTCGAGCTGCTCGCGCGTCACGGGCGCCGGCGAGCCGTCCATCGGCGACGACGCCCGTAGCGTCTTCGGGAACGCGATCACGTCGCGGATGGAGTCCTCGCCGCACATAACCATAACCCAGCGGTCGAGGCCGGGCGCGATGCCGGCGTGGGGCGGCGTGCCGTACTCCAGCGCGCGCAGAAAGAAGCCGAACCGGCCTTCTATCTCTTCGTCGGAATAGCCGAAGGCCTTGAATACCCGCCGCTGGAGCGCGGCGTCGTGGATACGGACGCTCCCCGAGCCGAGCTCCACGCCGTTCACCGTAACGTCGTAGGCGCGCGACGTCACGTCGAAGGGAGCGGCCTCCAACTTGTCCACGTCCTCGAGCCGGGGCGACGTGAACGGGTGATGCGACGGCACCGGTTTGCCCGTCGCCGGGTCCCGCTCGAAGAGGGGAAAGTCCCTGACCCACAGGAAATGAAAACCTTCCTCTTTTTTGATATCTAATAAGTCGGCCACCTTTAGTCGGGCCGTTCCTAAGGCGTTGGCTGCGTTGCCGAATTCCCCCGCGCAAACTAAAATGGCGTCGCCCTCTTCGGCTTTCGTATATTTTGTCAATTGTTTCCCGAATCCTTCCGGGAAATATTTTAGAGCCGGACCCTTTATTTCTTCATTAAGCCCAACTTTAAATGACATTACCCCCGGGAATTTTTCCGCGGTTACGGCTTGTTCAACTTCGCTTAGTTGTTTACGGCTGAGGCCACCGGGCACCCTTAAAGCGAACGCTGCGCCTTCCCCGTATTTATGCCCGGGTTCTAAGAATTTGCTGTTTTTGAATAATTCCGTTACGTTTGCGAATTCGAGGCCGAAGCGCGTGTCCGGTTTGTCGCGGCCGTAGCGCGACATCGCCTCGCGCCAGCTGAGCCGGGGCCACGGCGTCTCGAGCTCGACGCCGATGCCCTCGCGGAAAGACGCGGCGAAGACGCCCTCCGTGACGTCGAAGACGTCCTCCTCGTCGGCGAACGACATCTCCAAGTCGAGCTGGGTGAACTCCGGTTGGCGGTCGGCGCGTTGGTCCTCGTCGCGGAAGCAGCGCGCGATCTGGAAGTAGCGGTCCACCCCCGCGGCCATCAAAAGTTGCTTGTACATCTGCGGCGACTGCGGCAACGCGTAGAAGCGGCCACGGTGGAGGCGGCTCGGGACGAGGTAGTCGCGCGCGCCCTCGGGCGTCGACCTCATCAGGACCGGCGTCTCTACCTCGACGAAGCCGCGCGCGGACAGGTAATCGCGGATGGCCTTGACCGCCCGGTGGCGGACGGCGACGTTGCGTTGCATGTGCGGCCGGCGGAGGTCCAGGTAGCGGTACTCGAGGCGGAGGTCTTCGTGCACGGCGAGGTCTTCCTCCGCCAGGTTGAAGGGTGGCGTCTTCGCCCGGGCCAGGACCTCGAGCTCGCGGACGTGGAGCTCGACGGCGCCCGTCGGCGCGTCGTCGCGGCGCGTCCCCTCCGGGCGGAGGCGCACCTCGCCCGCGACGCGGACGACGTCCTCGCCTTTGAGTTTCGAGGCTGCCCCGTGCAGTTTCTCGTCGGCGGCCGGGTCGACGACGAGCTGCGTAAAGCCGTAGCGGTCGCGGAGGTCGACGAAGAGGACGCCGCCCAGGTCGCGGCTCTTCCATACCCAGCCGCAGAGCGTCGCCTCAGAGCCGACGTTATTCTCATTCAGCTCGCCGCAAGTGTGGGTGCGTAGCATCTATTGTCTCTTCCCAGTGGCGTCGGGTGTTACCACCCGACGCTCGCCTAAGCCGTCAGGTGGTAACACCTTACGGCACGGGATGTGTAAGATTATACCCCAAACCGGCGGCGCGGTAAAGGCAAACGGTAGGCAGCAGGGCGGCCGGAGCCGCCCTTATATAGCTTCGGCCACGCGCGGCATCAAAGGTCGCGGTTCGCGATGTCCTCGGCGATTTCCTTCAGGCGCTCGCCCTTTATTTCCATCTCCTTCCCTATTTCCTCCGTGCGCCTGTCTTTCTCCGCCGGGCTGAGGTTCGGGTCCATCGCGACCGTCGCGAGTTCCCTCGTCAGCTCCTCAATCTCTTTGTTGAGCTGTTGGATTTCCTTTTCGTGTTTTTTTGCGGCGTGGGGGTCGGGGATGCCCGAATCCTTCATTCCGGGTATGACGTCGAGGTCGGCTTTCTCGGCGCAGCCCCTGCAACCGCCCGCGCCGAGCGCCGCCGTAAAAACCGCCAGGACGCTGAGAATAATTAGTGCGTGTCTCAATTTGTACCTCCTATGGTTAGTGCCGTAGTTACGCGTTAAAATCATTTTCTTGCGCGCAGAGCTGTTGATAGATTATGGCCGCTAGGGGCACGAGATTTTTCGTGTCCGCGGCGTTGTAGCGGAGCAGTAGCTCGAGCGCGCCGCGGCGGCCACGGCAGTGGGCCTGCCAGAGCTTTACGGCGTCGTAGCCGTCGAGGCCGTCGACGTCGCCGTCGCGCGCGATGCCGAATTGTTTCTCGACCTTCTTCAGGCCGCCTTTGACGCCGAGCCTTTTGGCTGCGAAGCAGATGTCGTAGTGGGGGAACTCGAGTTGCAGGTATGAGAACTCGCGTTTGAGGAAGGGTACGTCGAAGTTAGCGCCGAAGAACGTAACGAGTAGCTTGACGCCCTCCAGCGCGGCGTCGACGGCGTCACCGGAGAGGTCCCGGCCGGCGACGAGCTGCGTAAGGCCCCGCCCGGGCCTGAAGACGCCCACGACCGTCGTCTCGTCGTACGGCGGCGCCTGGCCCGTGGTCTCGATGTCCAGGGACGCGACGTCGTGGGAGAAGACGTCGAACAGACGCCAGTGTTCATTACGGGAGAGCTTCTCTTTAAAGAATTTCTCGTTCCGCCGCTCGAGGGCTGCGCGCCATCGCGCGATCTCTTCCGTCCAGAGCTCGTTACGCCGCGCCGACGTAAATTTGACGCCGCCGCGCGCGAGGAAGTCGTCCCAACTCGAAACGCCCTCCCGCCAGATGCGTCGCTCCGTATACGGGCCAACACCGTTCAGAATGCGAAAAGTCCGCCTTATCAAACGATATCTCCTATTTCGGCCGCGCCGCCGGCGAACGCCCAGAGGTACGCCAGCGTGCCGAATATGCCCCCCGCTAGGTCCGCGCCGAGGTCGACGATGTCCGCGTTGCGGCCCGGTACGAACGCTTGGATGATCTCCGTACCCGTGCCGACCAGCAGTACGGTGAAGAAGGCGACGACGAACGCGAACGTTCCCCCGCGGTGCGCCGCGCCCGCCACGGCCCGGGCCGCGAGCGCGCCCAGCAGCGCGTAGGCCGCGGCGTGGCGGACCTTGTCTATGTTGAGGGACGGCGGTTGCGGCGCCTCCGGCAACGCGACGAAGGCGAAGACCACAAGCACCGCGACCCACCCGGCCCAGGGCAGATAATACGATTTAACGTCGTTCACGTCAACAGCGCGCGGACGAGCGCGAGCGCGGCCTCCTTATGGGGCAAGTAGTGGCCGCGGCGCAGGTCCGGGTCGCGAACCTGATTGGGCGTGAAAGTCGCGACGCCGACGCAGCTCGGGCAACCGTTCTCGCACTCGCAACCGGCGATGAGCTCTTTGCAAGCTTTTAACACTTCGTCCAGGCGGCGGTACGCGTGCTCGGCGTAGCCCAGGCCGCCGGGGTAGACGTCGTATATGAACGCCGCGGGCGTGCCCAGGTTCGACGAGTCCACGACGCCGCGCAAGTCGCGCGGGTCGCACATCGCGAACAGCGGTATCACGGCCTGCAGTACGTTCTTCAGGCCTACCAGGCCCTCGAAGGGATTATATCCCATTCGCGAAACGTCGCTCAGGACCTCCGGCCCGGGCGCGACGTAGAGCGCCACCGTCTCCAGCTCCACCGCCGGCAGCTCCAAAGGCGACCAGCCTATGGACTCGAGCGAGTAAAACTTTATCTTCTTGAAGCCGATGGTTCGCCACGTTACGAGCGCCTCCACCAGGCCGAAGGCGCCGGCCGCGTTCTCGTGCGACTCCAGCGTCTTGAGAACCTGCAGCGTCGCTTCCACCATCGCCTGCGTGTAGTAGTCGACGTCGCGCCGTTCGACGAACGCGACCTTCTGGCCCAAGTCGAGCTCGCGGACGAAGTACGTCTCGCCCTGCTGCAGGTATATAGCCTCCGGGTAGAGCTGCTCCAGCGCGCTCTCGTAGTCCAGCGTGCCGACGACGGCGTTCTCTTCCTTTACGTCGACGATGGTAACGGTGTTGTCGGAGGAGGAGCGGAGGTTCACGTCCGCCGCGGGGTAGTCGCTCGAGAGCCACCAGTATTTGCCGTCTTTTGCCGCCATGTCGCCCTCGTCGGCGACGACCTCGGCTACGTCGGGAGCGCTCGAGCCGAAGGCCGCCAGGTCGTCGGCGGTGAGCGGCAGCTCCGCCGCGGCGCAGCGGAGGTGGCCCGAGAGGATGTAGACGTTCTCCGGGTCGACGATCGCGGCCTCGGGCGAGCGGCCGAAGACGTACTGCGGGTGGCGGGCGAGGTACTGGTCCACCGGGTCATCGTACGCGACGAGGACCGCGAGCGACGCGTCGGCGCGCCGCCCCGCGCGGCCCGACTGCTGCAGAAGCGACGCGATGGACCCCGGGAAGCCGACGACGACCGCGGCGTCCATTCCCCCCACGTCGATGCCGAGCTCGAGCGCGTTGGTGGCGGTTACGCCCAGCAGCTGGCCGCCGAAGAGCTGCTTCTCGATCTCGCGCCGCTCCTGGGGGAGGTAGCCGCCGCGGTAGCTGCGGAGCTTGTCGCCGTACTTGGGCCCCAGCGCCTCCCGCGCGTACTTGTATATGAGCTCGGCGACGACGCGCGCCCGGGCGAACGTCACGGACTGGACGCCCTCCTTCACCAGCGCCTGAAGGATCTCCGAGGCTTCGACGTTGGCGGAGCGGCGTAGGCCCAGGCCCCGGTCCGAGAGCGGCGGGTTCAGGATGATGAAATAGCGGTCGCCCTGCGGCGCGCCGGACTCGTTTATCAGCGTCACGTCGTCGCCCACCAGCCGCTCGGCGTGCTCCTTGGGGTTGGCGATGGTGGCGGAGGTCAGCAGGAACTGCGGCGCCGCGCCGTAGTGGGAGGCGACGCGCCCCAGCCGCCGGAGGACGTTGGCCACGTGGGAGCCGAAGATGCCGCGGTAGGCGTGGAGCTCGTCGACGACGACGTACCGCAGCGACGAGAAGAAGCGGCCCCACCGGGCGTGGTGGGGTAGAATGCCGGTGTGGAGCATGTCCGGGTTGGTGATGAGGAGGTTGGCGCCGTCGCGGAGCTTGC
>CAZWAM010000090.1:0-7854 GCA_964631855.1 uncultured bacterium | reverse complement strand
GCGGCGCCCGCGGCGAGGGCGCAGGCGAGGAAGATCAGGACGAGCCGTTCCTGCCTGGTTAGATAGATCAAGGCGACGGTGCCGCCCGTTGTAAGTTAAACCCTATTCCCTAAAAACCTATATCCACGAAGCCGAGCTTCCCGGCGAGCCACCCTAACTTGTTGAAGAATATTATGTGGCCGAATTCGATTAAAAGGATGCCGCCCACGACCTCTACGGTGCGGAATTGTTGCTTTATCTTCTGGAACGCCGAGAGGAACGTGTTGACGGCGACCGCGGCGAGCAGGAACGGAATGGCCAGACCCAGCGAGTAGATTAATAATAGGAAGAAACCCTGCCAGACGGTTTCCTGGCCGGAGGCGAGGACGAGAAGGCTGGCGAGGAAGGGGCCGATGCACGGCGTCCATCCGAAGGCGAAAGCGACGCCGACGACGAACGTCCCGAGGATGCCCCAGCGGCCCTTCTTGCCCTCGAAGCGCTTCTCCATGAGGAGGAATTTAATCCGATACACGCCCACCATATGGAAACCCAATACAATAATAATGATGCCCGCGACCCGGTTGAACAACATCTTGTGGGTCTGGAGGAAGGAGCCGAGTTCGGTGGCGGTGACGCCCATCGCCAGGAAAACGGCGGTGAAGCCGAGGCAGAAGGCCGCGGCTTGGAGGAGCGTCTTCGCGACGATATGGCCGCGCCGCTCCTTGCCCGTCAGCTCCTCGAAGGTGTGCCCGGAGATGTAGGAGAGGTACGCCGGCACGAGCGGCAATACGCACGGCGATATAAAACTTAGGAAACCGAATACGAGCGCCAGGCCGGCGCCGCCCAAAGAGAAGGATACGTCCACTTTTCCTCCCGCGTTAGTCGTTGAACGCCGTCATCGCACGCGCCGCGCTTTCGGCGAGCCACGCCTCCGCGGCGTTCGCCGCTCGCCTTAGGGCCGCGTCGATGATTTCTTTTTCCGGCGGTTCGAAGGGTGAGAGTACGTACGCCGCGGCGTCGCCTTCCGCGGGCGCGCCTATACCCACGCGAAGCCGGGCGAATTCCTCGGTGCCTATTTCTTCTATGATGGACCGGAGACCTTTGTGGCCTCCCGCGGAACCTTTCGTCCTGAGGCGAATCTTGCCGGGCGGCAGGTCCACGTCGTCGGATATTACGAGGATACGGTTGACGTCCAGGGCGAGGTTCTCGATTGCCGCGGCGACGGCGTGCCCCGACAGGTTCATATAGGTGCGGGGTGCGAAGAGCCAGACGTCGCGGCCGCCGATGCGGCCTTTCCCGCACGCCGTGCCGAAGCGCCGCCGCCAAAGGCGGATGCGATGGCGCCGCGCAAGTATGCGGACCACCATAGCGCCGGCGTTGTGCCTCGTGGCCGCGTATCGCCGGCCCGGGTTCCCCAGGCCGAATATGGCGTAGGTATCGGTTCCGCCTTTGATATCGTTTTAATAATTCTATTCTACGACTAGGAAGAACTCGCCTCCGACGGCGGCGGCTTTTCTTGTTCTTCCTCTTCGGCCTTTTCGCCTTCGACCTCCGCCGCTTCGGCCTCCGCCGCTGCGGCCAGCGCCGCCTCTTCTTCCGCGACTACTTCGGCGCGCGCCATGCGCGGCGCCTTGACGACGACGAGCGCCGTGTCGGGCGCGTCGAGGAACGCGACCCCCGGCGGCGGCGTGACATCTTTCAAGTGGAGCGACTGCCCCAGGTCCAACGGCGAGATGTCGAACAGGACTTCTTCCGGGATGTTATGCGGCAGGCACTCGACGCGGACCTCTCGCGTCAGGTGTTCGACGACGCCGCCCTCTTTCTCGCCTTCGGAGCGGCCGCTGGCGGTGACGGGGATCGTGACTTGAATGGGCTTGCCCGTCGTTATACGATAGAAATCTACGTGCTGGATTTCGTCGCCGAGGGCGTCGTACTGGATCTCTTTGATTATGGCGAGCGTTTCGCCCTCCTCGCCCTCCACCTTGAGGTCGATGATGGCCTTCGCGCCGCCGGTACGCAGCGCAGCGCGGAAATCTTTCTCCGCAACCGTGACCGGCACGTTGGTTTGTCCCGCGCCGTAGACGATCGCCGGAATCAAGCCCTGGCGCCGGGCGACGCGGCCGTGCCGCTTTCCCGTCGCCGCGCGCGGCTTTACGTTCATGCTAAGCCGTTTCATTTCAACTCACCCTTTGAGTCTTACCCGGGTAGGCGTTTACCCGAGCTTTGGCTCGAGCGGGCGGCCCCCCAAAAGGTGCATATGGAGGTGGGGGACGGCTTGCGTGGCGTCGGGGCCGGTGTTGATGACGAGCCGGTATCCCGAGTTCGATATACCCAGTTCCCGCGCGAGCCGTTGCGCCGTCATAATTAAATGGCAGATGACCTCTCTGTCGTCGGCGCCTATCTCCTCGACGCTCGCCAGATGTTTCTTCGGGACAATTAACGCGTGCACCGGCGCCATAGGCGATATGTCGGCGAAGGCGATCACGTCGTCGTCTTGGTACAACACTTCCGCCGGCGCCTGCCCCGCGGCGATTTTACAGAATATACAATCTTCCATAACGTTACCCTCCGCCGCGCCCGGCAGGGCCTAGGTCGCCCCCGGCGTAAAATATCAACGCGCACGCTATCGGTCCGGCCAACTCGGCGCGCAGCCGCCTCGGGCCCAAGTCCAGAACGCGGAACCCGGCGTCGGCGGCCCGTTCTTCCTCCTCGGCGTCGAGGCCGCCCTCCGGCCCGACGGCCACTAGTATCTTGCCGGGCGCCGGCTTCTTCCGCCCCAGTACGTCGGCCAGCGGCTCCGCCGCCGCGTCCGGCTTGCACAAAAACGCAACGTCGAAGCCGTGTCCGTACGCGAGGACGTTGTCGAAGGTCTTGGGCCCCGTAAATTTCGGCAGTACCGCGCGGAGCGACTGTTTGACCGCGGCCGCGGCGACGCTCTCGAGGTGGCGGATTTCGCGCGTCGTCACCTCGCGCCGCGGCGAGCGCGCGCATTCGAACAAGACGAACTCGCTTACGCCCAGCGCCGTGGCCTGACTCACGACGTCGGCCAACGAGGGCGCCTTTACGATGGCCTGGGCGAGCGTTACCCGCGCGAGCGGTTCGCGGCTGCGCCGCGTCGTCCGTAGCACCTTGCCGAGCAGGCCGTCCGCGGTGCGTATTTCGACCTCCGCTTCGTACTCGGCGCCCCGGCCGTCGACGGCGACGAAGCGGTCACCGCGTCCCAACCGCAGGACGTTTCGCGCGTGGTGCCCCTCGGCGCCGCGGAGGCGGACGATGCCTTCGCTCACGTCTTCGGGTTTTATTATAAAACGAGGCGGCGGCTCTCCGCCTCGGCTTACAGGACCCGCAGACGAACCGCCCGCCGGCCTTTCTCTTTTGGAACTTACCATAAAATCAATTGCTGCGCAACTAGTCCTTTTCCGGTCGTTCGTCGGACTCGCGGGCGAGCAACTCGCGCAGTTCGTATAAGGCCTCGAGCGCGGCGCGCGGCGACATGCGGTCCGGCTCGAGCGTCGCTATGTATTCCTCGAGTATGGGTGCCCGGGGGGCGAATAGCGTTTTTTGGTGGGAGTCGTCGGCGAGGGCCCGCGGCCCCCGGCCCACCTCGAGCTCTTCGAGTATCTGGCGCGCCCGGGCCAGTATTGCGGGCGGCAGGCCCGCGAGGCGGGCGACCTGGATGCCGTACGAGCGGCTGGTTACGCCCCGCGTGACGCGCCGCAGGAAGTGAACCTTCCCGCCGGCTTCGCGCACGGTGACGGTGTAGTTCACGACGCCGCGCCCGCCCTCGGCCAGCGCCGCGAGCTCGTGGTAGTGCGTCGCGAAGAGCGTCCGCGCGTCGACGTTTTCCACCAGGTACTCGGCTACGGCCCACGCCAGGCTCAAGCCGTCGTAGGTGGACGTTCCGCGGCCTACCTCGTCGAGGAGAATGAGGCTCTGCGGCGTCGCGTTGTTCACGATGTCGGCGGTCTCGGTCATCTCGACGAGGAAGGTGGAGCGGCCGCGCGAGAGGTCGTCCGCGGCGCCGACGCGCGTGAAGATGCGGTCGACGAGGCCGACGGTCGCGCGGCGCGCGGGAACGAACGACCCCGCCTGCGCCAAAAGCACAATCAACGCCGCCTGTCGGAGGTAGGTCGATTTGCCCGCCATGTTGGGGCCGGTGAGGACGACGAACCGTTCGCTCTCGTCGAGGTGCACGTCGTTGGGAACGAAGGGCTCGTCCAGGTAGAAGCGTTCGACTACGGGGTGGCGGCCGTCCTCGACGTCGAGGACGGGCTCGGTCGTAATCTGGGGGCAAGCGAAGTCGTTCTCCAGCGCGGCCTGGGCGAACGACGCCATCACGTCGAGTTCGGCGACGGCGCCGGCGACGCGGTTGAGGCGGGCGACGTGGCGGCTGAGTTCGGCGCGCAGTTCCGCGAATATCTCGCGCTCGAGCGCGGCGATCTTCTCGTCCGCGGAGAGCGCCGTTTCCTCGTACTCCTTGAGCGTGGGCGTGACGAACCGTTCGGCGTTTACGAGGGTTTGTTTGCGGATATAGTCCGGCGGGACTTTACGCAGGTTCGGCTTAGTAACCTCGACGTAGTACCCGAAGACTTTATTGTAACCCACCTTGAGCGAGGCGATGCCGGTCCGTTCACGCTCGGTTTGCTCGAGACTCGCGATATATTCTTTAGCCTGGGCGGAGCGGTCGCGGAGGTCGTCGAGGTCGGCGCGGAAGCCGCGGCGAATTATGCCGCCTTCGGCCAGCGTCGCGGGCGGGTCGTCGGCGACGGCGTCATCTATAAGTTTAACGAGGTCGGCCACGTCGACCAGGTCATCCGCTACGTCGGCGAGAAGCGCGCCTTCGGCGCCGGCGAGCGCTTTTTCGAAGGCCGGGACGAGGGCGAGACTTTGCCCCAGGGCGCGAACGTCGCGGGGGCTCGCCGTGCCCAGCGCGATGCGCCCCGCGAGGCGCTCGACGTCGGCGCAAGGGCGTAGTAGTTCGCGTACGCGGTGGCGTACTTCGCCGTCGCGGAGAAGGGCGGCTACGGCCTCGAGGCGGCGGTCGATAGCCTCCTTTGAGAACAGCGGTTCGGCCAGGTATCGCCGGAGGCGGCGGGCGCCCATCGCGGTCCGCGTGCGGTTCACGAGGTCGTAGAGGGTCCCGCCTCCCGGGCCGGGATGTTCGAATACCTCGAGGTTGCGGACCGTCGTGGCGTCGAGGTACATGCGGTCGCCGGGTACCCGCGTCTTTATCGTAACGACGTGTGACAACGGGCCGAGCTGCGCCGCGGCGGCGTAACGCAACAGCGCGGCCGCGGCCGCGACCGCGGCGTCCTCCCCCTCCAGGCCGAACCCGGCCAGGTTGGCGACGCCGAAGTGGTCTTGCAAAAGGGTCGCGCCCTCGGCGGGCGAGAACTCCGCGGCCTCGCGGTACGTTAGCGCCGCGTCATCGCCGGCGAGCCCCTCGGGCAGTGGTACGCCCTCCTCCGCGACCAGCTCCGCCGCTTTCCAGGGGCTTACCACCGACGCCGCGCCGGCGGCATTCAAACCGGGCCAGACCTCGAACGAGCCGCCGGCGAGGTCGAGGCGCGCCGCGGCCCATTCGTTCTTCTTGAACGCGACCGCGGCGAGGTAGCGCGTCTCCGCGCCGGCGAGCAGCTCGTCTTCGTAGACGGTCCCGGGCGTGATGACGCGGACGACTTCGCGCCGGACCAGCGCCGCGGCCTGCGCCGGGTCTTCCGTCTGGTCCGCGACCGCGACCTTGTAGCCGGCGTCTAACAATTTCGCAATATAACCGGCGGCGGCGTGGTGGGGGAAGCCGCACATCGGTACGCGGTTTTCGCCTTTGCCGCGGCCTGTAAGGGTAAGGCCGAGCACGGCGCTCGCCACCTCGGCGTCCTTGTAGAACATCTCGTAAAAGTCGCCGAGGCGGAAGAAAATTATGGCGTCGGGGTACTGGTCCTTGATCGCCCGATATTGTCTGAGCATCGGCGTGGCCACGCTTCGCGCCTCCGTGGGTCATAGTAAAAAAAGCGGGGGCAGGACGCAAGGCCTTTTTGGGTAGCGGTAGCCCGGGGGGGGGGGCGGGCAAAGTTTGGGCCGTGTCGGTTCCGGCGGTTTTTCGATTGGCCGGGCCTCGGCGCGACCAAAAAAGGTTTGGACGCGGTAGGGGCAATATGTTATATTTAACGAAAGGATAGAGTAAAAAAAACGCCTTCCGATAACGGCGGAAGCCGGTCCAAGGATGCAATCAAGGAGGAAACCTAGATGAGAAAAGGATTGTGGCTTGCTGTCTTCGCGGCGGCATCGGCGTTCGGCTACACGGTCCAGCTCGATGCCGCGGACGTTGAGGTAAGGCCGGCGAAAGACCCGGCGTTTCTGGGGTACGACGTCGTCACGCTTAAAGACGGCGGCGTCCTGCCGGCCGAACCTGGTGAGCCCGGCTTGCCGGCCGTTTTGGTAACGGTGGCTTTGCCCCGGGGAACGGAGATCGACTCGGTGGAGGTATCCTACGGGGACCCCGTCGTATTGCCGGGGTCGTACCGCGTGTTGCCGACGCAGGAGCCTACGCCGGTGAGTTCCGAGAAAGCGGGCATAACGCCGCCCAACGCCGAGGTTTATTCGTCGTCGGAGCCGTTCCCGGGGAAGTTGGTGTATAGCTTTGAGAGCGGGAACATGGGCGGATACGGCGTGGGGAGCGTCGTCCTGGCGCCGGTGCAGTACGTTCCCGCCACCGGGAAGTTGATGGTGTACGACGTTATCGATTTCGACCTGAAGCTAAGGCGTGCCGACGGCGAGAACGTCTATCCCGAGGTGCGTTTAAAATGGATCGACCGCGACATCCGGCGGAGCCTGGCGGCGTCGGTTATCAACCCCTGGGAGATATCGACGCCGGGCGGCGTGAACCTCCTGGACGAGGGCGACGGCTTAGCCGACGTCTTCCCGTACCTGATAATAACCAACGCCGCGATGGAGAGTAAAGCCAAGGGGTTGGCCGATTGGAAGACCAAGAAGGGCCTCAACGCCGCGGTCGTTACCACGGCCCATATCGAGAGTAACTACTCCGGCCGTGATTCGGCCGAGAAGGTTCGGAATTGCATCAAGGACTACTTTACGAACAAGGGCACCCAATACGTTTGCCTGGTCGGCACGGACGCGATTATCCCCGTGCGTAAGGTATACGACCCCAAGTACCGGACCCAAGAGGGGAACCGCCTCGTTCCGACGGACAACTACTACGGGTGCCTGGACGGCGACTTCAACGCGGATGGCGACAATTACTGGGGCGAGTATCCCGACGACAACGTGGACTGGGTATACGACGTCTACGTAGGCCGGATACAGGTATCTAGCGAGAACGACCTGGGCGAGGTTATCGACAAGACGCTGTGCTACGAAGGCGCCAAGGCGTCATCCGAGGCCAACCCCTACGACTATCAAAACCTCGTTATACTCGGCGGCGCGTTCCTCGACTCCTACACGAACGAGAAATATCTTATGGAATACATCCGGGACAACTACTTAACGTCCTCCCATTGGGCGTTTACCGAGCTCTGGGACAACACCTACCCGGGCGGCGCCGTATTCAACAGCGCCAACTTCATCTCCCACGTGAACCAGGGCAAAGGCGTCATAGCTCACGCCGCACATTCGAACACCACCGTTTTGGGAACCAACTCCGGGAGCGTTACGAGCTCTAACCTCCTTAACCTGACCAACCACCCGAAGTTCTCCGGCGTCCTCTATTCTCTCGGCTGCTACCCCAGCAACACGGACCGCGACTATAACTGCGGCGCGTATTTCCTGAAGTCGGCCGAGGGCGGCGGCGTCGGCTTCGCCGGCAACACCCGCTACGGTTGGTATATGCGGGGTAGCCCGGCGAACGGGTTGTCCGCC
>CAZWAM010000089.1:0-7877 GCA_964631855.1 uncultured bacterium | reverse complement strand
CGGCCGAAGAACCTGTGGCAGCGGCTCGGCCGCCTCGCCAAGTTGCTCTACGTCTACGTCGTACGCGTCAACGCGTCGCCGCACCAGGTAGCTTCGGGCGTCGCCGTAGGCGTGTGGCTCGGCGTTTTCCCGACCTTCTTCCTGGCGGCGCCGGTCGCGTACGTACTGGCGTGGGTATTTCGTTTTAATAAGGCCGGCGCGTTGGCGGGCGCGGCAGTTATGAACCCGATAACGTCGCCTTTCTTCTGGGTCGCTTCGGCTATGCTCGGCGCCGCGGTCACAGGCACGGATTGGCAAGCTATCTACGAGCAAATACGGTACGAGAGATATGTCTGGGCCCTCTCGCGGACGACGTATATTTATTTTATCGGCAATATAATTATGGCGACTGTGGCCGCGGCGTCTTTTTACGCGGCGGCATATTTCGCGGTTCGCGGGCGCCAGAGACGGCGCCGCGCCAAACGCGCGGCCGAGGCGTTGCCCGCCCCCGGGCAAAAACATAAGTGCTGAGCGGAGGACGGCTTTGCGGAAAAATTTTATAACGTTGGCTTTTGCGGCGCTGGCCTTAGCGGCGACGGTCGACGGCGCGGTAAAAAGTTCCTGGTTGACCCGTAGCGTAGCCGGCGTCGAAGCGTACGCGGGCCGCGGCGCGCCGCAGATGTCCGACGTCGTACAGGACATCTGGACGGATGGTTCGGTGGCGTGGGTCGCGACCGTCGACGGCCTGGGCGTCACGCGCGATAGCGGCGCGACCTGGAAGACCTACCGCAAGAACGGCTTGCCGTCCAACGACGTGTTGGCCGTCGCCGCGCACGGCGGCGACATCTGGGCCTCTTGTATCCGCGTAGAAGAAGAAAACCGAAATTATGTCTACTACGGCGAAGGCCTCGCCCATTACGACGCGTCCGCGGGGCGGTGGTACGTCTTCGGGAAGAGGAACAACCTTCCGGCCGACGGCCGATTCGAGCTAGCGTGGGACGTCGTCGTCGACGACGCGGGCGTTGTGTGGGTGGCCCTCTGGGACGGCGGCATCGGCAAGTCCGCCGACGGCGGTAAGACGTGGGAGCTAATCGTCCCCAAGGACCGCCAGGGACGAGACGCCAAACATTTCTATTCGCTTGCCAAACGGGGCGACCTCATATGGGCCGCGGCGGAGGTGACGTATCCCAACCCGAACTACGACCCTAACGACCCCGAGTCGCCTCGTTTCCTGAGCAACCTCGGCGTTTTCAAATCGGAGGACAACGGCTCGAGCTGGACCTTCTACGGCGCGCGGCAGGGCGTAGTCGGCTTCGCCGTGGTGGTAAATATCCAGAACGTGGGCGGCCGCGACGTCGCGTGGGTCGGTACCGCGCCGCCGGACCCGGCGAACCCCAACGTCCTCGGGAACGGCGTCTACAAGTCCGAGGACGGGGGCGCGAGCTGGGTTAATTACAACGTGGCGCACGGCCTCGGCTCGCACACCGTCTACGGCTTCGCTTCCGCCGGGCCGTGGGCCTGGGCGGGCACGTACGCGCGCGATACGCCCGGGGGCGTCAGCCGCACGAGCGACCGCGGCGCGACGTGGGAGAATTACGGCGTGGAGGCGGGCCTGCCGACGCCGTACGTGACGACCGTCGCCGCGGCCTCCGCGACGGAGGTCTGGGCGGGAACGGACTTCGGCCTCGGCTACTCGAGCGACAGCGGCGCCACCTGGCGGAAGATCGAGTTGACGCCGCCCGCCGGGCGCATCGACTTACCGGCGGCGTTCGCCTTCCCGAGCCCGTTCGCGCAAGAGCGAGATTATTTCATGACGATCCGTTACGGCCTCGCGCGCGGCGGGACCGTTACGCTCGACATATACGACTTCGCCGGGCGCCGCGTGAAGCGATTGGTGGACCACGAGTACCGCGGCCCGGGCGAGCGCATAGACGAGTATTGGCGCGGCTCCCGCGAGGACGGCACGCCCGCGGCGAACGGCGTCTATTTCTTCACGCTCGAGGTCGACGGCAAGGCCGCGGCGCGCGGCAAGTTCGTCGTCCTCAACTGAGGGGGCGGCGACCCGAGATGAAAGCGAAATACATAATTGTAATAATCGCGTTTGCCGCGGCGGTTCCGGCGTCTTGGCCCCGCGAACGCGGCGACGGCGGCCTGCCCGCGGCGTTCGCGCTTATGGCGGGCGACGGCCGCGCCCTCGCGCTGGGCGGTGCGGGCGTAGCCTTGGACGGCCTGGCGGCTATGTATTACAACCCGGCGGCGCTCGCGACGGTCGAGAGGGACACGATCACGTCTACCTACCGCGCGCTCTCCTTCGACCGCCGGATAATCGAGGTGGGTTACGGCCGGCCCATAATAGCGGGCGCCGGTATGGGCATAACGTGGGCCAACGCGTCGGTCGACGACCTCGTGGGTCGGAATTACGCCGGCAACCCGACGGAAGAGATAACGAACTCCCAGAATATGTTCGTCTTCGGCTTCGGCCGGCCGGTGGTTTTGGAGTGGCTGCGCGCGGGCGTGACGGGCCGGTTTTATTATTCCGCGATTGCCGAGGGGCGCGCTTCCGGTTACGGCTTGGACGGCGGCGTGCGCGCAACGCCCTGGGAATGGATTACGGCCGCGGCCTCGGTCCGCGACGTCGCCACCGGCCTCCGCTGGGAGAAGACGACGGCGGAACCGCCGCGCGAAGACGTGCCGACGCGCGGCTTGCTCGGCCTCGGCTTGCGGCCTTGGCGCAAGGTGCTCCTGGCGCTGCAGGCCGACGGCGGGGAGGATGAACGCTGGCGCTACCGGGGCGGCGCGGAGTATTGGGTAGACGAGCGGGTCGCGCTGCGCGCGGGGCTCGACGACGGCGCGCCGACGCTGGGGGCCGCGGTACTGCTGCCCCGGGGCGGCTACACCGTCAGCTTCGACTACGCGTACGTGGAGGAGGAGTTCACCGCGGAAGCGGCGCATACCGTGTCGTTGGGTTTGGTTTTTTAATTGTATTACGATTTCTAAAATCACGGTGTGAGGCCTTTGTCTTAGGGGAGCGTAAGTAGTATTTTAAAAGCCGGCTCGCCTGAGCCGGCTTTTTTCGTTTAAGCGAATAATAACTTTACGAGGACGGCGAAACGTCGTACCCGGGGGCGTCCGCGGCGGCTCTTTTGGCCTGCCGCCCGCGCCCCCTGAGCGGCGATTTTCTATCTCAGGCCGAATTGGAACTTACTCGCCACCAGGCCGTCCGTAAAGGATATGGTTGCGTTGCCTAAGCCCATCGTGGCGCGCCAAGAATAAACTTCCACTTTTGTGCCGGCTAAGTCGGTCTCCATGGATAGGTCTCCCGGGCGGCCGAATATCTCCGTGACCTCGGCGTAGGTCATGCCGGTCTCGATGCGGTTGAAGTTATCGAGCGTAACGCCCGAACCTCTTTGCCATACGCCGAAAATGCCCAAGCAGGCCAACGTGACGCCGCAGGCAATTAACAATAAAACGGCTGCGATTATGCCGACGATGAGCCAGATTTTAGCGGTATCTGTCACGCGAATACCTCCTCACGGCGTACCTCGATAATCTTAATATTTATGATGCCTTAAAAGAAATTTTCCGCTATACGTAACCGGCCGCCGTCCCTCGGGGTTGAATTGCCTTTTGTCGACTTTGAGCGACCCGTATTATATCTTTCGCGCCTTGTAAACCTATAACCGAATGTCCCCTTTGCGCGCAGCCTAAAGGGCGTACGTCGGATTGGCTTAGTACGGGTTAATCACGAGCACAAAGGCCGGCGCGTACGGGCCGGTTTTTGAGGTTATACGGCTCGAGGGAAGCGCGAAGCTAAGTCGCCGAAAACTTTAACGTCTAATACGCCGACGAGGTGGAGGATATAGGAGACGCAACAGAGCAGGAGGGGAATGACCGCGGCGACCAGGCATTTTTTCCCGAAGGCTTTGCACGCCGGGTCCGGCTTCCTCAGGTAGATGGCGGCGACGATAATACCCGCAAGCGGGAAGATAAATGAGATGAGGTAGAATAACCACCTTCGCTTAGGTGGTGTTTCGACGTTGGCTTTCAGGAGATACCTCCGTTGCGGTAATAGACGGCCGCCTTGTAGTAAACCCCGTCGCCGCGGCCCGGGCGCGCCGTGAGTTTCCCTTAGGCCTACGCGGGAAGGTATTTCACGGCGGCGCGGCGTACCTTATTGCCCGGTTCCTTATTCCGAGTGCGACGCCCCACATATGAACAAGAACGGTTGAAGCCGGGCGCTTAGGCAAACCGAAAGGAATAATTAAAAGGTGGTTCGTTTAAACAGCCTTATGGAAAATATTAAAACTGCGAATTACCCCGGTATGCCGAACGGGGCCGTGGCGCCGGCCATCCCGAGCCAGGCGAGCCAAGTGCCGTAGAACGAAACGCAACATATTACCCAGGCCAGGCCTATGATCCCCGTAACCAAACCTGCTACCGCCATACCTTTTCCGTCCCATTGCGTACCCTTACCCTGGTTTAACGGTATGGCGCCGAAGATAACGGCCAGTATAGGCAAAACGATTATTAAACCACCCCCTGCAAGAGAAATTATTCCGCACACCAGCGAGGTGATGGCAAAGCTCTTACTCGGAACTTTCTTTTCCGTCGTTTCGGGGGGAATATTTTCCATTTCGCGTACCTCCTACGTTATGTCCACCGGCCTTAGTTGATTTATACAATATTTGACCCTTGGCCCCCGTGACCGCAAGAGGCAAATTGCAAAAATCGGCGCACTAAGCGCGGCATCAAAGGCGCTACGCCCAAACTTTACGCGTAACGGCCGTCGCTTTTACGTCGTCGCAATATTTATGTTCTTACGGCCCCTTAGTCGTACGCGTCGCTTCGGGAATAAGACTCGATAGAGTTATAAGTTTTTATTTAATGAAACCGGGCGGGGTTGCGGCGCTTTTTCGCGGTTTAAAAAGCAAAGTGCCGCCCGACCCCGCCGGCCTGGCGGCCCGGAAATTTATTATAAACCCCAGAAGAAGGGTGTGCTTATCCCGAAGACGGTGGAAAGCACGCCGCATAGGCAAAGTAGGATAAACGCTACGATTCCCGCGATTAGGCAGTTCTTGCCGAAGGCCTTGGCCTCGGGCTCCGGCTTTTGCATATAGATAATGCCGAGTACGATGCCGAGGGGAAAGAACAAGAACGAAAGGATATACCAAAGCACCTTCGGCTCGAGCGGTTGGTTACCGTTATTCATACGTCATACCTCCGATCGAGTTAAGGTTTAAGCGCTTAGTCGCGCGCCACGCCAATTCCGCGGTTGCCACGGAGACGTTTATTTCGAAGCCCTAATTCCGGCGGGTAATCCGCGCTTAACGCAATAACGGCCGAGGGCTTAGTGAACAATAGTATTTGCCTCCGCCCTTAGCGCCCGGGCGGCAATTCGCCGTCCCTCATTACGCTCCTTTACTTTAGCCACGCCGCGGCGCCGAGGACGAAGAACCATACGGCGTAAAGGGCGCAATAGGCGAAGATGCCCAGGATGGCCGCGACGGTGGCCTTTTTACCGAACCGCTTACTTTCGGGCGCTTCTCGCCGGCCGTAATTAATGCCGAGTATTATGCCGACCACGGGCAGGATAAACGAGAGCGCGTACCAGAACCATCGTGGCTCTAACGTGGTTTTCTCTTCTATCATTGTTACGTGGGGTCGGCCGCGGGCCTCGCCGGCCTGCGGCTCTCGAGCGTTGGCGTAAGCTAACATAATCTTTTCTGAAAGTATAGGTTTTTTTACTTATCTTCATCGATGGAGACGCGCCCCCGGTCGCCGGGGCCGAACCCGAGGATCTCCCGTATCGCCGCGACGTCTCCGCCGCCCAGCACGTGCAGGAGGAAGAGCAAGGGTACGTAGAGGCACGCGCCGACCAAGATGAGCAGCGGCCACGGCACGTACGGGCTCAGCGCCCAGGCCGCGAGCCCCATAATCGCGGCCGCGCCCGCGGTCCTTAGCGCGGCGCCGCCGAGGCGGCTCCGGTAGACGAGCGCGAAGGTGAAGACGTAGTTTTGTGCAAACGCCGCGGCCAGCGATATCAAAAGCGCCGCCGCGGCACCCACCGCGTGCCAACGCGGTATCAGCACTAAGCCGCTGGCCGTCATCACGACGATGTTCACGACCAGTATGAGGACGCTCTTCATCTGCTGTTCCGCGGCGAAGAGCGCGCGGTAGAAGACGTTGTTCACGTAGATGGGGATGACCGCAAAGATGAGGAGCGAAAAAACGGCTACGGATCGGGCGAAGTCCACCTCGTAGATCAATAACACTACCGGCTCGGCGAGGATGTACGCGCCCGCCGCGGCGGGAAGCGCGAACGCTACCAAATACCGAAGTGACCGCTCCGCCAGGCGGACGAATTGCCCGCGGTCCTCCCGCCACGTCCGCGCCAGGTTGGGGTAGACCGCGTTCATGAACGATTCCGGGACGAGCGTCAGTAGGAACATCAAGCGGTACGACGCGGAGTATATGCCCACCTCCGCCGGCCCCACAAGCCGCTGCAGCAACAGGACGTCGAGGCGCCAATATATCGACGCGAGGACCGCCAGGCCGGCGAACGGCATCACGCCGCGCAGCAGTCGCCGCACGAAGGCAATGTCCAGGCGGACGCCGCCTCCCCGCGTCTGCCAGAGGCATAGCGGCACGGAGAGCGACGCCGACGCGAACTCCACCGCGGCCCGCACGACCAACAGCGCAATTACGCCGTGTCCCAACCACAGCACGAAGATGCTTATGCCCGTGACGAGCGCGCGCTTGACGAAGGTGAGGAGGGTGATGAACTCGGCCCGCTCGATGCCGATAAAGGTTGATTCGGCCGCGGCGCCGAGCGACGCCGGTAGGAGCGCGAACGAGGCTACGACCGCGGCGAGGTAGGTGTCGCGCGCGAGGCCGTAGACGGCGGCGACGCCGTTCATCGCGGCGACGAGCACGAGCGCGACCGCGCCCACCAGAGCCGCGGCGTGGACGAAGTACTTCCCGGCCTCCTCCCGCCGCCGACCTATCTCGCGCGGCAGGAAGTTTTGCAGGCCGAAGAAAGAGATAAGCTCGAAGACGAGGTAGAAGGCAACGACGAAGGAATATTTGCCGAAGTCCGCGAGCTCCAGCTGCCGGGACGCGTAGACGACGAGTAAAAAGCCCGCCACCTGGTTTATTATCCGGGTGGCGAAGAGGGCCGTGGTGTTCTTCGCGATCCTGCGCTTCATCGGGGCCATATTCGCGCAAGCATAACATAAGCCCCTATCCAGTCAAGCGCTAACGAGTTCGGCGGAAGCGGCGGAACATCTTTTATTACGTCAAATATTTCGTATAATATAAGGTCGAAGTATGCCTTTCACCGGTATCCGTATGGATTATTGCGATAAGGTCGCGCGCCACGCGGTATTCCGCGACGTCGCGGCGGCCCTGCGCTCGAGCCGCGGCGACGTCGTATCCGTGGGCGGCTTGGCGGGGGGCGCCGCGGCCCTGTTCGTCGCCGCGTTGCGGCGGGAGCTCGGCGTCCCGGTGCTCACGCTGCTCGCCACCTCGGAGCAAGCAGAAGCTTTCGCCGCGGACGCCTCGAGCTACGCCGGCGAGAGGGTGGCGCTGCTAAAACCTTATGGCGTGTTGCCCCTTAAACCCGTGTCGCCGAGCCTGGAGACGTCGGCGTCGCGCATCGAAGCCCTTTTAGCTTTGGATGGAAGCGGTGCCTGGTGCGTCGCGGCGGCGGAGGCGTTCAAACGCCGGCTGCCGCCGCCCGGCGAGCTTCGCGGCGCCGGCCGGCGCTACCGCGCGGGCGAAACCCTCGAGCTCGGCGAACTCGAGGTCGACCTGCCTTGGCTCGGCTACGAGCGCGTCGGCATGGTCGAGGGGCCGGCGCAGTTCGCCCGTCGCGGCGCCATCTTGGATATTTTCCCCGC
>CAZWAM010000088.1:3289-8254 GCA_964631855.1 uncultured bacterium | reverse complement strand
GACGTCGCCGAAGCCAAGGAGAAGTACAATCGCAAGGGCGTGGCCGTCTCGAGCGTGGGCGGCGTCCCCGTATATTTCGAGAGCTGGTACGAGGGTATGTTCCTGCAACTGGGCCTAAGCGAGGATACCGTAGAAGAATTTCGGCGGGACGACCCGGAGCGATACAAAAAGGCCATGGACGACCGGCTCAAGGGGCTGGAGGACGACGCGTTACTCGAGTACGACGCCATCCGCGCCGGCGTGGATAAGGAGGAAGACTTCATCCGCGACGTGAATAGGTTCCGCGCCGGCAAACTGGTCGACCGGCTTTACGATGAGGTCTTCGTTCCAACTATCCCGGAAGTAACGGAAGGAGAAGTCGCTGAGTACTTCGAAAACCACAAGGACGAGTTCCAGGACCTCGAGCGGGCCGATGTCCACCTGGTAGCATTTCCCGACAAGGCGGAAGTCGAGAAGGTCCGCGCGGAGGTTGCGGGCGGCGGCGACATAGCGGCCGCCGCGGATGAAAGTGTCGGCGAATACTGGGCGGCGTTGGAGGAAAAGGGCGAGTTGAAGGAACCACCTCCTCCCGAGGAGACGCCGTTTTCCGAAATCGTAATGGTATATAAGGAGACGGAAGCCTCCAAAACCGGGAAGGACACGGGGCCCGGCGGCGGCGAGGTTACCTTGGCGGATGAACTCAGGCCCCGCGTTTTCAAAGCCAAAGAGGGCGACGTGAGCGAGGTCTTCGAATTGAAAGACGGCCGCTGGGCGTTCTTCAAGTACGTCGAACATTCCCCGTTCGTTCAACATACATTGGATGAAGAAGAATACCGCGGCATGGCCGAGAGCGGCGCACGACGCGAAAAAATAACCAGTCCGGAAGTCGATAACAGGTGTAAGGCGTGGTTCGCCGAGTTGCGCGCCAAACACGGGATCGAGGTCGACGACCGCGCCCTTCAGATGGCCTACGAAAAAGTCCAGGAGTTATAACGAACACGCGTAGATGGAGGTGGGCGGCGGTCGCCGTTCTGTTGGCGGCCGTCGCCGGTTGCCGTAAAGGCGAGGAAGGGCGGACGCCCGGGACGCGCGTTGTGGCGCGCGCAGGCGACCGGGCCATTACCGCGGCCGAGGTTTACCGCGGCCTGTACCCCCAAGGCCAACCCGAGGATGCCGAAGTCGACGCCGACGCCGCGCGCCGCGTCGTGGAACAACTTGTCGAACGCGCGCTGATTCTCGCGTGGGCGAAGGATAACGGGTTAAACGTCAGCAACGACGACGTCGAGGCGCGGCTCCGCCTTATCCGGGCCGATTTCGGCGCCCGCGATTTCGCGTCCTACCTCAAGTCGCAAGGCTTAACGCTCGAGACGTTTAAGGAAATCGTTCGGGACGACGTGGCGGTCGAGGCCGCGATCCAAGCCGCCGTTGTCGAGGAGGTTTCCGTTAGTTACGACGACGTCGTAGCCTATTACAATGTCAGGGCCGACGAGTTCGAAGTACCCGCCGAGTATCACCTCAAGCAAATCATTACGGAAGATAAGGCCAAAGCCAAAGCTTCGCTCGCAAAGCTCGAGTACGGCGCTGCCTTCGAAGAGGTGGCCCGCGAGCTCTCGATTTCGCCGGACCGCCATATGGGTGGCGACGTGGGCTATACGACGCTCGACGCGCTTCCCCCCGAGGTAGGGGCCGTAGTGAAAAAGCTGCCCCCCGGGCGGCCCAGCGGCATAATCGAAACGCCGTACGGCTTCGAGATCGTCAAGGTCGTCGGCGTTCGCAAGGCCAGGCGCAAGCCTTTGGCCGAGGTTCGAACCGAGATCGAGGACCGTCTCCGGACCGAGCGCGAAGAGGAGGCTTACGGCCGCTGGCTGGAGGAACTGAAAAAGACGGCGAAAATATCCGTCGACGAAAACGCTTTGGCGACGTTATGAAGTTGTTCAAGAGGTTGCCGACGACTTCGTCGCTGGTGCGGGTTTCGGGCTGTATTTTATTTACGGCCGCGGGCGTATGGGCGGCGCGGCGCCCCTTGGACGGCATCGTCGCGGTGGTCAACGACGACGTTATACTGGCGAGCGAACTCGGCGAGGAGGTCTCGGTTCGTTTGTACCAACTTGGGCCCTCGGCCGCGAAAGCGCGCGACGTCCGCGCCTATACCGCCGAAGTTCTGACGTCGATGATCGACGCCCTTTTGCTCATTCAGGACGCCGACGAGCACGACGTCGTCGTATCCAAGGCGGACATCAAACCCTATCTCGACGAGGAGCTCGCGCGCATCCGCGGCGCCTTCGCCTCGCAGGAGGAATACGAGGCCGCCCTCGCGCAGTACGGCATGACCGAGAAGGACCTCGTCGTACGATACCGAAAAAACCTCCGCGACCAGCTCAAGATTAGGCGCCTTACGGACCAGGTCCTTTCCCCTCGCGTCGAGGTAAGGGAAGAGGAAATACGCGCCTATTACGATACGCGCCGGCCCGAGCTGGCGGAGCCCACGCTCGTAACCTTGAGGGAGATCGCCGTCGCCAAGCAGCCTTCCGGGGAGTCGAAGGCCCGCGTGAGGAGAAAGCTGGACGACCTCCACAGCGCGGCGCTCGCGGGCGGCGACTTCGCGGCGTTGGCCGAAGCGCTCGCCGCGGAGGAGGGGGGCGAGTTCGGGCGTTCGTTTAAATTCCGTCCCGGCGAAGCCGTTCCCGAACTCGAGCGCGCCGCGGCCAGGCTAAGGCCCGGCGACATATCGCCCGTGACGCCGGGACCGGAGGGATATTGGCTCGTGCGCCTCTTGGGCATAGAGAACGACCGCCGCGAAGTTCAATTCGTCCGCCTCGAGCTCCCCGTTACCGAGGGTGACGTAAGGGCGGCGCGCGCCAAAGCGGAAGCGGCCTTGGCGGCCCTCGCGCGCGGCGAACCTTTCGCCGAAGTTGCCGCGGAATATAGCGAGAACGAAGAGACCGCGGCTCGAGGCGGCTTGGTCGGCGAGGTCGACATAAGCGAAATCGAGGCGGAGATGCCCGCCGTCGCCGGGGCCATAGAGAGCCTTTCGCCGGGCGAAGTCACGCCCGTAGTGGAGCGCCCGGAGGGCTTTTTTATCGTCAAGCTCGAGGAAAGGCGGGAAGGACGCCGGGTCTCCTACGAGGAGGCGCGGGAACGCATTAAACGGCTGCTTCAGACCCAAAAGTTGGCGCTCGAGGAGAAGAAGTACCTACAGGGGTTAAAAGAAAAGTCCTACGTTAAAACCTTCGATTAGGCCGGGGGGCTTTAAAACCGGGAAAAAATAGAGCAGGCTTTAAGCCTGCTTTTATAAATGCCGCGGCGTCGCCGCCTCAGTCGAGGTTCGGAACGAGCAAAACCGGTATGTCCGTTTTCGCGAGGATCTCGCGCGATATGGCGCTGGAGATGTCGCCGCGTTCGTCGAGGCCTAAAATGATCAGGTCCACCTCTTCTTCTTGGGCCGTTTTCGCGATCGTGTCCGTCAAACGGCCTATGCGGAGGATGGAGCGGATCTTGGGCGTCGTGCGTTGCCGTTGGAATATGGCGAGGGCTTGTTGGCCGTCCTCGTACTCGTCCTGGCTGTCTACGACGTGCAATACGACGAGTTGCGCGTTGGCGCGCGAGGCGACCGTGACGAGATAGTCCGCCTTTTTCTTGGCCGGGACGCTCCCCGCGGTAGTAACCATTATCTTCAAGTCGCTTCCTCCTGCGGCGCGTGGGTTTTAGGTCGTCACTATTCTACGCCAATATCGACGCGCCGTCAAGTGATAAGTAAAATCGTTGCCGGCGCGCCCTTGGTAATTTGCCTCTTATGGGAAAACGTCGCCGCGGCCTACCGCGCGCTGGGCGAGGAGGTGCCCGCGGCGCCGACGGCACGTGGCTCGGCCGCGATTTTTTCATTCTCATCGATTAAGTTTTTGTTATAATAATAAAAAACGCCCTTCGAAGGGAATAGCTTATGATCGAATACCAATACCTCCTCGTAGTCCTGCTCGGGCTGGTGATGTTGGTTGGCGGTTTTTGGCTCGGCCAGGCGTCGAAAGTAAAGGCCCTCCGCATCGTCGGGCCGCCGGCAGGGGTTGTCGGCCTTATCGTCGTATTCATCGGCATACTCCTGACCTGCGTTCCCGGGTTTTTCACCTGGTAGATTAACGCCGCTTCCCGCATGCCCACCGTCGCCTTCAAAACGCTCGGCTGCAAGCTCAACCAGTACGAGACCGAAGTCGTGCGCGCGGGCCTCGAGGACGCGGGCTTCCGGGCCGTCCCGTTTGGGGAGCCGGCGGACTATTACGTCATCAACACTTGTACGGTGACGCACCGCAGCGACTACAAGTCGCGCCAGCTCGTGCGGCGCGTCTGCCGCGAGCGGCCGCGGTCGCGCGTCGTCGTTACCGGCTGCTACGCCGACCTCGCCCCCCAGGTATTCGCGCCGCTCGGGCCGAACGTCGCCGTCTTTCCCAATCGGCAGAAGGAGAAAATACCGGCGCTGATAGCCGGGGGACTTTCCTCGCCCGAGGCCCCGCCGAGGCGCATAACTCGCTTCGCCGACAGGACCAGGCTTTTCCTGAAGGTCCAGGACGGCTGCGACCACGCCTGCGCGTACTGCGCGGTGGTGGCCGCGCGGGGCCCGAGCCACAGCCGCCCGGCGAACGAAGTCGTCGAGGACGTACGGGCCGCGACGGCCGCGGCCGTGAAGGAAGTCGTCTTGGTCGGCGTGGACCTCGGCTCCTACGGCCGGGACCTCGGCGGGAAGCGTTCGCTGGCGGCGTTGTGCGCCGAGTTGTCCGCGCTAAGCGGCGACTTTCGCGTCCGCCTCTCTTCCGTGGACGCGTCCGATTTCGAGCCGGCGCTCGTCGCTGAGCTGGCCGCGGGGAGCCGCCTGTGTCCCCACGTTCACCTGCCGCTCCAGTCGGGCGACGACCGCATCCTCCGGCGGATGCGACGGCGCTATCGCGTCGACGACTACCGGCGTTTGTGCTTCGAGCTGCTCGCGCGCGTCGCCGA
>CAZWAM010000088.1:0-3189 GCA_964631855.1 uncultured bacterium | reverse complement strand
TGGCCGCGCGAGACGGCCGCGTCGTGGGAATAACCGCCGCGTAGCGCCGGCGCCGAGGTGATGACATATATGGTACCCTTTTACGCTTATCTCGACCCCACTTTCCTTCTTCTAATACCGGTTATACTGTTAGGTTTTTATGCCCAATGGAAAGTGAGGTCGACCTATAGGAAGTACGCCCAGGTACGGGCGGCGGCCGGCTTGCCCGGGGCCAAAGTGGCCGCGGTTTTGCTGGAGAAGGAAAAACTGGGCGGCGTCGCCCTCGAGGAGGTAGGCGGTACGCTGACGGACCATTACGACCCGCGCTCGCGGACCCTCCGCCTTTCGTCCGGGGTGGCGCGCAGCTCGAGCATCGCCGCGTACGGCGTCGCCGCGCACGAGGTGGGCCACGCGACGCAGCACCGCGACCGGTACGCCCCCTTGGCGATGCGGAACGCGATATTGCCCGTCGCCAACCTCGGCTCGCAATTGCTTATCCCTTTGCTTATCGGCGGCTTTATTTTCCGGTGGGGGTTTTTGATTAACGTCGGGATAATCCTTTACGCGTTCGCGGTGGTGTTCCAGATCGTAACGTTGCCCGTCGAGCTCAACGCCTCCCGGCGCGCGCTCGCGATGCTGCGCGGGACCGGCGCCGTCGCCCCGGAAGAGGTCACGGGGGCGCGGCAGGTCCTGAGCGCCGCGGCCTTGACCTACGTCGCGGCGACGTTGACCGCCATAACGTGGCTGATCTTCCTGTTGTTGGGGGCGCGGCGAGGTTAAGCGAGCGACCGCGGCCGCGGAGCGCCGGGCGGCGCGCGTCCCGCGCTTATTGGTATGAGAGAACGGTACCGTCGTCGGCGACGGCGTAAACGGCGTCCGGCCCGACGGCGAGGCTCGACGATACGCCCGCCGGGGCGTCGGCTTCCCACGCAATCCCGCCGTCGTGCGCCCGGAGGGCGTAAATTTTACCGGCCGCGGTGCCCACGTATACCAGGCCCTGCGCCACCGCGGGGCTGCCCTCGACGGCGCCGGCGACTTCGGCCTGCCATAGCCTGGCGCCGTCCGCGAGGAGTAGCGCGACGAGGGTCCCCTCCCACGTCCCGGCGAAGACGGCGCCTTCGGCCGCGGCGAGGCCGCTTACGCCTTCACCCGCCGGGTAGCGCCAAAGCGGCCGGGCGTTAGCCGGGTCTAAGGCCGTTATTTCGCCGCCTTCCGAGGCCACGACGAGCGTTCCCGTTTCGACGAACGGCGGCGCGGAAAGCGGCGCGCCGGCGTCGTAACTCCATTGCTGGCGGCCGGTGGCGGCGTCGAGGCACAAGACGCGTCCCTGGTGCGAGGCGACGTATACGCTTTTGCCCGCGAAGCAGGGCGTCGTCCAAATAGGGCCCACGTCTCGGGCCGTCCATTTCAACTTGGCGTTTCGCGCGCCCACGGCGAACACATCCCCCTCCAACGTGCCGAAGAAGACGTTCCCCGCCGCTACTACCGGGTCCGCGACGATTTTGCTCCCGGCGCGGAATTTCCACTTAAGGCGGCCGTCGGGGAGGTCGAGGGCGTAGAGGTGGCCGTCCGCGGAGCCGAAGTAAGCCGTGTTGCCTGCGAGCGCCGCGCCGCCCGCCACGTCGCCGCCCGTCCGGAAACGGTAGAGGATCTCTCCGCGCGCGGCGTCGATCACGTTGAGGTTGTCGTCGTTCGTACCGACGAGTAGGTAGCGGCCCGCGAGGACCGGCGAAGAGAAGGAGGAAGCTTTTAGGGGGAGGGTCCAAGTCGCCGCGTGCGGCGGGCCGACGAAGTCGGGGCGAAGGGAGGCGGTACGGCCGGCGGCGCCGCGGTACGTGTCCCAGGCGGGGCGGCAAGCGAATATAAAAAACGTCGTTGCGGCGGCAACGAGTATAGGGTAATGTTTCACGACGCCCACGGGCGGGACTATAACACCCGCGTCCTACCATGTCAACGTTAGCCCGAGCGACGGTAAGCCAGAGGTTTTTGGACGATCTATACGGCCGGATCGCCCGCCGTTACGATCTGGTTAACGTGGTGCAGAGTTTCGGCTTGTTGGGCATCGTGCGGCGGGATGCGGCCCGTTACGTAGCTCGAGGGTTGGTTCTCGACGCGGGCGCGGGCAGCGGCCGTTTCGCCGCGGCGTGCCTTGCCGCGGGCGCTTCTTGCGTCGTGTGCCTGGACCGGAGCGCGGAGATGTTCGCGGTGGCGCGCGCCAAGCTCGCGGCCTACGAAAAGGCCGGCCGGGTTCGTTTCGTTTTGGGCGACGTTACGCGGCTCCCTTTCGCAGACGGTGCCTTCGAGAACGCGGGCAGCGCCTTCGTCTTCCGAAATATTCCCGGCGTGGATGTCGCCGCGGCGGAGATGCGCCGGGTAATAAAGCCGGGGGGCCGTCTGGCGGTAGCCGATTTCTTTGCCCCGCCCTCGGGCGTTTTAGGTAATTTGTATAAATTTTATCTTAACGCGATGGTTCCGTTATGGGGCCGTCTTCTCGCGCGCGACGGAGCGGCATACCGTTACCTGGCGGCGTCGATACAGCGATGTTTTTCCGCGGAGGAGCTCGCCCGGTTGGTGGCCGGCGCGGGCTTCGCGGACGTCGCCCGCAAACCCAAATTCGGGGGCATCGCTCACATAGTGAGGGCCCGGGCGCCGTGATTAGGTATTATTTAAAATTGGTTCTCGGGGTTTGCGCCCTCGTCGGGGCGTGCGCTGCCCCGCGGCCGGCGCGCGAGACGGCGGCGGTCGCGCCCTACGGCGAGGACGAGTTCGCCGCGCGCGCCGCGGCGTTGCAAAAGACGTGCGAGCTGGCGGTGGTGTATCTGGGGACCGACGACGCCCGCGCCGCGGCCGTGGTCGGGCAGGCGCGCGTCGACGCGTTGGAGGCGGTGCGGCGCGCCCCCGACGCCTATCGGGGCGTCGTCTTCGCCCGCGCTTTCGAAAGGCTCGAGGGGGCCGCGGCCGCGCTCGCGGGCGTCGGCGACTACTCGCCGCCGCTGAGCAATTCCGAGTACGAGCGTCTCCGGGGCGAGCTCCTTTCGGCCGCGGCTGAGCTCCGGCCGTTGGGCGAGCCGTATTACCTGAAAGTGGCCCGGCGCTACGAGGGCTTGGGGCGCCGCCGGCGCGTCGAATGGGGGCCCCGCCCGCCGCCCGAGAAACGAGCCCCCGAGGCCCGACCGGTGCCGAGCGCGCCGCGCCCCCCCGCGGAGGCGC
>CAZWAM010000087.1:0-8317 GCA_964631855.1 uncultured bacterium | reverse complement strand
CCTTATTACTTAATCCCTACCCTAAATGTGGCACAGATATTATATCTGTGGGGCAGACATCCTCGTCTGCCCTGTAGCACAAACAATCCATTCTCTGTTCGGATCCTCCAGCAATAACGCCGGTGCTGCCATTATGGACTACCTACGTCCTCCTCGGGATTTGCTGGCCCAAGATCCCGGAAGGCCGGTAGATTAAAACGATTATCAAGATGCCGAAGGCGATAGCGTCCATCCACAGCGACGATATATACGCGCCGCCGAAGCCCTCCGCCAGGCCGAGGACGAGGCCGCCGACGAACGCCCCGGGCATGTTGCCGATGCCGCCCAGGACCGCGGCGGTGAAGGCCTTCAACCCCGCCATATACCCCATCATCGGCCAGACCTGGTTGTAGTTCATCCCCACGAGGATGCCGGCGACCGCGGCCATCGCCGAGCCGATGGCGAACGTCGCCGTGATGGTCCGGTCGACGTTGACGCCCATAAGCTTGGCGGCCACCTGGTCCTGCGCGCAGGCGCGCATGGCCCTCCCCAACTTCGTCTTGCCGATTAGCAGCGTCAAAAATATCATCATCGCGACCGCGGTACCCAACATCGCTATCTGCATGTTCGAGAAGGTAGCCTCGCCCACGGCGGGCAACGCGACCTGGTGCTTCACCTGGAAGAACGCGAGCGACCGCTCCGGGTCGAGGAAAGGCTGGCGGCGGGCGCCCCAAATCTTCATCGCCAGGTTCTGCAAAAAGAGCGACGCGCCGATGGCGGAGATAAGCGCTACCAGCCGGGGGCTTCGGCGCAACGGCCTGTACGCCACGTATTCCAACGTTACGCCCATCATCATCGCGGCCACGATGGCCGCGGGCGCCGCGAGCCACAGCGGACACCCGGCGAGCCGGAACAGCGTCATCGCGACGAACGTGGCCATCATGTAAATCTCGCCGTGCGCGAAGTTGATCAGCTCGACGATGCCGTACACCATCGTGTAGCCTACCGCGATGAGCGCGTAGACCGCGCCGATAGTCAAGCCGTTTATGAGTTGTTGGAGGAACATTCCTACGCCGTTTATATTCTACGCAGATAATGTTACAGACGTACGCGAACTTCAAGGCCGCGGCGGCGCCGTTACGTTAACGTCCACGCCCGCGGCGGGCACGGGCATCGTAACCCGGGGCCCTTCGATGGTTACGCGGATTGAATAAACGACGACGGGCGCCGCGGCGCCAAAATAAAACCAAACCTCGGGCCCCGGCCCTCGCGCAGGGGCCTCGGGTCCGCTTTAACCGTATAAAATATCCCCCGCCGAACCGTTTAAAAAATTTATTTTTTCGGAACCAGGCGCCAGAAGCGGCTCGCCCCGTACCGCGGGCCCTCGTACGTCGCTACGTACTCCATTTCGTAAGGGGCCAAGAGCCGTCGGCCTACGCCGCCCGTCACGCGGTACTTCTCGAGCGCGTCCGGGATGGTGAGCTCGGTAGAGGTGAAAACCGGCCGGTCGTCGCCCACGAAGACGCGGCGGCCCGCGGCGAACTTGGCATCAATTTGCCGCCTGAAACTAGCCGGGTCGCGGCCGCCGTAATAGATGGACGCCGTCTCGGCGCCGGAGAAATACGTAACGTATACTCCCGTGCCGATGCCGCCCACGCCCGAGAAAACGACGAGGTCGCCGGGTTCGCTAAGTTCGTCTACGAAACGTACGAAAGCCAGGTGTTCGTTGTTCTTGGGAGCGGCCTCCGGGTAAATCGAGCCCCAGAAGTTCCCCGCGAACAACAACGGCGCCAGGACGTACAACGCGACGCTGCCAAGGCGCCTGGGCGCCGCGGCCCCGGCGCTCGCGTATATGAAAAATATAAGGGCAAAGGCTTGAACGGTCCAACGGTCCGTACCGCCGGCGTCGCGGAAAGTGAAAAAGGCCGCGTAGGGCAAAAACAACGCCGCCGCGAGCCACGCCTGCCGGCGGCGCGAGCCTTTTTTGAAAAAGCGAACCGCCGCGCCGACGAACGCCGCCCCCAACGCCGCGGCCCCCACGCCTATGAGGACAACCGACGCTACGTATCTCGCGGGCCAGCCTCCGCCGATCACGTCCTTTACCCAACGCAGGCCGAAGACGTTACGGCCCAACGCGTATAAGTCGAGGACGACGTTGTAGAGCCGGTAGGTCATATAATATTCCGACTTGCCGGGAACGCCGAAAAGCCAACGCCAAAACTCGCCCGGCCGGCTTAAACCCAAAACGCCGAAGGCGACGACGCCGTACGCCAAAACAGCCGGTAAAATGAAAAAGGCCACTAGCGCCGGCAGCCGCCGGAAACGCTTCTCGGGTTTCGTCACCAGATACGCCGCGACTACGAAAACGAGCAGCAACGCGTTGGAGAAGTGGGCGAGGACGGCCGCGCCGGCCACGGCCGCGCAGAGGGCCCATCGGCGAAAACCGCCCGTCGCCGACGCCCACTGAGCACAAAGAAAGGCCGCCATCGCCGCGACGGCGCTCAATATGACGCACTCGGCATTACAAGAGTAAGCCCAATACCCGTACGAAAAAGCGAGCGCGAAACTCCCCGCCAAAGCCAACGGCCGCCGCAACGCGGCTTTCCTCAACGTCAGATAACATAACGCGAAGCCGACGGCGCCCACCAGCGCGGACATAATCTGCATCGCGCCGAACAGGCGGCCGCGATACCCGAAGGACTTTAAAACGGCGTCGAACGTCAGCGCGAGCGGATTGTATAGAAGGCGGTGGGGGTGCCAGACCGCGGCGGCTCCTCGCGCGGCTATGTCCAACTCCCAGCGCATCGGGTCGGGGAAATAATACGCGGAGCGGAATATGATATACATCGCCGCGACCGCGACGGTTGCCGCGGCAACGGCGATATCCCAACGGGACTTTAGGCGTTCTCGCAAATCGGAAACGAAGATAACGGACGGCTCGGCCGCGCCGCCTTAACTTCCCCCGGACGGCCCGGCCTCCGGCAAAGCCGAGGCCGCCAACGTTTTCTTCACCCGCTCCAGGTCGTCGGCCTGCTTCTCGTAGGGCACGAATTTCCCGTCCTCCACGACCGCCACGACGAGGGGTTTCATGCAGTCGCCGTCCCGGTTGAAGTAGGTCAGGCCGGCGACGCCGCCGTAACCCTTCTGTGACGAATCCATCGCCGCCACGTAATCCCGTATGGCCTTGCGGTCCGGGCCCGCCTTCTCGATAGCCTCGGCGACTACGCCCACGGCGTCGTAGGCAAGCGCGGCCCAACAGTCCGGTTCGGTCCCGTAGCGTTCTTTAAATTCGGCGACGAACTTTTCCGTCTTCTCGTCCGCGGTCGTGGGCAGGAACGGGCAAGTAACGATAACGCCCTCCGACGCCTTAGCCGCGTTGGTTATAAGGTCCCCCGAGAGAAGACCGTCGCCGCCGAGGAAGGGGGTCTCGATGCCGAGGTTCCGCGCTTGCGTAAGTATCATCGCGGCGTTCGCGTACAGGCCGGAGATGAATATCGCGTCCGGCTTCTTCGCATTTATCTGCGTAAGCTGAGGGGTGTACTCCTGCGTGTCGCGGACGTACGCCTCCTCGCGCACTATCTCGAGGCCGACCCGCTTCGCCCGCTCGGCGAACGCGTCGCGCAAACCCCGGCCGTAATCGTCGTTGTCGAAGAATACGGCCACGCGGTCGTAACCCAGGACGTACTTCATAAATTCGGCGATGAACTGCCCCTGGAAATCGTCGCGGTAAACGTTGCGGAAGGTCCAGTCGCTGCCGACGCACACCGAGACGTTGGTGGAACCGGGCGTCAGCTGTAATACGCCCATCGACTTATAAACTTCCTTACCGGCGAGCGAACAGCTCGAGTTGAAGTGCCCTACCACCGCCAGGACGTTCGGGTTGGACCCGAGCTTCTGGGCGACGTTCGCCGCTTCCTTGGGGTCGCCCTTGTCGTCTTGGAGCTCAAGCTCCAAGGGAACGCCGTTGACGCCGCCAGCCTTATTTATCTCGTCGGCCCTCATCTCCGCGGCCATGCGCACCATTTCGCCGTATTGGGCGCCGTCGCCCGTAAAAGGGCCCGCTATGCCCACCAGGTAGGTCTCTTCAACTTTCTTGCCACAACCGCAAATGACCCCCGATACGACGGCCGCGGGCAAGGCAACCTTAAAAAGTTTCCACATCTTTACGTCCTCCTAAGGAGAAGACAACGTCGCGGCGAGGGTGAGTCGTACGCCGCCGCCCCTCACAGGCCTTTCCGCCAGTCGGGGGCTTCGGCCTCCTCGGCCAGCCGCGAGCTTATTTGCGCTATATTGTCGACGGCACCGCGGACCGCGTTAGCCTGATTCAGAGCTTCGTTCGCGGCGTCGTTTATGTTCTCAACCGCAGCCGTCACTTGTTCCAACCCGAGGCTTTGTTGGCGCGCGGAGGCCGCGATCTGCTTGGACATACGGCCTATCTCCTCGACGAACGGGACGATTTCCTCAACCAGTGTCTTCGCCCTCGCGGCGCCGTCGCGCAAGATGTCCGACTGCTCCGCGCTCGCGCGCGCGGACGTCACCGTCTTGACGGTCCCGTCGCGAATCTCGTGGAGAACCTTTCTTATTTCCTCCGTCCCCTCCTTGGACGAACCGGCCAGGTTCTTCACTTCGCGCGCCACGGCCGAGAAGCCCCGGCCGAACTCGCCAGCCTTTGCCGCTTCGATGGCGGCGTTCAGCGCGAGGACGGTGGACTGTTCCGCGAGATCGTTGACCAAAGCGACTATTTCGTCCATGCGGCGCGCGCTCTCGTTCAGCGCCACGGCAAGCCTCGCCGCGTTCTGCGCTTCCCCGGCGAGCCGCTCGATGTTCTCCGCGTTCGTCAGTATTTGATCCTGGGCGGTCTTAACCAATCTCGCGGACGAGTCGACCCGCTCCGAGATCTCCTCGGCCCGCGTCGCGGTCTGGCCGACGGTCTCGGCCAATTCTTTCATCGTCACCGAGGTCTCGGAAATCGCCGAGGCTTGTTGGGAAGTTATACTCGCCTGCTCCGCCAAATTTTCGCGCACCCGCGCGGCGTGGCTCGAGAGGTCCGCCGTCACGCGCCGGGTAGCCTCGTCGAAAAGCCGCACCTCGTCGCGGAACGTACGACACGCCGCCGTCAATTCCTCGATTTCGTCGCCGACGTAATACGTGACCGGCGCCGCGGTAGCGGCGGTTCCGAGGGGCGCCGTTACGTGGCGCGAAACGAGGTAAGCCCCGAGCGCGGCCAGCGCCACCAAAAACGCCGCGACCAACCATTGCCCCGAGCCCCAGGCAACGGCCCCGCGCGCGTAAAAGCCGCTCGCCGCCAAAACAATTATCGCCGCGGCGCCGCACCCGCCGACAACAGCGTACCGCGTGCCCAGCGGCATATATCGACGCCTCGCGAATTTTATTTTCCGCGCGGTAAGGAACGCGAAGATCGGTATCAAATAGCGCTCCGCGGCCGCGTACGAGACCACCGCGTAAATAAGGGCCGCCGCGGCCCCCGCGGCCAAAACGGCCGCCGCCTGCGTGCCTGTAGCGCCGGCCTCAACGGAAAGGGCGGCACAAATAGCGTAGGCCAAGGTCCCGCCCAAAAATCCCGCTAACGAGACGGACGCCGGGAAAGCTCTCAGCCGGCGGGCGGGCCCCGGCTCGAAGGTCGCCTCTCCCGGCGCCGCGGGCGTTAAACGCGAAACGGCTCGCGCCAGCAACGCCAACGTCGCCGCGGTCAATAATATGTGGCCTAAACCCAGCGGCGCAACTACGTAGAGGTGGGCGAACGCAAGCCGCAGCCGCGCCGCGGCCCCGAAGCCGAATGTCAAAAATAGAACCGCCGCCGCGGGCAACACTTGAAACGCCGCGACCAACAGCGCCTGCGTTAGCGCTACGCCCGCGACCTCGACGCCCGTACTGTCTCGCGTAGCCACCTTCGCTACCACATCCTTTTCACGAAGACGAACTTATTGCGCGCCAACCTCTTCACCCATCGCCCATTCCGGCGGGAGCTCGCAACCCTCGCGGCCGAGCCTTATCGAAATAGAAACGTAATCACCCAAGTCGCGTTGCTTACCCGTTATTATAAATGAACGGTCACGTTTTCCCGAAAGGTCCAGGCGAGCGTACGCCGGCAGGCCGTCGGAAGCCGGCACCGCGGCTCCCGCACCTTCGAAAGAGGCATACCCCGTCATCGTCGCTAATTTCGTATCCTGGCTGAGCTCCTGCTCGAAGACGACGGAGAACGCGACCTGCTCGGGCCCGTCCCCCTCGAAGGCGGGGAGCGGTTGCCCCTCCGCCACTTCGAGCGAAACGAAATTAAGGCCGCAGGAACGCGCGACCGCGGCCCGGGCGCCGTCGCGCCATAAATCGGCGAGCGGCCCCCCCGGCGTAAATAACATCAACGCCAACAGGTTGTAACTGATTTCCTCGCTGTCCTTAACGAATGCCGGCGCGCGTTTAACGCCGCCCTCTCTCATCGTCCACGGCGCAAACTCGAGCCACCGCCCGGGCAAAAAATCGCCAACGTTCTCGATGCCGGAAATTACCGCGTCGCCGGCCAACGTCCGCTGCTCGGCGGTGAGGAAAGTAAGGCGGTAGACGCCGTCGTCGAGCGGCTCGAGCGAAAAAGTAGCCGCGGTCTCGGTACGGCTAAGCGCCGGGATGCCGAAGGCTTGCGCCGCCTCCGAGGAGGCTTCGTCCACTTCGTACGTCGAACGTACGTCGATAGCGTAGTTGAACGGTGCCGCGCCGGCCACCCCGGCCGCGGCAAAGGTCACAAACCAATGAAGGCGTCCGTACATACTTTTCCCCGGCTTGAGTAATACTTTATTTTTGTAACATTTTTAACGCCCTTTATCAACCTTTTTCCGGAAGAGCCGCCGTTGACAAGACGCCGTGCGCGTGTTAGTTTCGCGAGGCTTCAAGAAAGGTGGCTTATGATAGAGAAATATTTGGAATACGAACCGGAACTGGGCGAAGGCGCCTACGTCGCGCCCACCGCGCTGTTGCTGGGGCGCGTTACGCTGGCTGAGCGGGCGAGCGTGTGGCCCGGCGCCGTCTTGCGCGGCGATATAAACGAGATAACCGTGGGCGAATACACCAACATCCAGGACCTGTGCTTGGGCCACCTCGAGGACGACCTGCCGCTCGTCGTCGGCGCGTACGTGACGGTAGGCCACGGCGCCATTCTGCACGCCTGCACCGTAGGGGACAACTGCCTGATAGGTATGGGGGCGGTCGTATTGAACGGCGCGAAGGTGGGCGACGGGACCATAATAGGCGCCGGCTCGGTAGTGCCGCCGGGCAAGGAGGTCCCGCCGGGGGTGCTGGCGCTTGGGTCGCCGGCGAAGGTCCTAAGGAAACTCGCCGACGACGAGGTCGCCCACAACCGTTACTGGGCCGAGAAGTACGCGAAGCACGCGGCAACGTTCCTGGAGGGGCGGAAGTAACGCGGCCGCGAACCCTCCGCACAACGCCGCACCCACCGACGGAGGGTAATCAAATTGGATAAATATACGAGGGTACTTTTACTAATCACGCTGGCTTCGGCCTTGGGGCTCGTCACGCTGGGCAGGTACGATCTGCGGCCGTGGGACGAGCCTTTTTACGCGCTCCGCGCGCGCGCGGTCGCGGAAGCGGGTGCCTGGTTGGACCAGAACGACTATTGCCCGAACCGCATGGCGAACGCCTGTTACCCGCCGCTCTTCGTATGGCTCGCCGGCGCGACGATGAAAGTACTCGGGCCTACCGAGTTCGCGGCGCGCTTGTGGGCGACGTTGTTAGGCCTGGCCGCGATACCCGTAACCTTCCTCCTTGCTCGCCGTTTGGCCGGCGATAAGGCCGGCCTTTTCGCCGCGGGCGCCCTCGCGGCCCTACCCAACTTCGTCCGCGCGAGCCGCATGGCGCAATTCGACGCGCCCGTCGCTTTCTTCGTACTTCTGACGTTCTGGCTCTGGGTGGAATATTACAAAAGCCGGCGCTTGGGGACGGCGGTCCTATGCGGCGCCGCCTTCGGCTTAGCGCTGATGACTAAGATAGCGGTCCCGTTCGTATTCGTGGCCGCGGCGGCGGCGACGATAGCCATCAACCCGGGCGGAGCCCGGGCGAGGCGCGCGCGGGACGCCGGCGCGCTGGCGCTGGCGGTGGCCATAGGCCTCGCCGTCGCGGCCCCCTGGCACGTATATATGTACGCAAAACACGGGAGCTATTTCCTCGAGCACTTCCTGGGTTACATGGTCCTCTACCACGGCCCGGGCATCGCGGCGCAAATTAAACCCGCGGCGTCGCCGCTTAGGTTTCTATTCTATTACAATTCGACCGTAATCTTTCTGAAAGGTGTGGCGCCGTTCTTCTTCTTGGG
>CAZWAM010000086.1:0-8484 GCA_964631855.1 uncultured bacterium | reverse complement strand
GCCGTACTCGAGGCCGGCCTGGGCGGCCGCCTCGACGCCACGAACGTCGTGTCGCCCGCGGCGGTGGCGGTCGCGACGTTGGGCCTGGACCACACCAATATATTGGGGAATTCCGTAGAAAAGATAGCGGCCGAGAAGGCGGGCGTCTTAAAGGCCGGCGTCCCCGCGGTAAGTGCGCCCCAGCTCGAGCCGGCCGCGCGCGTCCTGAGGGAAACGGCCGCACGCGTCGGCGCCCCTTTATCGTTCGTGGGTGCCGATATATTTTTAGCAATAAACGGCGACGGGACCTTCGACTACCGCGGCCGGCGGTACGAGCTCGCTCGCGTAAAGGCCGGCATGCCGGGCGCGGCGCAACGGACCAACGCCGCGGTGGCCCTCGCGGCGCTCGAGACCTTCGACGTCTTCGACGTTTCGGCCGAGGCGGCGAGGCGGGGCGTGGAGACGGGCCGCGCGCGAGGCCGCCTCGAGGTCATATCGGGGTCGCCCGCGGTCGTACTGGACAGCGCCCATACCCCGGCCTCGGCCCGCGAACTGGCCTCGCTAATACGAGGCTTAACGGCCGATAAGAAAATTCTCGTCTGGGGTATGTCCGCGGAGAAGGACGCGGCCGACTTCGCCCGCGAGCTGGCCCCGTACGTCGATTGCGCGATAGCCACCGCGGCCGCAAGCCCACGCGCCCGCGCCGCCGGCGAGCTCGCGGACGTTACGCGCAGCATTTTTAAAAAAGTGGAAGCGGTCAGCCCACCCGCCGCGGCGTTCGCGCGCGCTCGCGCTCTGGCGGGCGAGAAAGGCCTGGCGGTCGTAGCGGGTTCGTTCTACTTGGCGGGCGAAATTCTCACGCTTTTGGAAGGGCCCTTGGACTAAGATGTCGATACTGGCGGGCGAAGAGTTGCGCCGGCGCGTCTTCGAGTGGAGGCCGCCGCTGGTTACGCCCTGCGGCGAAGAGCAGCTGCAACCCAACGGCGTCGAGTTGACGCTGGCGGAGGTCGGCGTATGGGAAGGCCCCGGCCGCCTCGGCTTCGACAACGACGCGCGCGTCATTCCCGAGGTCGACGTCCTGCCCTTCGACGACGAGGGATGGATACACCTCGAGCCGGGGGGCTACGCCGTCGCTTTCCGCGAGAAGGTTAACGTTCACGACGACCTATGCGCCTTGGCCCGGCCGCGCTCGAGCCTTTTGAGGATGGGCGCCACGGTCGCGACCGCGCTCTGGGATACGGGCTACCGGGGTCGGAGCCGGGCACTACTCGTCGTCGCCTCGCCCCGGGGCGCGCGTCTGCAGCTCGGGGCGCGCCTCGTCCAGCTCGTCTTCCTCAAACTCCCCTCGCCGCTGGTCGACGGCTACCGGGGCGCATTCCAGGGGGAGGTCTGATTTTTTCGGAACCAAGGCCGCGGCCCGCCGGCGCGCTACCAGCTCAGGAGGAAGTATCGTACCCGCCTCGAGCCGGTTTGCCGCGATTTCGGCCAACAACGCGGCCGGTTCCACCCCCGCCTTCCCGAGGTACTCCGTAGGCTCGAGCACGAACATCCCGCACCAGTCGGCCTCCCTTATGACGGCCGCGGTCGCGGCCGCGCACACGGCGTCACGCCAGAGGTCGAAAGTAGCCAGATACGCGCCGAAAAGATTTCGCTCCCGACACATATCGGCGAACGACTCGGCGAGCATCAGCAACGCTCTGGCCGTGCCCGGGAATTCCCGCCGGTCGACGGTAAAGGTCGCGACTTCAACCACGCGGCCCCGCGACCACAAAGCCAAAGTCGGATGGAAGGGACGCGCTAAGTCGACCCCCAAAACCCGCGGGACAAAACCGAACCAGGGCGGCTCGTCGCGGCGGCTGTGGTCGAACTCGACGTCGACGTCTTCGTCTCCGAAAAGTTCGGACCAGACGATTTCGAGGCGGTCCATAAAATACCCTCCTTAAAAAACGGCCCCGCGGAAACGCGTCCGGGGGCCTGGTTGTCCCAGCATTAGGTTATATTATAATATAGCATATAGCTAACGCGCCGTCAAGGGTAAAATAACCTCTAGATAAAGGACATTTAGCTTGACGATGCCGTGGCGTTCTGTTAGACTTCCGGGCAAGGTGAGGCTTTCGCTTACCAAATCGGTCTGCATAATTGGCGCGCTCTTAGGGAGTATAGCCGCGGCGGACGATTTGGCCGTCCGGAGGAACCTGGCGCAAGCGGCGTTGCTCGTTGGCGACTACCGGCGGGCGGTAGAGCTCGCGGACGAAATTTTGGCGCGCTGGCCCGCCGACGCGGGCACCCACCTCATTAGGGGGCTTGCGCTCGTTGGGAACGGGGAGTTCGGGAGCGCGGAAAAGGACCTTCTGTTGGCGCGCGAGGCCTACCCCGACGACACGGCCGTCCTTTACAACCTCGCCGTGATAGCGGAACGTCGCGGCGACAACCGAAACGCGCTGTTGTACGTCGACGAAGCCCTCAGCCGCGGCCTAAGCAAAAACGAAGCGTATTTGTTGAAGGCCAAATTATTGGACCATTTGGGTAGGCGGCCGGAGGCTCGCGCCAGCTTGGAGCACTACCTTTCGCAACGGGCGGGCTCGCGGGACATCTATTTAACGCTCGCGCAGTGGGCCCGCGCCGACGGCGACAACGAGCAGGCCATAAAATATTACGAACAGGCCCTGAAATACGGGCGGGACGGCCCCACCCTCGCCGAATTGGCGGCGACGTACGAAGCCGCGGGCGACCGACGCCGGGCCGTCAGTTACTACTTCGAAGCCGTCGACAAAGCGGCGGCAAACGCCGACATATTGGCGGAATACGCGGCCACCTACGCCGCGGCGAGCGAGTTCGAGGAATCGCTCGAAATCTACGAACAGCTGGTGAGTAAATTCCCGGAAAACCCTTACTACTTATTCGGCCTTTCCTTCGTTAAACAAAAAATCGGCGACGTGGACCAAGCCCGCGCCGGCTACCTGGAAGTAGTGCGTTTGAAACCCGATTTCGCCGAACCCTATTACAACCTCGCCGCGTTGGCCGACGCCGACGAGAACGCCGAAGAAGCCGCCTACTATTACCGCCGGTTTTTAAACAATTCCGAAGGCCGAGAAGACCTCGCCCCGAGCCGGGCCACCGCCGAACAACGGCTCCGCGTCTTGGAAGGTCCCTAAGCGGACGTCTATGTTAAAACGCCCAGCTAAGATAGCGCTCTTCTCGTCGGTCGCCCTCGCGCTGGCGGCCTCGGCGTACGGCGCCAAAGACTATATAAAACAAAAAAAAGAGGGCGACGACCTCTTTAAACAGGGGGAGGCCGAGTACAAAAGAGAAGACTACGAAGCGGCGATCGAAAAATTCGAACGCTGCCTCGCCAAGGACCCCGAGAACGTCGTCGCCCAGTTCAACATAGGCGTATGTTACAGCGATCTTGGCGAGCCTGACAAAGCCATCCAGGCTTACCGCAAAGCGCTTGCCGTCGAACCCGGATACGCCGACGCCTACTTCAATCTGGGGCGGATATACCACCGGCGCGAAGACTACGTCGAAGCCATTGCCAATTACAAAAAAGCCCTGGAAGGAGATCCGTACGCGCCGGACGTACTTTACAACTGCGCCTACGCTCTGACGCAGAGCGGCCAGGTGGCAGAAGCCATAGACGCGTGGGACCGTTATTTAACCATCGCCGAATCGATGCCGAAAGAGGCCAAGTGGGTGGAACGGGCCAAGGAATACTTAGCCACCCTCGAAGACATCGGCGCCGGCGCCTCGGAAAAAGCGAAATGACCAGGGCTCTTTCCCATTCCCGAATGGGCGCCGCCGTCGTTCTGGCGACCGCCGCCTCCATGCTTTTCGCCGGCGCGACGGCCGCTCCCGCAAGCGCCGAAGTCGCCGCAGCCAAAAGGTTGATAGAGGCGGGGCGGCAGGAGGAAGCCATAGCCATCTTGCAAACGACGTGCCGCGACCGCGCGAACGACCTCGTACCTCATTTTTATTTAGCCTACTGCTACGGCGCAATAGGCCGCCTCGAAGAAGCCCGTCGCGAATACGAAGCGTGCGCCCGGTGCGACCCCGACCGGCCCGAAGTCCACTACAACTTAGGCGTAATATTAAATAAACTCGGCTTATACCTTAACGCGGCGCGAGCTTTCGAGGAGGCTTTGTTGTTGGACCCGGCCTTGGCGGACGCGAACTTCAACTGCGGCCTGTCTTACTATTACGCCGGCAAACCGGTCCAGGCGATAAAGTTCTATCGGGAAGCGCGGGCCCTTGTGCCGGGCGACGTCGGCGTCCTGTATTGGCTCGCGCTCGCCTACGAAGAGATAGACCAACGCGTGGCCCTATCTATATGGGAAGATTACCTTGGCCAAGCTATTAACGTGGCTACGGAGGGGCCGTACCTCGAGTTCGCCCGAAGCCACACCACCGCTCTACGTGCCAGGAAAAAACCTTAAAAAGGCCAGCTTCTTCGTAATCCCCCTGACCATCTCGGTCGCCCTGGCCGCCGCGGACCTCGCGGGCGACGACCTCATATTTTCGGCCGACGAAAGCCGCTGGCAAGGGGCCTACGAAGAGGCGCTCGAACTTTACGAACGGGCGCTCGTCAACGATCCCACCTCCGCACCGGCCTGGAGCGGCGCCGCGGCTTGCCTCGAAACCCTCGACGAGGGCCGCGCGGTCACGGTCCTGGCGGAGGCTATGAGCGAGCCGACCTCCGCGCTCCCGGCGCCGGCACTGACAACTCTCGCTGCCGGTTGGGCGAGGCGCGGCGCTCCCGATAAGGCCCTCAAATTACTGACGGCCGAACCGGACGACGTTACCGGCCGCTGCTTCTTGATACAGGGGCAGATACAACTCGCCAGGCAAGAACTCCCTTTGGCAATAGAGAAATTCAAAAAGGCCATGGCCGCGGGCGAAAGTGCCGCACCCTACTATCTCGCGGAGGCCCTCCTCGAGACGGGCCACTGCGACGAAGCCGAGCTATACGTGAACGAGTTCCTGGACGTATTCCCCTACGTCGCGGAAGCGAGGTGCGCCCGCGCCGAAATTTACTACCGGCGGGGCGAATACGAGCTCGCGGCCGAAGAGCTCGCCCGAGCCCTGGCGTACGACCCTAAAAATAAACGCGCGCTCTTCGACCTCGCGGCCATAGCCGCCTTGAAGGGCGACTACGGCGCCGCCATCCGCCGCTACGGCGAGGTCACGAAACTCGACGCCGGCGAAAAACGCGCGTTCTTCCGTATAGCCAAAGCGTACGAACGCGTCGACCCCCTGGTCGCGGCTCAAAAGTTGGAAGAGTACCGCCGGCGTTTCGACTAGATTTCAAATTTATAAACCGCGGAGCCCGCCAAGCCCCGGCCCGCCCGGGGATTTCTTACGCGCGAACGCCGAGGCGCAAGGCCGGCTCGAGGGCAGGCCGGCATGAATCCGCGCGCCGTTGACTTGGCCCCGAGCGTGTGATATTTTTTAGAAAGAAAGTAAACCGCCATGGCCCCAAAGATATTAGTAGCTATGTCGGGCGGCGTCGATAGCGCCGCGGCGGCGTTAATACTCGAGCGAGCGGGATACGACGTCGTCGGCGCGACGCTGCGCCTGTACGATTCGCGGCGGCGGTCCGGACGGTCGTGCTGCTCCCCCTCGGCGGTAAAGGAGGCCGCGGCGTTGGCGAGGAGCATCGGCATCCCGCATTACGTCTTCGATTACCGGGAGGAATTCCGGCGGGCCGTCGTGGACGACTTCGTCGCCGAATATGCCCGCGGGCGTACGCCCAACCCGTGCGTCCGCTGCAACAGCGTTATCAAGTTCGATTACTTGCTGCGCCGGGCCCGGGCCATGGGATTCGACGAGCTCGCAACGGGCCACTACGTCATACGCGAGTACGACGACGCACGCTCGTCGTACGTACTCCGGCGCGCAGCCGACGCCGCGAAGGACCAATCGTACTTCCTGTGGGGGACGCCGCGCGAAGGTCTCGCCCGAATTCGGTTCCCCCTCGGTTCCCTCCGGAAAACGGAGGTGAGGACGCTCCTCGGCGAGGTAGCGCCCGTCGCCCTCGATAAACCGGAGAGCCAGGACATCTGCTTCGTCGAAGACGGCCCCTACGCCGACTACGTCGAGAAGGGCGCGGGCGAGGGCGGCCAAGCGGGCCCCATCGTCGACGAAGAGGGGCGTATTTTAGGGCGGCACGCCGGCCTGGCGCGCTACACGGTCGGCCAGCGCCGGGGCCTGGGCGTGGCCCGCGGCACGCGCATGTACGTTAAAAAAATAGACGCGTCGACGAATACGATAGTCCTTGCGGAAGGGCCGGCCTTGACCTCGAGCCGGTTCGACGTGGACCGGGCAAACTGGTTGGTCCCGCCGGCCGCGGACGAAATCCGGGCGACGGTAGCGGTCCGATACCGCGACCGGGGCGCGCCCGCGACGCTGCGCCGGACGGGGGAAGGACGTTGGGCCGTAACTTTCGACGAGCCGCGGCGCGCGATAGCGCCCGGCCAATCCGCCGTTTTCTACGAGGACGACGTCCTGCTCGGAGGCGGCGTAATCGACGAGGTCGCGGCGTGAAGCAGTCCCCGTCCCCCGCGGAAAGAAAATACGAACGGCTCCTCGCCCGCCTCGAGAAGTTGCCTTCGCTCCTCGTCGCCTTCTCGGGGGGCGCCGACTCGACGTTCCTGCTCGCCGCCGCGCAAAAAGCGGTCCCCGGCCGCGTGCTGGCGGCAACCGCGCGGTCCCCCGCGTTCCCGGCCCGCGACGTCGAACACGCGGAAGCCACGGCCCGCATACTCACCGCGGAACAAACATTCGTCGACTCGGCCGTAACCGAGGACGCCACCTTCCTCGCCAATCCGCCCGACCGGTGTTATTATTGTAAAAAAATACTTTTCGCGGAACTTAAACGACTGGCGGAAAAGGAACGCATCGCCGCCGTCGCGGACGGCACCACCGCCGACGAACTCGAGGGCCATCGCCCGGGGGCGAGGGCCGCGCGCGAGTTGGGAATAATATCGCCCTTGGCCGAAGTAAACCTCACTAAAAAGGAGGTCCGGTCGCTGGCGCGAGACAACGGCGTGCCCAACTTCGACCAGCCGCAATCGGCTTGCCTGGCCTCCCGTTTCCCGACGGGCGAAGTGATAACCGCCGAAAAATTGAAAACCGTCGAGGAGGCGGAACAAACCCTGGCCGACTTGGGTTTTCACCAGATACGTTGCCGCTACTACGGGCCGTGCGCCCGAATCGAACTCGACGTAAAAGAGATACCCCGCGCGGCCAAAGCGGAAGTAGGGGCGCGCGTTACGGCCAAACTCCACGAACTCGGCTTTAAGTTCGTGACCCTCGACCTCGACGGCTACCGCGCGGGCAGCGTGGTGGAGACGGCCGACGACGCAAACGATTAACGGAAACGAAGGAGGCAGAGGCGTGAAGTTCTTGAGGTGGATTATCGGCGGCGTCCTCGCGGGAATACTGAAAATAGCGATCGGTTTGCTCTTCCACGACGTCATCTTCGGCGTCGCCTACGTAGAAAATATTTATCGAGCGTACCCGGCCCAGACGACCCACATGGCCTTACTGTCCATCGGCGCCGGCTTGTTATTCGCACTCATGTATTGGATATTCGGCCGTTGCGTGCCCGGCGCCGGCGCCGCCCGGGGTTTCCTGTTCGGCTTGGTCATCTGGGTCGGCGTCGCGTTCGCGGCGACCGTCGCCGTCGCCATCAGGGTAAACATCCCGCCGGGCGCGGCGTGGGCCTGGCTTCTCGAGTCGCTGGTCTGGTTCGCCGGGGGAGGCGCTTTGGTCGGCCTTGCCTTCGGTAAAACCGTAGCGAGGTAAAATGGCGACGCGCAAACGTAAAAAAGCGGCCCCGCCTAAGCCGAGAACTCGCAACGTCGACTCGAAGATATCGGCCGTCACGGTATACGCCGACCGCGCTATGGTCACGCGCGTCGCGCACCTCGTGCTCAAAAAAGGCGAGAAGAAAAAGGTGACCTTCAACTACGACGTCGAGTTCCCCAAGGACCGCGACGTCGCCGGAGTTTAAATGCGCCCTCAAGTAGTAGTCCTCGACTTCGGCAGCCAATATACCCAGCTCATCGCGCGCAAGGTGCGCGAGCAGCGCGTCTACGCGACCATCGAGCCGTACGACGTGGAGCCAAAAGCCCTCGTGGCGCAGGGCGTCGGCGCCGTCATCCTCTCGGGCGGGCCGGCTTCCGTTTACGCCGACGACGCGCCCCGCGCCGACCCGGCCATCTTCGACCTCGGCGTCCCGGCCCTCGGCATCTGCTACGGCCTGCAATACATAACGGCCACGCTCGGCGGCGAAGTCGCCCGGGCCGCGGCCCGCGAGTACGGCCCGGCCACGCTGCACGTGAAGTCGCCTCACCCCCTATTCGACGGCATCCCCGAAAATTTCGTCGTCTGGATGAGCCACGGCGACCGCGTCGACGTCCCGCCCGCCGGCTTCCGGGCCTTGGCCGCCTCCGACAACTCAGCCTACGCCGCCGTCGGCGACGACGCCCGCCGCATCTACGGCCT
>CAZWAM010000085.1:0-8660 GCA_964631855.1 uncultured bacterium | reverse complement strand
ACGGGACCGTCTACGTCGTCGAGTGCAACGGCGCCCGCGTCCAGCGCTTCGTCGCCCGGGCGGACTGAGGCGGAGCGTGCGGAGTGGAAATAAAGGCGGCCCCGTAAGCCGCCTTTTTCGATGCAAACCTTCCTCCCCTACGCCGACTTCGAGGCGACACCGTAAAAGCTACGTAAAAAAACCCGGCCCAAAGGCCGGGTTTCTTACTGGCGGTGTTATACGCGAAAACAGCGCTCACTTCGCGTAGGCGTAGACGACCTGGCCGGCGGCCTTGTCGTAGTACGTGACGTGCGCCTTGTCGTTACTCCCCAGCGCGAGGCCGCACCGGCCGCCCTGGTCGTAGCTCTCCGCCACGACGTCCGTGGCCCACTCGCCGCCACTCTTATGGGCGTACGTGATGTTCTTGGCCGAGCTGTCGTAAAACGCGACGTGCGGCTGGCCGGACGAGTCCAGCGCCAGCGCGGCGCCCGTGTCGCCGCGGACGGAGAAGATGAGCGACGTCTTTTGCCACGTCCCGCCGGCGCGCGTGGCGTACTTGAGGCGGCCGTTGCCGACGTCGTTGTATAAAATATGAGGGTTGCCGGCGCCGTCGAGGATGAGGGCCGGCCTCTTGCCGACGTCGCCCGCGCCGTCAACGGTCTCGAAGCGCCACTTCCCCTTCTCGCGCCGCGCGTACCTCAGCGAGCCGTTGGTCCGGTCGTAGTAGGCGACGTGCGCGTTGCCGCCCGTATCCAACCCGAGGCTGGAGTATAAGCCCGTATCGCCCGTCGTATCCACGGCGTCGAGGCGCCACTTCGAGCCGTCGAAGCGGGCGTACTTCAAGTCGCCGTTCGTTACGTCGTAATACGATATGTGGGGGTGGCCGGCGCCGTCCACTTTGACGGAGGGCCAGCGGCCTACTTTCCCGCCGGAATCCACCGGGATGAAGCCGCCCTCCATAACTTTGTATAAAAGGTAATAATTCGGGCGGCCCGAGTAGAAGGCGACGTGGGGGTTGTTGCCGCGGTCGAGGGCGAGCGCGGTGTCTTGGCCTTCGTCGAAGCCGCTCGAGCGAAAATCATTAATGGACGAGCTGCCGTTATAAAAATGTGCGTAAACCAGCGTTGAGGGGCCCCTGTTGTCCACAAACGCCAGATGTGCGCCGCCGTCGCCGTCGAGGGCTATGGAAATGGTTACGGCCGGCGCCGCGACGTGCACGTTCACCTTTTCCCACCCGGGCGCGGGGGTCGGGCCCGGGCCGTTTTCGTCGTCGCCGCAAGACAGCGCTAGCGCGAACAACAAAAAGGCCGCGGCGAGCGCGAGCGATTTCTTCAAGGCTATACCTCCTGGGGTTGGTCAATCTTCGTAAGACATAAAGTAATACATAAACGCGGCGCGGACAAGGGAAAAATCGGCCTCGCGGCCTTCCCCGCGGCGTCGGATATGCTATAATTTCTCGAGGCGCCCGTAGCTCAGCCGGCTCGAGCAGCGGCCTTCTAAGCCGTCGTTCGCGGTTGACAAGAACGAATAGTTATGTTATTAAATAACCGTATAAACTCCCCACTTTTGTTTCGGCAACGGTGGGCCTATTACATCCCCGCCCTTGCTTCGGCAACGGCGGGTTTTCTAATCGGGAGGTAAAAATGAAAAGGGTCATGGTTTTCGTTGATGGCAGCAACTTTTACCACGGCCTCAAGGCGAACCTTAATAGGACCGATGTAGATTTCTTAAAATTCTCGGTAAAGTTGAGCCAGGGTGGCCGCTGGGTTCATACTCACTATTATAATTCCCCTCGGCGCCGGGACGAAGGCGAAGCGAAATACCGGGACCAGCAACGCTTCTTCAATTACTTACGCACGGTAAAAGGTCTAACGCTCCATTTAGGTCGGCTCGAGCCCCGAACCAGGACGTGCGCGACCTGCGGCGCGAGTTACGCCGTGAACGTAGAAAAAGACGTCGACGTAAACCTTACCGTAGACATGTTGGCGGCAGCCTTCGACGACCAATATGACGTATGCATATTGGTTAGCGGCGACGGCGACTTCGCGAACCTTGTGGCGGCGGTGAAACGCCTGGGGAAACAAGTGAAGGTGGCGTATTTCGGCACCGGGCGGGCGCGCGCTTTGACCCGGGAGGCGGACGAGTTTATTCACTTAGGCGGACAATTCATGGAAGGTTGTTGGAAGTCCGAATAGAAACCGAAACTGCGTAGTGGTTGGTTCACGTCTCGTTTACGACAGCGCTTCCCCTAAGCCGTCGATATGCTATAATAATTCGAGGCGCCCGTAGCTCAGCCGGATAGAGCAGCGGCCTTCTAAGCCGCCGGCCGCAGGTTCGAGTCCTGCCGGGCGCGGATCTCGCGGGCGCGCTTTACACGCCCGCGAAAATAAGTTATAGTGTGATAGTCGACGGTGGGCGTAGCTCAGCCGGTGAGAGCGCCAGACTGTGGATCTGGAGGTAGGGGGTTCAAGTCCCCTCGCCCACCCCATAGTGCGCCGGTAGCTCAGCTGGATAGAGCGACGGCCTCCGGAGCCGTAGGTCGCAGGTTCGAATCCTGTCCGGCGCGAATATTAAGGCTGCGAAGATGGCCAAGGTCTTCCAAAAACCGATAGAGATCGTAACGCGGGACGGCAAGCCGGTCCGCGTCATACTGGACATCGACGACTTCGAGGAGTTGCTCGAGCGCGTCGAGGACGCTGAGGACTTGGCTGAACTTGAGGAAATGAAAAAGCGGCCGCTTAAGTTTAAAACGCTAGATGAAGTACTCGGCCGTAAATAGGGTTAATCGTCGCCGCGAGGCTTACCGCTAATTGCTTAGAATCCTGTCCGGCGCGAATCGAGTAGCGATACGTGCGTTCCGGGGAGGCGCGGGAAGCGGCGTATGAAACGTAATTCGAAAAGGACGGGCCGGCGGTCGTCGTACGCGACGGCAAGCCGGCCGCGGTTATTTCGGACATGACGAGTACCGCGAGTCGCTCGAGCGCGTCGAAGTCGCCGACGCCGGCGTTACGGAGGAACGAATGGCTAAAGGTAAAAACCGCGGAAGGGACCAAAAAGGCGGAAAGAAAAAGAAGAAAACGAAAAAGAAAGTGAAAGAGCATAAGGCCGAGCGCGGGCGCGGGGGCTACGGCAAAAACAGGTAGGCAACCGGTCTGCGTCGCCGGCGTCGCGATGGCCGTGGCCGCCGGGGCGGGAGGTCGCAGGTTCGAATCCTGTCCGGCGCAAATCTTTTCCGGGGCATTACTTTTGGGAGGAAGACGATGCGGAGGCTCGGGACGTTACTCACAGTTCTACTGCTCGCGACGGCCGCGGCCGCCGGGGCGGGAGATAGTGTTAAATGGAGCAAGTCGAAGAAGTTAGAATACGTATCGGCCGAGGAGGACCCCGCCGGACTCAGCGACGACCGCTACAAGGTCGGCCTGCGCTACACCGTCTCCTGGCAGCCCTATACCCATAACCAGATTTACAGCGTCGACGTAACGTACTACAGCTGGGAGCTATTCGCCGCCGGCGTCAACGTCCGGCGCAACCTGGACCAGTGCGTGGGCGCGGCGTACGAGAAGAAGGTCACAAAGGAACGCACGCTCCACCGCAAGTATTTAACGTTCGACGTCGTAATCGTGGTTAGGCACGGGTCGTTTTATGACGAGTCCGGGGAGGGTTACTGGCGGTTCTACTTACTCTACGAAGGCGAAGAGCTCGAGCCGATCAACGTCCAGTATTCCGCTTGCGCTCCCGATTCTTGGTACTTCCCCCCTTATGTTATCCAATTTATACCGGCCCATTACCTACACTATACCCACGCCTTCAAGGCCGTCTTCGAGAACCCGTTCTGGAACCAGGCCGAAAAGAAGGCCGAGCCGCCACCGTATATAAAGCTGGTCGTTTCCGGAGAAGAGGCCACCCGCGGCTTCGAGTGGCGGTTTAAACAGGATTGACATCCCGGGCGCCTCGCGTTATTAAGGGCTTGTCCGCGAGCCCTTTTTATTTTAGATTAACGGGGGCGCGTCGCGCCGCGGCTTGGGCGCGTCGGCTAATAAGTTACGCTATGGTAGCTTCTCGTAATCGCGGAAAGGAGACATAGGAGATATGAACGCGGAACCGGAAGTCGCGAGAAAGCACGAACAACGCCGCCGCCTGCAGGGTCTATACTGGGCGTGCGTGCTCATCTGGGCGGGGCTGGTATTCGCGGCCGAGAGCAAGGGCTGGCTGCCGCGAGTCGGCAGCGCCGGCCCCTGGAACTGGGTCTTCTTCGGCGCCGGCCTGCTCGCGCTCCTCGGCGCGCTCTGGCGCGAGGTATCGCCCAAGTACGCGCGGCCGGGGATAGGTAACTACATTTGGGCCGGCATTCTGATGATCATCGGCCTGAGCGCCGTTATCGCCTTAAAGATAACGTGGCCGTTGGTGCTGCTAGTCGTTGGCTTAGTACTCTTGGCCAACTTCCTATTCTGGCGGCGTTAGGCCGCCGCGGCTGGTCGGAATTATTTATATAAATTCGCCGACGTTCCGCCCGCCTGCCGCGCCGTTAGATACGTCGTATGGAAGGGGCTTCCGCGGAAGCTCCTTTTTGTTATAATTTATCCCATAAGGAATCGAAGGAGAAAGTAAACGTGAGAATTAGGCCGTTATTTCACTTTCCGGCGTTTGCGCTCGTCTCGTCGCTGCTGCTGGTACCTCCCGCGGCCCGGCCTTGCACGACGTTTTACATCTACACCGGCGACGAGGCGGTCGTCGGCAAGAGCTACGACTGGACCGTGGTCGAGGGGCTGGCGGTCGTCAACAAGCGCGGTATGGCGAAAGAGGCGCTGGTCGGCGACGACAACCCGGCGCGCTGGGTCTCGACGTACGGCAGCGTCACGTTCAACCAGTACGGCCGCGAGCTGCCCCTCGGCGGCATAAACGAGGCGGGCCTGGTGGTCGAGAACATGTGGCTGGACGAGGCCGTCTACCCGGAGCCGGACGCGCGGCCGGCCCTCGACTGCCTGCAGTGGATGCAATACTTGCTCGACACGTGCGCGACGGTGGAGGAGGTCGTCGCGGCGCAAGAGGAAGTCCGGATTTACGCCGACAACCCGGCGCGGCTGCACTACCTCGTCGCCGACGCCGCCGGGAGCTGCGCCGCGGTCGAGTTCCTGGCGGGCGGGGCCGTCATACATACCGGCGAGAAGCTGCCGGCGCCGGTCCTCGCCAACGATACGTACGAGGACGACGTGGCGTTCTGGCTCGAGCACGAGCGCGCTTCGCCGGATGCGGCCGAGCTCGAGGGGATAGCATCCGAAAAAAGGTTCGCCCGGGCCGCGGCTTGGCTCGAGAGCTATGATATCGATTACAAGGACGCGGCGACCGCCGCGGATTACGCCGCGGCCGTACTGGACGACGTCGCCTCGCCGGACTACTCGCAGTGGCGCATCGTCTACGACGTCGCCGGCGGCCGCGTATACTGGCGGACGCGGGAGAACATGGATACGCGTTGGCTCGAGCTGGCGGCGTTCGATTTCTCCGCGGCGTCGCCCGTCAAGATTTTTAATATGAACGCCGCCGGCCGGGGCGACGTTACCGGCGAATTCGTCGACTACAGCTACGAGGCCAACCGCGCGCTCATCGACGCCTCGTTCGCCAAGACCGAGTTCCTGAAGGACGTCGCCGAGGAGGTCCGCGAGGCGCTGGCGCGGTATCCGGAGACGCTCGCGCCGGCGGCTGAGTGAACCGGTAACTAGAAGAGACGCCGCTAATGAATCCGTCCTAATCGAAGGAGCCGAGATGGCCGAGAAATCAATCGCTATTATAGGCGCCGGCATCGCCGGCCTGGCGGCCGGGTGCTACGGTCGGATGAACGGCTACGCAACGCACATCTTCGAGATGCACACGCGCCCCGGCGGCCTGTGCACGTCGTGGCCTCGCGGCCGCTACACCTTCGACGGCTGCCTGCACTGGCTCGTCGGCTCCCGCGAGGGCGCGTTCCACAAGTTCTGGCGCGAGGTGGGAGCGCTGGAGGGCGCGGAGATAATAGACTTCGAGCCGTTCTTCGCGTACGAGGCCGCCGACGGCCGGACCGTCACGTTCTACAACGACCCCGACCGCCTGCAAGAGCACCTGCTCGAGTTGGCGCCCGAGGACGCGTCCGCGATCCAAAAGTTCACCCGGGCCGTACGCCGCGCCGCCTCGTTTGAGATGCCGCTCGACAAGCCGCCCGAGCTCTACACCCTCGGCGACCGGCTGAAGATGTTCGGCGCGATGCTGCCCAAAATGGGCCTCCTTATGAAATGGGGCCGCGTCTCGCTGCGCGACTTCGGCGCCCGCCTTAAGAACCCGCTTTTGGCGGAGGCGATGAAGTACGGCTTCTGGCCGGACGCGGCCGTGTTCCACCTCATCGCCACGCTGGCCTGGATGTGGCGCCGCAACGCCGGGTATACCGTCGGCGGCTCGCTCGCCTTTTCCAAAAGAATCGAGAAGAGGTACCTGGACCTCGGCGGCGACGTTAGTTACCGCGCCCGGGTCGAGAAGGTCCTGGTGGAGGAGGACCGCGCGGCCGGCGTTCGGCTGGCGGACGGCGCCGAGCACCGCGCCGACTTCGTCGTATCCGCCGCCGACGGCCGGGCGACGATCTTCGACATGCTGGAAGGCTGCTACGTGGACGACAAGGTCCGCGGCTACTACGACGACCTGCCCATCTTTACGCCGCTGGTCTACCTCTCGTTCGGCGTCGACGGGACGCTCGAGGACGCACCCCACTACCTCACCTTCAACTTCGCGTCGCCGCTGCAGGTCGCGGGCGAGGAGGTCAAGCGGGCGTCGCTCCGGGTGTACAACTTCGACCCCACGCTCGCGCCGCCGGGCAAGACCGTCGTAACCGTCATGTTCGAATCGAACTACGATTACTGGAAGAGGTTGCGCGATTCGGAACGCGACCGCTACCGGGCGCAGAAGGACCACGTCGCCGCGGCCGTCCTCGACGAGCTCGAGCGCCGCTTCCCGGGGATTAAAGACAAGGTGGAGGTGCGCGACGTAGCGACGCCGGCGACGTTCGAGCGCTACACCGGCAACTGGCAGGGGACGTACGAGGGGTGGCAGTTCTCCCCCCGAACGCTCACGCTGCGAATGGAGAAGACGCTGCCGGGCCTGGCGAACTTCTGGATGGCGGGCCAGTGGGTAATGCCGGGGGGAGGCCTGCCGAGCGCGGTGCTCGCGGGGCGGCAGGTAATACAGCTCGTCTGCCACGGCGACGGCCGCGAGTTCGTCGCGACGGAGGCGTAGGGCGCGCGAGGCGGCGCCGGGCGAGAGCACGCGCGCGGCCATCGACGAGGCCCACCGCTACCACGACGGCCGGTGGCTCTTTCTTAAAGTAAAATCGCTCAAGGACATGGGCGATGTTGAGAGAATTCTTTTAATAAAACCGAAGGCGACCGGGAAGTGACGGCGAAGACGTACACCCAACGTCTGGTCGAAACGATCAGGAGCATCCCGCGCGGCAAGGTCGCGACGTACGGCCAGCTCGCGGCGATGGCGGGGAACCCGCGCGGCGCGCGCCAGGTCGTGCGGGTCCTACATACTTTGTGGGAGAAGGAGAAGCTCCCCTGGCACCGCGTCATCAACAGCCGCGGGACGATCTCGCTCACGGGCGCGGGTTTTGACGAGCAAAAGGCGCTGCTCGAGGCGGAGGGCGTCACGGTCGACAGAGAGGGCCGGGTAGATTTGAAAAAGTATCAGTGGCGGCCTTAAGCGGAGAAACGACGATGGTTAAAGTCATATTGTCGTACGCCGGCGCGGCGATAATATTCCTGTGGGCCGCGGCCTTGTTCGCCCTCGGCGCCTGCCTTTAACCGGGCCGGCTGCGCCGGCGGAAGAGGAGGAGTATGGCTACGGAAAAAAAGGGCATGGCTGCGATCACCGGCGCCTCGAGCGGCTTCGGCGAGGTTTTCGCGCGTAAACTGGCGGCCCGCGGCTACGACCTTTTGCTCGTCGCGCGGCGGGAGGAGAAGCTGCGAGCCCTCGCCTCGGAACTGGCGAGCGAGTACGGCGTTTCGGCCGAGGCGTTGGGCGCGGACTTAAGCCGCGACGACGACGTCGCGCGGCTCGAGCATAGGCTCGCCTCGGAACGGGACCTCGCACTCCTCGTCAACGACGCCGGCTTCGGCCTTTCGGGCTCCTTCGCCTCCGTCGACGTCGAGGCCTCGGTACGAATGGTCCAGGTGCACGTCGTCGCCCCGGTGCGGCTAACGCGGGCCGCGCTGCCGGCGATGGTCGCGCGCGGCCGCGGCGCCGTAATCAGCGTCTCCTCCATCGCGGCTTTTCTCCCCTCCGGCGGCAACGTCGTCTACTCGGCGACGAAAGGCTTCCTGATTTCGTTCTCGGAGTGTCTGGCGCTCGAGCTCGCGGGCACGGGGGTCAAGGTCCAGGCGCTGTGCCCGGGCTTCACGCGCACGGGTTTTTATGGCACCGAGGAGTTCCGCGGGACGGGCGCGCCGCCGCTTCCCGGGTTTATGTGGGGAACGGCGGAGGCGGTGGTGGAGGCGTCGCTGCGGGCGTTGGAAGGGAGGCGGGTCGTCGTCGTACCGGGGCTCGTCAACAAACTATCGGTGGCGCTGCGGGGGCCGAGCAACGCGCTGTCCCGGCGCGCGGCGCGGCGGCGTTCCCAAGCTTCCCCGCCGAAGGACGAGTAGCCGGCTCGAGGGAAGCGTTTG
>CAZWAM010000084.1:0-8759 GCA_964631855.1 uncultured bacterium | reverse complement strand
GTGTCGGCGCTTTTTTCCGAACCTTGATTTTGCTATGCCGGCGGCGAGCCATCCCGAGGTTATAAATTGATATTGAGCTGTAGAGATAATTTTTTTATAATATGGGGGAGGTACGAGGGTTCGGGAAGCAGCGAGGTGTATTGTATTGTCGGTACTACGTAAGTTTTACGAGCGGGAGTCGTTCTGCGACCTCTTCCGGGCTTTCGTGATGAACCGGCGGGTCCGCGCCGCGGCGGTTCCGCTCATCGAAAAGTTATTGTACAAGAAGGTGGTAGAGGAAGATGCCATCGGCCGGTCGCCGGGAATCCAGCGCGATAAATACTATATGATGGCGGCCATCCTCCACAGCGTTGACCGCGGTTTAAGGCGGGGAGCGTTTTCCAAACACGTAGTAAACCGCCTGTTCAAGGTTTTCGTGGAGAACGTCCTTTTGAACGAAGGCCCTCGCCGCGTGAAGGAGACGACCGGTCGGTGGCCGCCGTTCTTCGTAACTATAAGCCCGACGCAACGTTGTAATCTGAGTTGCGAGGGTTGTTATGCGGCGTCGCGACCGGGCGCGGCAGCGCAGCTCGAGTACGACGTCGTGGCCGAGGTGCTTTCGCAGAAGCGCCGGTTGTGGGGTTCCTTCTTCACGGTGATTTCCGGCGGCGAGCCTTTTTTATGGGACGACGGTGGCAAGGGCATACTCGACCTCGCCGCGGATTTCCCGGACGAATTCTTTATTATGTTCACCAACGGCACCCTCATCGACGCCGACGTTGCGCGACGGCTTGAGGAGCTCGGGAATATAACGCCCGCCATTTCGCTCGAGGGGTTCGAAGCCGAGACGGACCGCCGCCGCGGCCGGGGCGTTTTCGATAAAATATTGGCGGCCTTCGAGGACCTACGCCGCGCCGGCGTGCCTTTCGGAATTTCGGTTACCGTCGTCCGCGATAACGCCGAAGTCGTTATGGGGCGTGAGTTCTCCGATTTCTTTTTCCGGAAGCAAGGGGCGATATACGGTTGGATTTTCCAGTATATGCCCATCGGCCGGGCGCCCGCGCTGGAGCTGATGGTGACGCCCCAACAACGGCTGAGGATGTACCGCCGCCTTGTTGAAATGGTAAGGGACGAACGGTTGCTCGCTGTCGATTTCTGGAACTCGGGGCCGGTTACGAACGGCTGTATGGCCGCCGGGCGGCCGTTCGGGTACCTCTACATAGACTGGCACGGCAACGCTACGCCTTGCGTATTCGTGCCCTACGCCGCCGGGAACGTGCGGGAGATATTCGCCCGGGGCGGCGACCTAAGCGAGGTTCTCGAGTCGGGTTTATTCACGGATATCCGCCGGTGGCAGGAAGAATACGGGTACGACCACGAATGCGGGAGGAATGGCGATTGGATCGCGCCGTGCGTGAACCGCGACCACTATCGGGTTCTGCGGGAGGCTATCGAGCTTAGCGGCGCGAAACCCATAGACGATTCCGCCGCGGCGGCGCTCGGCGATGAAGAATATGCGCGGCGCCTCGCCGCTTACGGCGACGACTTCCGCTTCCTGGCCGACGATGTCTGGGAGCGGGAGTATCTAAGCTAACGCGGCTGGTGCGGGTTCTAAGGCGCCGGCGATAATCGATATTTCGCGAGTAGGACGAAGAACGCCGTCGTGGGGTCGGGGTGCGATCCGTCGCCCGCGAGGTAAGGCCAGCCGCCGTCGGCGTTCTGCGTTTCCGCTAAAAGTTTAAGGCATTCTTGGACGTCGGCGTCGGCCGCGCGCCGGCCGAGGGCGAGGAGGGCCGGCAGCGGGTTTTCGACGGGGTTACGCCACCGGCCTTTCAGCCGCGCGAGCGCTCCCGGCAGGCCGGCGAAGATGTCGTGATTGGGCGCGATGCCCGCGGCGAGTAGGCCTGAGACCACGCCGGGAATCGTCCACAAATCGGTTCGGTCGGGGTAGTCCTCGGCGACCTGCCCGGGCCAGCCGCCGTCCTTGTTTCGCGTGCGCAATAGAAGGGAGCGCGCGCGATTTATGTTTTCGTTGAAGCCGCCGGCCGCCGAGAGCGCGACAATAGCGTCGCCCGTTATCCACGTTACCGAATTTCGCGCGGAAAACCATTCCCACTCGGGCTTGAGGTTGGCGGCTAGCGCCGGGTTTTCGCAGAAGCCGCCGTCGCGTCGCTGCATCGCGGCAAGCCAACTCGCCCCTTTCTTCGCGGCTTCCGGCGCCCCCGCCCGCGCGAGCAACTCCACGCGCGAGGCGGTTACGGGGACGCTGCCCGGTTCGTTTTTGGCGTGGGCGCCTACGAAGGAGCCGTCGTCGTTTTGCGCCGCGGTTACCTCGGCGGCGAGGTCGGCCTTGGCCCGGGATGCGTCGCCCCCGGCTAAGCTGAGCTCGAGGCGATGATGGGCCTTCCCGGCCGCGACGACGTACGCCGCCGCTCTCGCAAGCGATTCCATCTTCCCGTCCTCTCCAGGTTATCGTTCTTTCGCCTTGGGTAGGAATTCCTCGGCGACGATTTCGCCGAGTTCGGTGCCGGGGATGAGGCCCCGTAACTCGGCCGCGAGCTCGCGCGTGACGTAGCGCTTCATAGGCGCGGGGCCGTCCCCGAACCGGCCCCTATTGACTTTGCGCTTTACTGTCTTTGTTACTTCGCGAGCTTGTTTATCCCTTCGCGCCGGTGCGCACGGTAGCTGAGGGTCCGTTGTTCGTGCGGCGCTTAGGGACGGCCGCGTTCGCGAAAGTCTTGGAAGTAGTATTCGCGCGAAGGCGTCAGTTCTTCCGGCTTAAGGCGATACTTTTTGGGGGCGTTTAAGATTCGACGGTGGACCTCGGCGATGAGGTCGTTGCGTATCTCTTTTTGTTCGGCGAGGACGTTGACGATGGGCGCTTTCGACTCGGCCTTGCCCTCCAATACGTCTACGACGTGGGCGTCCGCGGCAAGAGAGCTCACGGTGGCGTCGATGATCTCGAGCCGGAGTTGCTCGCCCCACTTCGTATCGGGAGCGTAGGCCGTGCAGAAATCGACCGTGGCCTTTGCCGCGGGTACCGTTTGCCGGTTGATGGCGTTTTCCAACCCCGCGGGGTCGGCGGCAAAGCCCCCCGCTTCGACGAGCTCGTCCAAATCTTGCCGTGCTTTTACGAATTCTTCGAAGAGGGTCGCGCACTCGGCGAGCCACACCGCGGTGGGAACGGTCCCGTCCCTTTTGGGTTTTATAACGCCCTTGGGGAGGGGGCCGGTTTCGGCGAGGGCGAGGCCGCTTAGGGCCACGAGGGTCAAAAACAACGCCAGAACGTAAACGGACCTGCTCATCGCCGCGCCTACCCTCCCGACGGGCCGCCTTGTCGCGCGGCTTCGCCCGCCGCTTTGTTGATGATCGCTTTTGCCGTCGGGTTACCCGGGTCGAGCATCAGTATGTCCGCGCAGTGTTTGGTGGCGGCTTTGAAATCGCCGGCTTCGAGCAGGTACCGGGCGAGGTGCAGGCGCGCCGGTATGTTTTGGCGGTCGATCTTACTCAAGGTGGTATTGAATATCTTCCGCGCGAAGATCTCGTCGGACTCCAGGCCGCGCGCGGTATACGCGAGCGCGACCATGTTGTTGACCGACGACAGGTAATCGCGCAGGTAGGTTTGCTCCGGCTTGCTGAATTGCAGGGCGAAGTTCATGATGGCGGACCCCAGACGGATTATCCGATCCGCGGCGTCGCGCGATTCGTCCTTCCCCGTAACGTCCACCAACCAGTACCTCATGACCAACAGGTATAGCCAAAAGAGGTCGCGGCGGAGGTGGGCGGTCTGGACGAGTTCCAGCACGCGGTCGATGGTTCGCTTTTTAAGGGCTTCCGGAAGGAAGACGAAGACTTCGTGGTCGAGAAACGATACGACTTCGAAGATGGCTATGGTTATTGCCGAGTCCTTCAGCTTTTGTTGCCTGTCGGAGGAGAACTTGATCGCGAAGTTCTTGTGTTGCTCGAGTATCGAACGGACGTTGCCGCTTACGAACAACTTGTAGATCTGTCCCGCGCGCGAGAAACCCTCGATTTTTTTCCCGATGTTTATGGCGAAACCGTCGATGCGGGGGACGGTGTCGCGGCTTCGTATGCGCCAGTCTTTCGTTTCGCGAATTACTTTGCCCGTATGTATCCCTATGCCGGCGTCGAACACCAGGCCTTTGTCTTCGAACGCGGCGTGGTTGAAGTCCGACGTAAGCCAGACCAGTTTCATCTTCAGGGCGAGCTGCAACGCCGACCGGACGTCGTAGTCCGTATTTTCGGAGTAGAAGAATACTCGAACTTCGTCGCCCTCGATATCCCATTCGTAGTCTTCGCCCGTCCGGATGTCTACGCCGCGCCCGGACATGCTTCGCCGCGGTACGTAACGGTACCGTAACAAGTGGTCTACGACGACGTCGAACATCAGCGACTGGTATTCGGTCAGCATCCGGTTATAGGTGGCCGCGTCCTGCACCCCCGAGATCCCGGTGGAGTTTATGATGTCCACGAAGAGGACCGTGGCCCGGATTTCGTCGCTTTTCGCTTCTTCCGTCATCCCTCTTTAAATCTGAAGGCTTTTACGTTTCTCGCGGATGAAGTCCTCCAAGTAGGATACACGCTCCGCCAGGCTGGCGTCTATGACTTCGCGGAAATGTTGCTCGTCGGAGACGAACGCGTCGAACTCTTCTTTCAGGCTCCGCAGTGACTTTTCGATCTCCTCGCGGCTGTTCTCCAGGGCCTTCGCGCGCTCGTGAAGCACGGCCGCCTTTTTATCGAATACCCCTTTGCACTCGTCCACCGTAGCCGCCATCGTCTCGAGTTGCGCGTTGAATTTGGATATGACGCTATTAACGTTTTCTCGCAACGCCTCGTTTTCGCGGGAGCTCTTTTCGTTGGCCGCGGTCACCTGCTCGCGCATGGTGCGCGTTAAACGTTCGATGTCCGCGAACGATTTATCCAAGGCCTCGCGGTGTTTTACCGCCTGTTCCTCCTGGTCGGCCAGCCGCCGCTCCACCGTTGCCACGATGCCGCCCAGCTTGACGCGGACCGTCAAGTACAAGAACGCCGTGGCGCCGGCGGCGAACGCGGCCACTATTAGCACCGGGTATGGTTCGACGAAGTAAAAAGCGGCTAATATCGCGACCGCCGCCAAGAGGAGGACCACGACGAAAAGCGCGTCAAAAATACGAAAGGCCATCACTTCCGTCCCGGCTTAGATTCGCGTAGCATTATTTATCCTCTTTTAAATTCTATCACAAACCGATTATTTGGTCAACAAGCCTTTATTTGCCGGCCGGTTATTCGCAACCTGCGGCGCGGACGGCGAGTACGACGTACGTGAGCAATTCGCGCATATCTCGTCGGTCCCCGCTCGGGGCCGGTTTCGGTTGATAAGGCCGTGTTAGCCGCGGCCGCGCCGCCGCCACTCCTTCCACCAAAACCGGCTCATCTCGGCCAATATTTTAAGTATGATGCCCGGCTTGGCGAGCGTCGAGCGGCCCGCGCGCCGGGGGAAGTAAGGGACGGCCATCTCTACTACCCGCATCCCCGCCAGCTTCGCCCGCGCCAGGAGCTCGGCGTCGATGAAGGACCCTTCGGACGTGAGGGTGAACTTCCGAATGGCCTTTTTCGTAAATAACTTGTAGGAGAAATTCACGTCGCGGACGCCGAGGCCGAACACGACGTTTACGAGTCGGTTGTACACGAGGGAGTAGATCGTGCGCCACCAACTTTCGCCCCGGTCCGTCCGGTAGCCGGTTACGCCGTCGGCGCCGTCGCGCACCAGTAGTTCCACGCCGCGCGGGATGTTGCGGAAGTCGATCGGCAGGTCCGCGTCGGTATAGAAGACGAGCTCTTTGGTCGCGGCGTCGAAACCGGTGCGGAGGGTTCTTCCGAGTTTGTAATTGCGGTCGTGGTGGATCACGCTCACCTCGGCGTATTTCGCCGCCAACTCATCGGCTAGCTCGGGCGTTCGGTCGCTCGAGCCGTCGTCCACGATAACGATCTCGAAATCGTCGAAGTGTGCACGCAATACCTCCCGCGCGCGTTCCACGGATGCCGCGACGTTCGCCTCTTCGTTGAACGTGGGAAATATTACGCTGAGGGTTGGCTTGTCGTTTTCGGGCCGGTTTGCCATTATCATTTTGAAGTAGATTCGGTGCAAGTTCGGCCGAGCGGCCCCCGGCCTTACGTCATACTTCGGGCCAGGTGGTGTATTTGCGGTAAGAGTTCGGCCGCGGCGCGTATCGGCACGGGTTCGATGATGACCCGTCCTATGCCGCGCGGCAAGGCTACGTAGATTTCGGCGCCGGGCGTCTTTTTGTCCGCGACCAGGGCCTCGAGGGTTTTGGTCAAATTCATAGTGGGAAGGAACGTGGGGAGGTTGAACCGCCTTAGGAGGGTCGCCAAGCGTATCACCGTCTCGGTATCGATTTCCCCTCGCAGCTCGGCGAGGAGGGCGGTGTACACCATCCCGATTGCCAGCGCCTCTCCCCGGTTGAGGGCGAAACGGCTCGCGCTTTCGAAAGCGCGCCCGAAGGTGTGGCCGAAGTTTAGGAGGTATTGTTCGCCGCGGTCCCCTCCGTCCGCGCGTAGGACCGCGGCTTTATAAGACAGGCCGCGTTCGATAACGTCGTCGAGCTCGGGCGCCGCGCGGAGTAGGCCCGCCGCGTTGTTCTCCAAGAACGAGAAGAGCTCCTCGCCCTCGAGTACGGCGTACTTGACCGCTTCCGCGAGGCCGGCGGAGAGGTACTTCGCGGGCAAGGTCGTCAACAGCTCGCCGTCGACAATTACGGCGACGGGTTGGTAGGAGGTCCCGACCTGGTTTTTAACGCCGTCGAAATCCACTCCCACTTTACCACCCAGGCAAGAGTCGATTTGAGCGAGGAGCGTCGTGGGTACGACGCCCCAGCGTATGCCTCGTTTGAAAGTGGCCGCGGCGAAGCCCGCGACCTCGCTCACGCTCCGGCCGCCGAACGCGACCACGAGGTCCGCGCGGGTAAAGGCCGCGGCCGCGAACTCGCGGTAAAAGCCCGCGAGGTACTCGAAGCTTTTGGCTTCTTCACCCGCGGCTACCGTCGCCGAACTCACGTCGAAGTCGGCTTCGGCGAGGGCCGGTACGAGCGCCTTGAGGTAGAGCGGTCGGATATGCTCGTCCGTCACGATCAAAGCCCGGCCCGCGTCCGGGGCCGCGCCGCGGAAGATTTTGCCGGCGCGCGCGAGGGCGCCGCGCTCGCCGTGAACGCGATACGAGCCGCCCGCGTGTTTGACTTCTATTTCGAACACGGTTAACGCTTCTTTGGTTAAAAATACCACAACCGGCAGTTACACGGCAAGATATTCTTGACGTAACAAAAGCGAAGGCTTATAATCGGGGCGTGAAAGTGCTAACGCCGGAGCAGATGAGAGAGGTAGACCGCCGCGCCATCCGGGAGTTGGGCGTACCGTCGTCGGTCCTGATGGACCGGGCCGGGGCCGCGGTGGCCAAAGTCGCCGCGGAGCTGACAGAAGGCGAGCTGGTTGTGGTCGCCGCGGGTACGGGGAACAACGGCGGCGACGGCTTCGTAGCCGCGAGGTATTTGAGGGATGGCGGCTTTGACGTCGCCGTGTACTTGCTCGCGCCGCCGGAACGGCTAAAGGGGGACGCCCTTTTAAATTACGAGCTGTTCGTGAAGTGCGGCGGCCGGGTGGAGGAGTACGGACGCCGAAGGTTCGCCCGCGACGTTGGGCAAGCGGGCGTCGTCCTCGACGCCATGTTGGGGACCGGCAGCCGCGGCGGCCTCTCGGGCGCTTTCCGGGAGGTAGCGGAAATACTGGGCCGGGCCGGCGCGCCCGTGGTCGCGGTGGACGTACCGTCGGGCGTCGACGCCGCGACGGGCGCCGTCCCGGACGTGGCCGTGGCCGCGGACGCCACGGTAACGTTCGGTTCGCCCAAAGTGGGAATCCTGCAGTACCCGGCGCGGGCGTACGCGGGCGAAATACACGTCGCCGATATCGGCTTTCCGAGGTGCGCTCTCGAGGAGTTATCGTTCGAGCCATCGGGCGAGAAGCCGGGCTACGTGGCGCGCGTGCCCGCCGTAGAGGAGGTGGCGGCGCTGCTGCCGCCGCGGCCCCGAAATTTGCACAAAGGCGCCGCGGGCCGGGTTTACATCCTCGCCGGTTCGCGCGGCATGGGCGGCGCCGCGGTCCTCGCGGGCCGGGCGTGTATGCGCTCGGGGGCGGGGTTGGTGGAGGTGGGCCTGCCGGCCGAGCTCGACGTTATATTCAGCGCCGCGGCGTTGGAATGTTTATCGCATCCCTTGCCGCAAACGGACGACGGCGCGCTCGCGGCCGACGGCGCCGCGGCGGTCGTCGGGAAATTCGCCGCGGCGGACGCCGTCGCAATTGGCCCGGGCCTCGGCCGCGCGGCCGCTACGCGGGCTCTACTCGCGGAAGTAGCGGAACGCGTCAAATCGCCGGTCGTCGTGGACGCCGACGGTTTATATCTCTTCGGCCTGGAGGGCTTTACGCGGCGGCGGCTTAAGGGCGTACTGACGCCTCACCCCGGCGAGATGGCTACGCTGTTCGGCGTAAGCGTCGACGAGGTGCAACGGGACCGGCTGCGGTGGGCGCGGGAACTCGCCGAGCGGGCCGGGATGGCCGTCGTCTTGAAAGGTTATCTGAGCGTGGTCGCGGCGCCGGGCGAGGAGACGTGGCTGAACCCCACGGGCAACCCGGGCCTGGCCAGCGGCGGCACGGGCGACGTTCTGACCGGCGCCGTTGCCGCGTTGCTCGCGGGCGGTTGTTCGCCGGCGGCC
>CAZWAM010000083.1:5351-9124 GCA_964631855.1 uncultured bacterium | reverse complement strand
ATCGCGTATACGTTTAATTTCCCGCTAAGGTGGTCCCAATAGTTCTTCTTCATTACTTGGTGCCTTCCACAAAGCGCTTGCCATTCGTGTGGGTTTTCGGGGTTTATTCGTGCTCTCGTAGAATGGGGCGCTTTATGGTCTGGAGTCAGTCTAACCGTTCCTCCGCCTATCGGGTCTACATCGCCTTCCTTTAATCCGCAAACAATACCTTCTTCTTCCCATTCGCACGAGTAATCGGCTCTTTCTAATACCTTCGCCCAAGCTTCCAAACTTATTTTTACCCTTTTAACAGCCTTCCGCCTTTTACGCGGGTGGGGCATTAAGTATTCGCTAACATCCAGGTCCCCGCGATTGCGCCAAGAAAGTATAGTGTAACCCTCGTCCGTACGTAGTTCCGATAACCGTTGGTGCCAGTTTTCCCGATCATCTCCCGTTTCCGGGTCTCTAGCTACTTTTACTAATTGTTCCCGGGAAACTACTTTACCGATATTATCGAGGAAGAATGCTTCGATTCGCCCTTTCACCGAACGTTGTTTGTACCGCCCCTTTATTTTAGCTTTAGGTAATTTACCCTTTTTCTTTTTTGGCATTTGTTTCTGCCTATTTTAATTAGGCGAACGGGAACGCCTAAGTCCTGGAGAGGTCGTTTATGCCAACCGGGCCGAAGGCTCTTCGGCGGTGTAAACGGGGACCTCGAGCCGCTTCTCCTCGGCGGCCGGTGTGCCGTCCGGAACGAGTATCCGTAACTTAGTCATTATGCTTTCGCTTAGCTCGTACCGCCTCCCTCCGTCGGTGTTCTCTAAGTTGCCCTTAGTTTCTCTTAAACCACAATATCACAAGTCGACGCGCCGCGGTATAAGAATTTAGTAATTTACGAAAAATTATTCCCGGCCCTTCTGCCCTTTTGCTTTGCCCTCGCGCCGCAATTATGTTATATATAAAAAAGTAAAATATGCGGGCGTAATTCAGGGGCAGAATGCAAGCTTCCCAAGCTTGACGTCGAGGGTTCGAATCCCTTCGCCCGCTAAGACGACGGCGTCGGGTCGCCGTACCTGACGCCCGCTTTTTAACGGCGATTATGGCGAAGTTCACCGGCAAATACGACGAGATATTCCGGGGCGTCCTGCTTCTGGTCCTGCTCGCCCTTCTCGTCTGGCAATACCTCGCCGCGGTGACCGACGTCCTGACGCCGCTCTTCCTGGCGCTCCTCGTCGTCGTCGTGGCGTTCGGGATGCGCGTCCCCTGGGCGCGCGGCGTCGGCTACTTCGTCGCCGGCTTAGCGGTCGTCTGGTTCTTCTCCCTTATATGGAAGCTCTTGTTCCCCTTCGTCGCCGCGTTCGTCATCGCCTACCTGTTGTCGCCCATCGTGCGGCGCCTCGCGGAACGGGGCGTCCCGCGCGGCCTCGCGGCCTTCGTCCTGTTACTCGTCGCGCTTATGGCCGTCGCCGCGGTCCTCCTCGTAATCGTCCCCCCCATAATCGGCCAGATAACCAGGCTCGTCGCGACGCTCGGCTACCTCCCGGGCCGCATCGAGGAGGGCTTCGCCCGCGCCAACGAGTGGCTCGTCGAGCTGGAGGAATACGAGCCCTCGCCGTACGTTAAACCCCTCGTCGACAACCTCATAGGCCACGCGCAAGACCTCTTCGCGGCCCTCTTCACGCGCGCGCTCGAGTTCGTCACCTCCCTCTCCAAGCTCGCGACCCACATCGTCAACATCATCATTACGCCCATCTTCACCTTCTACCTCCTCCGCGACATGCCCAAGATCAAACGCTGGGTCCGCGAACGCATCCCGCGCCGTTTCGTCGACGAGGCCGTCGCCACCTACGCTGAGATCGACCGCGTCCTCGCCGGCTTCATCCGAGGCCAATTCATCGTCTCCGCGGTGGAAGCCTCGTTCGTCGCCGTCGGCCTCACCATCATCGGCGTCGAGTACGCCCTCCTTTTGGGGATATTCGCGGGCTTCGCGAACATGGTCCCGTACGTCGGTACCTACATCGGCGCCCTCCCCGCCGTAATCGTCATACTGATGGGCCCGGACGTGGGAACGCGCCTCCTTTGGGCGCTGCTGCTGTACGTCGTCGTGAATATATTCGACGGCCACATATTGGCGCCGCGCGTGGTAGGCCGCCGCGTCGGCCTGCACCCCGTCGTCGCGATGATCGCGATGCTCGTAGGCGCGAAGTTCTTCGGCGTCATCGGCTTTCTCGCCGCGGTCCCCATAACCGCGACGTTGAAGATATTGGCGAAAAAACTCGAGCGGCGCTACCTCGAGGGGCCCTTTTTCAAACAGCCCCCCGAGTCCCGAGACGCCGGCGGCCCCCCGCAATAGGGGGGCTTTTCTTAACGGCTTGATTGACTTAAAAGGTTAGTTTTCATACTATAATGTTTCGGGCGAGGGCCGCCCGTTTATGGACAAACATCTGCGAGAGCTTATACGCGCCGACTTCAATCGCCTCCTCCGGCGGGAGCGATGATCGCGCGCGAGGAGCTGAGGAAGAACCGCCTCTTCGGCGAGTTTTCCGACGAGGAGCTCGACATGGTGCGCGTCGCCGCGGACGAGGGGGCCTACGAGGACGGCCGCCTGATAATCGCGGAGGGCAGCCCGGGCGAGAGGCTCTACCTCATAGCCTCGGGCAAGTGTTCCGTTACGACGGAGATCTCCGGCGCCGGGACCGAGGAGATACGGCTGTTGGAGGAAGGCGATTTCTTCGGCGAGATGTCCCTTATCGAATCGGCGCCCGTCTCGGCCTCGGTCTACGCGCGCGGCCGCTGTCGGCTGTTGTGGCTCGAGCGCAAAGCCTTCGACCGCCTGATAGCTGAGGATATGCCCGTGGCCAACAAATTGCTCCGGGCGATCGTCCTCGCCTTCTGCGAGCGCGTTCGCGTTACCGCGGCTAAGATCGAAGGTTACTACAAGATGGGTAAACTTTAGAGGCGGCGGTGGAAGAGCGTATCGAAATACTCGCGCGGTGCGAACTGTTCCGGACATTACCGCGGAAGGGTTTGGAGATGGTGGCTTCGCGCTGCGTCCCGGGCGAGGCGAAAAAAGGGGCGAGCGTCGTCGTCGAGGGAAAGCCGGCGGACGGCCTTTATATCGTCGTCCGGGGTAAGGTGGATTACATAAAAAAGGTAGAGGAGAAGCGGGGTTTGGTTTTATTCCGGTGGCAACCGGGGGACGTCTTCGCGTTGAACGCGGTTATGGACGACAAGGAGCACTACGTCTCCGCGGTAGCCGCGACGGCCGTAAAATTCTTGAAGCTCGCGGCCGCGGACCTGCGCGAGGTATGCGCCGCGGACCCGCTCTACGAGCACCGCATCCTCCGGCAAACGCTCCTCATCGAAAGCAACCGTCTCCGCCAGATAACGGTTCGCCTGCGCGAATTCCTGGCGAAGATAATAAAGTAAACCCGCCGAGGGTTATGGGCAAAGTCGGCGTCGTCTCTAATTTGGTTGCCTCGACGCCGAGGGCGGGCCGGCCCCTTCGTTTGGGACCCGCCCTCTCCCCCGGCTCGGTACGTCGGCATCACACGACTAAGAGGCCTTAGCCGTTGACCGAAGAAAAACCTGTTCCCGAGCGCGACGAACGCGCCGCGACGCGCCGGCACCGTTCACCCGGCAAGAAATCGATCGCCCGGGATTACGCCGAAGCGCTGCTCATCGCGGTGATCGCCGCTTTTCTGCTCCGCGCCTTCGCCGTCCAGGCCTTCAAAATCCCTTCCGGTTCGATGAAACTCGCGCTGCTCGTAGGCGACTACGTAGTAGTGGAGAAG
>CAZWAM010000083.1:0-5251 GCA_964631855.1 uncultured bacterium | reverse complement strand
GAATTCGGGCCGTTCAAGGTGCCGGCGGCCTCGTATTTCGTAATGGGAGATAGCCGTGCGGACAGCCGCGACAGCCGGCACTGGGGTTTCGTGCCGCGGCGGTTGATCAGAGGGCGGGCGGTTCTGGTATATTGGTCGTGGATTCCCTCGTACTGCCCCAAGCACCGCTCGAGCGTGTCGCGCCTTTATCGCGCGCGGCTCGCCGGGGCGGGAGGCGCCGGGGGCCCTGCGCGGGCGGCCTACATTTGCGACGCCTGCGGCGAAGTCCTGCTGGACGGCGAGGACGTGCGCCCGACGAAGTGGTATAAATTTTGGCGGCGGGTACGTTGGGAGCGGATATTGTTGCGCGCAAGGTAGGTTTTCCCGGAGGTCGTTTCCGGGGGCGTCGCGAGCTTTGGCTAAGCAATATAAAATAAGGTGGTCGGCTTTTATCTTATTCACCGTCGCCGCGGCGGCGGCTCGAGCGACGGTGCTCGAAGATCCCGACGACGGCGAGGTCGGCGATTTTTTTAAGTATTTCGGCCCGGCGGCCGAGGAAGAACTCGCGGCCGAGCGCCGCGAAGCGGACGAGTGGGTCGCGAAGGTGCGGGGAGAACGGGGCCTCGAGGCGCCGCTCGAGCCCGTTACCGCGGACGAGGCCCGCGCCGAGCTCGAGGAGCCGCCCCTCGAGCCGGACGAGGTGCGCTTTGCCGTCGACGTGGAGGAAGGCCGCATCGAGTATTTGCTCAAGGAGGATACGGTTTCGCTGCACCGGGATGCGCGCGTCTCTTATAGCGATATGACGCTCAGCGCGGACCGCGTGCGGTTTTTTTCGGCGCGGGACCTGATCGTCGCGGAGGGGTATTGCGAACTCACGGACCCGACGCAGACGCTGTTGGGCATCCGGATGTCCTACGACCTCGAGACGGAGAAGGGGGTGATCCTGCGCGGCGACGCGGAATCGGCGCAGGGTTACTATAGCGGCCGGCGGATAAAGAAGATCGAAGAGAAGACGGTCGCGGCCCAGCGGGGCTCGTTCACCACGTGCGACCTCGGCCAGCCCCACTACCACTTCTGGTCGCCGCGGCTCAAGGTCTACGTGGAGGATAAGGTGGTGGCGCGCCCGGCGGTCCTTTTCATGGGGGAGGTCCCGGTGGCGGTGACGCCCTATTACTTCTTCTCGCTGCGGAAGGACCGCCACTCCGGCTTCCTCGCGCCCTATATCCGTTATTTCCGGAGAGGGGAGTTCATCGTAAATAACGGCTTCTATTGGGTGATCAACGATTTTTCGGATGCGACGTTCCTTCTCGATTACGACTCGAAGAGGGGGTGGCGCAAGGGCGCGAACCTGGTTTATCTGTACGGCAGCCGCTCGACGGTCAACAACTTCTACGCGAACCATATGCGCGAGCGCGACAGGGCCGTCGAGTGGTGGAAGATATACTCCTCGCACCGGCAGGACTTCACGGACAACGCCGCGGCGCTGGTCCGCCTCGACCTCCGCAACAGGACCGAGTACGACGATTTTATGGAGGAGGAGTTCGAGGTAAGGACCGAGCGGCAAATGGAATCGTTCGTCAACGTGTCCCAGAACTGGACCGACTACCAGCTATCGCTCGACGCGCGCCAAACGAAGGAGAAGACCCAGACGAAGGAAGGCGGCTCGTCGCCGGCTACGGCGTTCGCGGTGCCGCCCACCATCGCCGAACCTTACGAGGGTATCATTCAACGGACGAAGGACCCCTTCCCGCGCGTGAACTTTTACGCTACGCGCAAGGAACTCGCCGAGACGCGTTTCTATTACCAGTACAACGCGAGCTTGGTGAACTACTACGACTTCGAGGAGGCGGGCTCGGTACTCAAAGAGGGCGCGGCGGACGTTTCCGCGTCGCGGCCCCTTTCGCTCCTCCGTTATTTGCGCGTCGACCCCGGCGCCGCGGGCCACGGCTATTGGTACGACCGCGACCGCTTCGGCCGAAACCATCGGTTCCTCGGGACTTGGGATACTACGTCGGCCCTTTCGACCAAGGTGTATGGGATATTCGAGCGCGGCGACACGGTGGTCCGCCACATCGTGAACCCGACTGCGACCCACAGCTACCGACCCGACATCGACCAATCGTGGATGGTCGACGGCGGCGCCGTTTACCCCGAGCAGAACGCGCTCTCCCTCGCACTCAGGCAAACTTTCGACGTGAAATTTCCCGAGGAGGAAAAGGAGGAAGCGGAGGAGGAAGGGCCCGAGGCGAAAGGCGCGGGGCGTTCGTGGGAGGAGGTTTACCGGCCGCCGCGGACCGGCCGGCGGGGCCTGCGCGGCGAGTCGATACCGCGGCTCCGCAAGGCCGCGACCGTGGGCAAGGTAGTCAACCTGGCGACGTGGGATACGTCGACAAGTTATAACCTGGGCCCGCTTACGTACGCCGGCGAGCGCCCGTTCAGCGACCTCGTGAACTCCGTAGAGATTACGCCCAACTTCCGCGATTGGTATTACCTGTCCCACCGGCTGGGGTTCCGCAACGACTTTTACGACCTCACCCTCCGCGACGTCGACGTCTCCACGACCGTTTCCTTTACGACCGGCGCGATGCGGCGCGACGAGCGCGAGCTCGACGAGTCCTGGGACACGGCGACCGACCCCTACGGCCGAGGCCGCGGCCCCGAAGACGAGGACCTGGACCCCAACGTTTACAATATCGACACGATAACCGGCCGGCGGTACGGCGCGGGCGAGGGCCTCGGCCAGGGGTGGAACTTTTCGTTCACCCACGACTACGGCTGGTCCGAGGGCGGCTTCGACCTGCACACGTTGAAGGGCGCCGTCTCCTTCGACCTCACGAAGAAGTGGCGCCTCGGCTACGACGCCTACTACGACGTCAAGGAGGGCCAACTCATCAGCGAGCACTACCGCATCTACCGCAACCTCCACCGCTGGGAGGCCGAGCTGCGGGTAGCCTTCGAGCGCGAAGACGTCATCTACTGGTTCCAGGTGCGGCTGATAGACATCCCGGAGATAGAGCTTTACGGGACGCAGCGCCGGAGGTTCTGACGGCACCGCGAATGCGACCAGAAAAAACTTGACTTTTCCAAATTTTGTGTTATATATACGGCTAACTAAGCCGAGAGGAAGTCGGTCCGATGAGAAATGAAACGCTGGCATACCACCCCGAGCTCCTACCGCGCATAACGCGGGAGGTTGGCGATTTTTACGGGCGGGTTATTGTGCCCGGTGCCCGGTGGCGAGGTGTAACTCCTTCAGATTAAAAAGCTTATGCGCCGAAGGTTACGCCGACCCACCGAGCGAAATCGGTGGGTTTTTAATTTATTTTTATATAATGCAAAAAGGCTTGGCGCCTTAGGATGAGATATGGACCGGATAAAAAATAGCGACGGACGGAAAATGGCGGAACGGCCCGAGACGAGTCCGACCGGCAACGTTGAGCGGGCCGACGCCGAGCGCGAATCACTCGTACGTACAGAGGAAGCTTTGAACGACGGCCGGCCGGCGCTTAACGTAGAAGGTTTGACCAAGCGCTTCCCGCGGCCCGAGGGGAAACGCCGGGGCTTCTGGCGACGGCGGCCCAAGTTCGCCGCGCTCGCCGCGGTGACCTTCGCCGTCGAGAGGGGCGAAATCTTCGGCCTCATCGGGATGAACGGCTCGGGCAAGTCGACCCTTATCCGCATAGTCTCGACGCTCCTCGTGCCCGACGAAGGACAGGTCGAGGTCTTCGGCGTAGACGTCGAGGGAGAACCGGCGCGCGTACGCGAGCTAATCAACCGCGTCGCGGTGGACGCGGCGTTCTTCAAGGTCCTGTCGGGCTCGGAGAACCTCCGCTACGCGGCCCGCCTTTACGGCCTGAGCCCGCGCGTCGCGCGCGAGCGCTACGACGGCCTGCTCACGCGCATCGGCTTCGACCCCAAGCGCCTCAGCGACCAGGTGAAGAGCCTGTCGCGCGGGGAACGCCAGAAGGTTGCGGCGACGCGGGCTTTTATGTCGGCGCCGGCGCTGCTGTTGTTGGACGAGCCGACGACCGGCCTCGACCCGCGCTCGAAGCGCGAGGTCCAGCGCGTCATCCGCGAGATGCGGGACGAGGAGGGGACGACGGTCCTCTTGACCACCCACGACATGGAGGAGGCCGAGCGACTCTGCGACCGCGTCGGCATCCTGCACGAGGGGCGGATCGTGACGATAGGGACGCCCGCGGAATTGGAAGAGCGTGCCGGCGGCGGCTCGACGACGTTGGAGGATGCTTTCTTGAAATTCACCGGCGCCGAGTGGCTGGGCGACGAGAACGGCGACTAGGTTGCGCCGACGGGAGTAGAGCGATATGTCTATCAAGGTTAGAGCGTTAAGGGAATTCTGGTGCAGCATCGGCTTCGCCGAGCGCAACTTCATGCTCGTGAAGCGGTACGCGGGCTGGGAGGCGGTCTTCCTGACCTACACCATCGTGAGCGCGCTGACCATCGGCCTCATCGGCGTAGCGACCGGCGACCAGCGGCTCGTCCTCTACCTCGTCGTCGGCGCGGTCCTCTGGGGGTACCTCTCCATCCTCTTCCACGAGGTGAGCGAGTGCATCGCCTGGGAGCGGTGGGAGGGCACGCTGGAGTACACGTTCATGGCGCCGGTGAAGCGCTTCACGCAGCTCATGGGCAACGCGCTCTACGCCATAACGTACGGCCTCGGCCGCGCCGGCGTGCAACTCGTAGTTTGCGCCCTCTTCTTCGGCATCAGCCTCGCGGGGGCCAACTTTCTGGCCGCGGCGGTCGTGCTCGTCATCTCGAGCCTGCCGTTCCTGGGACTGGGGCTCGCGTGCGCGGTGCTGCCGCTGCTGTCGCGGGAGCGCGGCTCGCAGGCCACGCACATCTTCCAGGCGCTCATCCTGCTGGTCTCGGGCGTCTACTACGACGTGAGCGTGTTGCCGGCGTGGCTGCGGCCTTTCTCGGTCGTCTCGCCGGCGACGTATACGCTGCGGGCGATGCGCGCCGCGGTCCTGGACGGCGCGGGCCTCGGGACCCTGGGGAACGAACTACTTATCCTCGTGATTTCCGGCGTGGTCCTGATACCGCTCGGCTTCGCCTGCTTCGTCCTGGGCGAGCGCTGGGCCAAGAGGACCGGCAAGCTCAAGATCGAGGGATAGCTAAGTTGCGCGCGCTAAAGAAGGCGGCTCCGCGTGGGGCCGCCCTTTTTTCACGTGCGGCGGAATAATACCCGGCGCCGCGGCCCTTGCGGCCCGGGCGCCGTTGTGTTATCTTAGCTAAGAGAAGGAAGGCCGAG
>CAZWAM010000082.1:0-9168 GCA_964631855.1 uncultured bacterium | reverse complement strand
AAGTTGAAGGAGGTCGCGGTACTCGCCGCGAGGTGGGGCCTGCGCATCGCGCCCCAAGAGCTCGTCCGCGTGTGGGAACTATTGGCCCGGGCACCCACGAAAGTGGAGGGTTTCCTCTTCGACGTCGCCTGGTCCGAGCATTGTTCATATAAGTCGAGCCGCCGCATCCTCCGCCGGTATTTGCCGACGCGGGCGCCCAACGTCGTCTTCGGCCCGGGCCAGGACGCCGGCGTCGTTCGCCTTTTCGCCGAGGGCGAGAGCTCTTATTGCGTCGCTATCGCTCACGAGAGCCACAACCACCCGTCGCAGGTGTTGCCGCTCGAGGGCGCGGCTACGGGCATAGGCGGCATCGTCCGCGACGTGTATTGCATGGGCGCCGACGTCGTCGCGGTGCTGGACCCGCTGAGGTTCGGCGCCACCTCGGGCGAAAACGAGAAGCGCACTCAGGCAATCGCGCGGGGAGTGGTGGAGGGCATCTGGCGCTACGCCAACGCCATAGGCGTTCCGAACGCGGGCGGCGACGCGTATTTCGACGACTGCTACGACGACAATTGCCTGGTGAACGTCATCGCGGTAGGGGTAGTGAACGAGGACGACGTGGTCGAGAGCCGGGCACCCGCCGCGGGCCGTTACCAACATTACGTACTCGTATTGGTGGGGAAGCCGACCGACGACTCGGGGGTAGGTGGCGCGTCTTTCGCTTCGGCGGTGCTGGACGAAGAGGAGGACGCGGAGAACAGGGCCGCGGTGCAGCTCCCGGACCCCTTTCTGAAGCGCGTACTCGCGGTGGCGACGCGCGAGGTACTCGCGCGGGCGCGAGAGAAGGGCGTCGAGCTCGGGTTGAAGGACCTCGGCGCCGGCGGCCTGGGGGGAGCCGCCTCCGAACTTTGCGCCGCGGCAAAGCTCGGCGGGACCGTCGACCTCGACAAGGTGCCCGTGGCGCTCGAGGGCCTCGAGCCGGCGGTCGTCGCCGTGGGCGAAACCCAAGAACGTTATATCATCGCCGCGCCGTCCTACTTCGCGGAAGAGATCTTGACGATTTATAATGACGAGTTCGAGTTGCCGCGAGTGTTCCCCGGGGCGCAGGCGACGGTCATCGGCGAAATAATGGAGGAGAAATATTTCCGGATGACCGCGCGGGGCGAGGTGGTCGCCGAGGTGCCGTTGGAGGTCATCTCCACCGCGCCGAGCTACCGGCGCGAGGCGCAGGCGCCCGCGGCGCCGCTGGAATTCGTGCGGCTGAAGCCGCCGGCCGACCTCGCCGAGACGCTAATAGATTTATTGGCTTCGCCCAATATATGTTCGCGCCGGCCGCTTTACGAGCACTACGACCGCAACGTCCAGGGCAACACGGTGCTCGAGGCGGGCGAGGCGGACGCCGCGGTCCTGGCCCCCTGGCCCGGGAAGAATAAGGCCATCGCGCTCGCGTGCGACGGCAACCCTTATATCGGGGCGCTGGACCCTTACGCCGGCGGCGCGCACGCCGTGTTGGAGGCTTGTCGGAACGTCGTCGCGGTGGGCGCGACGCCCGTGGCCGTGACCGATTGCCTGAACTTCGGCAGTCCGGAGGACCCGACGGTCTTCTGGACGTTCGAGGAGGCGGTGCGCGGCATCGGCGACGCCTGCCGGGGCTTGGGGTTGCGCGGCACCGACGCGCCGTTGCCCGTCGTGTCCGGGAACGTCTCCTTCTACAACCAATCGACGCGGGGCGTCGCCGTTAAGCCGTCCCCCGTCGTGTGCGCCGTCGGCTTTATGGAAGACTTCGCCCTCGCGGTCACGATGCAGTTCAAGGAGGGCGGCAACCCTATTTACCTCCTCGGGCGCCGGTGGGGCGAGTTGGGGGCGAGCCAGTATTACCAATTGCGGGGGCGCCTCGGGTGGCCCGCCCCCATGCCCCGCTTCGGCGAGGAGCGCCAAATGCACGAGGCGGTCCTCGAGCTCGTCGAGACTAAGTGCGTGGCCGCGGCGCACGACATCGCCGACGGCGGCCTTGCAGTCTGCTTGGCCGAGATGATAATCGGGGCGAAGGGCTTGGCGGCGCTTGGGTGCGACGTCGACGTCGGCGCCGTACTCGGGTCCGTTTCCCCCGACGCCGCGCTCTTCTGCGAGAACGGCGGCTTCGTCCTCGAGGTCCGAAGGGGCTCGGCCGAGGCCGCGGAGCTCATTATGGACGACGCTGGCGTCGACTGGTGGCGCCTGGGCGAGGTCGTCGAGGAGCCCAGACTTGTGGTGAAGCAAGGCAAAGAAACCCTCTTGAACGTGGCCGCGGCCGAGATGGCGGCGGCCTGGAGTGAGACGCTGAAGGGGTATTTTTAGGATAAATAGAAATGGCAGGGATTTGAGGTAACGGCCGTGACCGCTCGTGCCAAAACTAAGATCGCGGTGATACAGTTCCCGGGCGTGAACTGCGAGTACGAGACGGCGCGCGCGCTCGAGGCCGCGGGCGCTCGAGCCGATGTCGTCCGCTTCAACCTTCCAGCTAAAGAAATCTCGAGCTACGACGGCTATGTGCTGCCGGGGGGCTTCGCGTACGAAGACCGCGTACGCGCCGGCGCCGTCGCCGCGAAGGACGCCGTCGTCGAGGTATTGGCGGAGGAGGCCGCGCGGGGCAAGCCGCTCCTCGGCATATGCAACGGCGCCCAGATATTGGTCGAGGCGGGCATCGTCCCCGGCCGGCAGCCGGGCCACGTCGAGATGGCGTTGGCCCACAACCGCCACCCTTACCACCGCGGTTTCTTGAACCGATGGGTCTTCTGCCGCCACGAGTCCACGGGCGACGTCTTGCCCCTTCCCGTCGCGCACGCCGAAGGCCGCTTCACGTGCGCCGACGAAAAGGCGGCCGCGGCGCTGGGGGCGGACGGCCTTGTATACCTCCGTTACGTCGACGAGGCCGGCGATACCTTGGCCCCGGAGTATAACCCCAACGGTTCCGTTCTGGATGCCGCGGCAATAGCCTCCTACACCGCCGCGGCCGTCGCGACGATGCCTCACCCCGAGCGCGCGAGTTGGCTCTTTCAGTTGCCCGGTTACCTGCCCGGGCCCTGGGGGCTCCGGCGGCGCCGCGCCGCGGGCAAGGAGCTGGCGGCGCCCGGGCCGGGGCGCCTTATCTTCGACGACTTTTTGAAATTGATTTGAGAGGAGGCGCTTGCGTTATGAGAGCGCTGGTTACGGGCGGCGCCGGTTTTATAGGCCGGCACGTCGTCGGGTGGCTTCTCAGCCGAGGGTACGACGTCCTCGCGCTCGACGACCTTTCGAACGGCTTCGCGGCCAACTTGGCCGAGTTCGACGGGAAAGCCGGTTACGAAGGCCTCCTCGAGGGCGACATCTGCGACGACGCAACGTGGCGGGCCTTGGCCGATAAGCAGTTCGACATCGTTTACCACCTCGCCGCGGCCATCAAGGTCCGCGATTCGATAGACGACCCTCGCAAGACGTTCGAGTCGGACGTCGTCGGGACCTTCAGGGTGCTGGAATTTGCGCGTGAGCAGGGTTGCCGGTTCATATACGTTTCGACGTGCTTGGTTTACGCGCCCGCGGTGGACGGCACGCCCATAAACGAGAGATACCCCACGCGGCCGGCCTCGCCCTACGCCGCGGCCAAGCTCGCGGGCGAAAACCTAACGCTTTCTTATTATCACGCTTACGGCCTGCACGCCCTCATCTTGCGGCCCTTCAACACCTACGGCCCGTTCCAGCGGACCGACGGCGAGGGGGGCGTCGTCGTGACGTTCCTCAATCATTACCTTAAGGGTGAACCGCTCGTCGTCTTCGGCGACGGCCGCCAGACGCGGGACTTGTTGTACGTCAACGATTGCGCCGACCTCATCGGCCGCGCGGGCGAGTCGAACGCTGCCGGGTCCGTCATCAACGGCGGCCTGGGGCGGGAAATAGAGATCCGCGACCTGGCCCAGAAGATCGCCGGCGACGAGCGCCGCGTCGAATATGCGCCGCACCCTCACGCCCAGGCCGAGGTATGGCGGCTCGTCTGCGATAATGCGAAGGCGGTACAGCTTCTGGACTGGCGGCCCAAAGTCTCGCTCGACGAGGGCGTCGCCAAGACGCGGGAGTGGATGGCGGAGAGGATAAAATAAAACGAACTACGCGAGAAACAAAATGCCGGCGCCCCGCGCCGGCGTTCTTATATTAACTACGTATTTATTTTTGCGCGCCCTCCGTCGCCGGGAAGCCTTACAACACGACCGAAACCGGTTCCTTATCCTTCTTCAAGGCGCTTACCTTCAATATCCAAAACCCAATAACCTTTCCCGCTGCGTCTACCTTCTCCATTACCGCGTCGCTCGCCGTTTCCCGGAAATAGCCCTCCTTCTTCTCAAAGACTACTTCCAGGTAATCTCCCTCCGGGTCGTACCAGACGATTACTTCCCTGACCATAACTTATCACCTTATCACGGGGTACCGTCTGAATATAACTTAACAAAAAAAACTTCGATACCAATCGGATTGCAAACTCAGCGCTCAAACCGCCGCTTCGTCGGTGCCTTTTTGTTAACGCCGTTCGACGCTAGCCGCCTGCGTCGCGGCGACGGCGATAACGTCTACGATATCCTCGACGCTGGCGCCGCGGCTCAGGTCGTTCATCGGCTTGGCCAGGCCTTGCGATATGGGCCCTATCGCCCGGGCGCCGCCGAGCCGTTCCACCAATTTGTACGCGATGTTGCCGGCGTGTAGCGTCGGGAAGATAAGGCAGTTGGCCCGGCCCGCGACCGGACTGCCGGGCGCCTTCTTCTCGCCGACCGCGGGTATGAGCGCCGCGTCGGCTTGGAGCTCGCCGTCCACGACGACGTCCGGGGCGCTCGTCCTCGCGAGCTCCGTCGCGCGGCGGACCTTCTTGACGGCGACGTGTTCCGCCGAACCTTTGGTGCTGTAGGAGAGCATGGCGACGCGCGCGGGCGCGCCGACGAGCCGCTCGAACGAACGCGCCGTCGCGACCGCGATTTGCGCGAGCTGGTCCGCGGCGGGGCACGCGACGAGGGCGCAATCGGCGAAGAAGAGCACGCCGCCCTCGCCGAAGTCCTTCTTGTCGGTCAACATGACGAAAAAAGTGGACAGCGTGTTTGTGCCGGGGGCAAGGCCGACGAGATAGAGGGCCGCGCGCATCACGTCGGCCGTCGCCGTCGCGGCGCCCGCGACGACCGCGTCCACTTCGCCCGCCTGCAGCAGATACGCGCCCGCGTAGACCGGCTTCGCCGCCGTCTCGTACGCCTCCTCGGGCGTAACGCCGGCGTGCTCCCGCGCCTCGAAGTAAGCCCCGGCGGCTTTCTTGCGCACCTCGTGTTCGGTCGGGTCCACCAACGTGAAGAGGCCGAGGTCCACCGCGGCCTTTGTCGCCGTGGCCTCGACTTCGTCGTGACCGGCCGTCAGGAGGATTACTTCCCGGGCGTAGCCGAGCTCGAGCGCGCGGGCGCCGGCGGCGACCATCCGCTCGTCGTGCCCCTCCGGCAGGCAAAGGCGGACGGGGTTTTCTCGGGCTTTGTTCCTTATACGAGTAAAAAGATCCGTGGGGCAACCTCCCCGTGTCGGGTTGTCGGGTGGATTTGTAAGGGCTACGCCCGCGCCGGCGGTCGACGGCGTCGCCGACTACAACACTTCCGCCCCGGGGGGCAAATCGCCGTCCAGCGCCAGGACCTTAACGACGTCGTGGTGCTGGGCCGCGAGGAGCATGCCGCGGGATTGTACGCCCCGGATCTTCGCCGGCACCATATTTTTCACGACGACTATTTTCTTCCCCACCAACTCTTCGGGCTCGTACCAGGGCGCGATGCCGGCGACTACGGGGCGGTCCTCGCCGCCGATGTCCACCGTCATCTTGAGTAACTTGTCCGCGCCCTCGACCCGTTCGCAAGTCTTGACCTCGGCGACCACCATTCCCAATTTCTTGACATCGTCCATCGTTACGTATTCTTCGCTCATATCTGCCTCCGTAGGTACGGTTTTTTTCTCTCCCGTAGAAACGGTTGCGGCCGGTTCCACGCCGGCGCTTTCTTTGAGAGCCTGAAGGTGGGCGGCGACTTTCCCCTCGTCTATTTTCTCGATGAGAATTTTAACGTCGCCCAGCGGCGCGCCCTCGGGAACGGCCGGCGTCTTCGCTTCCTGCCAACTCAGTGGCCGCTCGAGGGCGAGCATGCGCCGAATCTCGGCCGCCGCGACGGGTGTAAAAGGGTCGAAGGCCGTCGAGAGCGCCGCGGCTACCCGGCAGCTGACGTTTAATATCGTTTCCGCTCGGGCGCGGTCCCGGCCTCGCCACGCCCAGGGTTCCGCGTCGTTGTAATATTTATTGGCCGCGCGCGCGATTTCGAGCGCCGCGGCGAGCGCGGCCCGCATCTCGAAGTTCTCGATGTGGTTCGCCTCGACGTCGAGCTGATGGGCGGTGAAGTTGAGGAGCCGTTCGTCCTGCGCCTTTAGCGCGCCGGCGCGCGGCACCTCGTTGGCGAGGTAATTCTTGACGAAAGCGAGCGCCCGGTTGACGAAGTTGCCGAAGATGTCGGCGAGCTCCGAATTCACTCGCGTCGCCATTTCGTTAAACGAGAAGTCGGCGTCGCGCGTTTCGGGCGCGTTGGCGGTAAGGTAAAAGCGGAGGGCGTCCACCTGGAAGTCGGCCAGCGCGTCGTCGACCCAGACGGCCCAATTGCGGCTGGTCGATATCTTTTGCCCCTCGAGGTTGAGGAATTCGTTGGCCGGGATCTGGAACGGCAGGTTAAAGCCGTCCGGCTGGCCCATAAGCATCGCGGGCCAGACGATGGCGTGGAAGACGATGTTATCCTTGCCGATAAAGTGGATTATTTTGGTGTCGGCGTCGAGCCAGTAATCCTTCCAAAGCTCCGGCTCGCCAAGCTTCCGGGCCCATTCGATGGTCGACGTTACATACCCGGTGGGCGCGTCGAACCAGACGTAGAGGACCTTGCCGCGCGCTTCGTCGAGGGGGACGGGCACGCCCCATTCGATGTCGCGGGTTATGGCGCGGTCGGCGAGGCCTTCGTCGAGCCAGCTCAGGCAGAAGTTCCGTACGTTGTCGCGCCAGTGGGTATTGCCCGCGAGCCACCGGCGTAAGCGGTCGGCGAATTTCGGCAATTCCAAGTACCAGTGGGTGGTCTTACGGACGACGGGCCGGCCCTCGCATACTTTACACCGCGGGTCGCCCAGTTCCGCCGCGGCTAGCCACCGGCCGCATTTTTCGCACTGGTCGCCTCGTGCGCCCGCGGCGCCGCAGTGGGGGCAGGTCCCCTCCACGTACCGGTCCGGCAGGAAACGTTTGCATTTCTCGCAGTAGAGTTGCTCCGTCTCGCGCGGCGTGACGTAGCCGTCCTTAAATAAATTCGTGAAGAACCGCTGCGACAGTGGGTAATGGATTTCACGGAGCGTCGTGCGGCCGTAGTTGTCGAAGGTGAAGGCGAGTTCGTCGAAGGTCTTCGCGAGCGCCGCGTGATAGCGGTCGACGAGTTTTTGCGGCGTCACGCCTTCGGCCTCGGCGCGCACCGTTATGGGTACGCCGTGCTCGTCCGAGCCGCAGATGTATATTACGTCCTTGCCGGCGAGGCGCAAGTACCGGGCGTACGAGTCCGCGGGCATATAGGCGCCGGCGAGCTGGCCCACGTGCAGCGGGCCGTTGGCGTAGGGGAGAGCGCTGGTTACGAGATATCGTTCGGGCATTGCTGCCTCCGACGTGTGGCGCGGAGTTTAACACAATTGCCGGCGGCCGGTCAAACGGTAAAAAAAGGCCGGCCCGTGGCCGGCCTAAGCGCGGGGTTAAAATCTTAATAGTATAAAGCCTTTACGCGGCCCAAGCTCGTCGGCGTCACGCCTTTTTCGGAATACCCGATGCGGACTATCACGCGGAGCATTAGGTTGCGGTAGGGATAGGGCTCGAGGCCGACAAGCGGTTGCCAGGGCTTGTCGGGTTCCTTTTGCCAGCTGTGAACGAGGAAGGTGGGGTTGCTGTCGCAGAAGTAGGGATCGCAATTGGGGTAGTCGTAGTATTGCTCCACGGCGGCGACGAATTTTTTGGCCTTCAAGTAGTAGTTGACCCAGAAAGTTTTGTACCCCTCGCCGCCGGCGGCTTTGACGTACCGGCCTTCTTGGCCTTCGGGCCAGAGCTTGGCGCCCGGTAGGCCGCTCGAGAAATCGAAGACCGCTATGCGGAAGCCGTCGAACTTGTTATCGGGCCAATAGGGCGACGTGAAGAGTTTCATCTCGCGGATGATGTTGTGCTCGGTCTTAAGGGTCGAAATGTCGAAGTCGTTGCCGACCCAGCGGCCGGCGCCCGTATACCACGCCAATTGTAGCGCCCGTACGCCGTTATCGTGTTTTAACTCGTGAACGCCGCCGTCGGCGGCTATGGCGGCCATGGTCATAATAAAGCCAACCGTAAACGCAATAACTCCTCTCACCTCGGGACCTCCCGCGTAAGCATAGCTACCTTTTTCGCCGTTATTATAGTGCGCTTGTCTGAAGATGTCAAATAAAAAAGCAACTTTCTCCAATTGGGAACGGGAACCGACGGGCCTCCCTCAACGGTTGCGGCTCATTGGCCTTCTAGTAGTAAAGCGCCTTTACGCGACCGATGCTCGTCGCCGCGACGCCCGGGTTATGCTCGTCGTCCATCACTACGCGCAACATTACGTTATAGTAGCCGAACTTATTCGAATTACGCTGCCACAGGCCCTGATAGTATGCCCAGGAATGCCGCAAGAAGGAGCGGTTGTTGTCGACGGCGTGCGCGTCGCAGTTGGGGTAATTGTAAAATTGCTCGACGGCCGGGAGGAACGTCCTGACGCCGCGGGGAAGTACCCAATTGACGGCGAAGTCATTCCAGCCGTACCCGGGCGTATTGCCCTTGACGAACTTACCTTGGCCGCTCGTAGGCCAAATCATCGCGCCCGGCACGCTGCGCGCGAATGAATAAATGCCGATGCGGCAGCCGTCCCACGAGCGGTTGGGCCACGCGGGGTAGGAGTAAACGCGAACGGTCCGGACGAAAGGGTAGGTTTTGACGGTGGAGATGTCGAAGTCGTTGCCGACCCAGCTCCCGGCGCCGCTGTACCAGGCGACGAGCCAGGACGCCGTACCGGAGTCCCACTTCAGCTCCCGCGTGGCGTCGTGGCCGGGCGAGGTTACGGTTGGCGGGCCGGGAACGGCCTGCCCGGCGGCGAG
>CAZWAM010000081.1:0-9187 GCA_964631855.1 uncultured bacterium | reverse complement strand
AAAAAAGTATTCTTAATCGCGATGGTGGCGCTCGCGGCGTCCTCGTGGGCCGCGACGCGCGGCGTGCTCGTCGAACATTTCGGTTGGCCTTCTTGAGGCTCGTGCCCGGCCGCAGAAAGCGACTATGGCCGGTTGATCGATGGCTATCCCCTCACCAGCTTATGCCCGATCCAATGGATGTTCGACGTTTCCCCCCACGTAAGCGATCGGTTCTTCACTTACTACGGACAAAAGTACGTCCCTAACCACTTTACGGACGGCGTCCTCAACCGCATCGGCGCCGGGAATTACAGTAACTACGTCGCCGACTATAATACCCGGCGCGTCATCTCGGCCCCGATGACCGTAGCCATTCTCGAGAATACGCTGGGGTCCACTACCGCGTACGTCAAAGTCCGGGTCGCGCTCGATGAGAACGTCCCCGCGGGCCATACGATTTACATCGGCCTGTGGGAAGACAAGGTTGTAGTTGGCGGTTCGTACGGGAGCACGCCGGTCCGCGTCATGGAACGCGACTTGGCGAAGACCAGCCTCACCATCACCAGCAAAGGCCAGACGCAGAACTTCGAGCATACGTTTACGCTTCAGGGGTCGTGGAAGCGCGCCGACCTGGGCGTTACCGCTTGGGTACAAGGCCCCAATACCGACCGCGAGGTACATAACGCTTCAGCCTCGAAGTGTAGCCCGCTCAGCGTTTCGCCTTCGTCGCTGGGGCGGGTCAAGGCGCTCTTCAATTAATAACTCCGACCCGAGCGATTGTTAAGCCCGCCGTGACGGCGGGCTTTTTTGCTACCTTCGTCCGGATTTAAACGCCTGCGCCGGATGCGACTTCACCCCGTATGGTTACCGTCACATCCTCGAAGGGGATGTCCTTGCCGGACGCCTCGAGCACGTCTTTCGCCACCTGCACCAGGCCGAAACAACAGGGCACTTCCATGTGCAGGACCGTGACCTTCTTGACGTCGTTGGCCTTGAGGATGGCGGTGAGTTTGTTCAGGTAGGCGTCGAGGTCGTCGAACTTCGGGCAGCCGATGACGACGGCCTTGCCGCGGAGGAAGTCGGGGTGGAAGGCGGCGTAGGCCAACGGCGTGCAGTCGGCGGCGACCAGCAACTCGGCGCCGTCGAAGTACGGCGCGTTGGGGCTGACGAGGTAGAGCTTGACGGGCCACTGGCCGAGTTCGGATTTCAACTTCCCCTCGAAGTTTGCCTCGGGCTCGACGCATTCTTCGTCGTGCCCCGCCCTCAGGTCCATGGTACGCGCGCCCGGGCAGCTAAAGTTACGGCCGCCCGCGCCGTGGCTCGCCGCCGACATCTCTTCGTGCTCGTGGCGGCGTGCGCTTCCTTCGCGGCCGAGCTCTTTTAGGTGTTCTTCCACCGCGACCGCGTCGAACCCTTCGGCCGGCCGTTCCTCGACGGTGATGGCGTCTTGCGGGCACTCGCCCAGGCAGGCGCCCAGGCCGTCGCAATAAACTTCGCTCACGAGGCGCGCCTTGCCGTCGACGATTCGAATGGCGCCTTCGGCGCAGGACGGCACGCACAGGCCGCAGCCGTCGCAAAGCTCTTCGTCTATCTTAACGATTTTGCGCGTAACTTTTGCCATTTCGGGCCTCCTATTTGGTATTCGATTATTCCTTTTCGTTCACCCCAAATATAATGATCCGTAAACAAAAAAGCCTTGACGTACGTCAAGGCCCGGATTTTTTTTAGAGAAGAAGCCGACTTAGTCGTTTGGGAGACCGGCGATGAGGCGGAGTGAAGGTTTGTCCAGAATAATTAGCCGTCGGCCCTCGGATGCTATCAGGCCCGCGTCGGCGAAGCGACGCAGCGCACGGCTCAGCGTCTCGGGGATGGTACCCAACTCCGCGGCGAGCGACGTTTTAGTTACGTCCAACGCGACGTATTCGCCTCCCTCCGCGCCGGCCCGGGCGTGCTCCATAAGGTAGGAGGCGAGCCGCGCCGGCACGTCTTTAAGGGTAAGCTTCTCGAGGATCGCGCTTATCTGGTTCAGGCGAACCGAGAGGGCGGCGATGATGTTCAGCGCCAAGTCCGGTTCGTTTTTTACCAGCGCGACGAACTCGCGACGCGGCACCTCGACCGCGGCGGCCGCGTCGAGGGCCTGGGCGGAGGCGGGGTACGGTACGCCCGCCAGCGCCGCGGCCTCGCCGACCAGGTCCCCTTCCCTCATGATTTTTATTATTAACTCGCGGCCGTCGACCGATTCTTTGAAGACTTTAACCTGCCCCGACGCTACGACGTAGAAGGCCGCGGCGGCGTCGCCCTCGCGGAAAAGCGTCTCTCCCTTCTCGAGCTCGCGGAAGACGCAACGTTCGGCGACGCGGCCCACGTCGGCGGGGGCGAAATCCTTGAAGAGCGGCGACGCGCGCAAGGCGGCGACCGCGGCGGCGTTGGCCATATCGATAACCTCGCGGGATTTGAAAGTTATTGAGAACGGGCCTATTTTAGTTTAATATATAATTTAAGGCAAGTCGGCAAGAGAGGTTCTATAGCCAAATATCGCATAGCGTGGCTGCCGGGCGACGGCATAGGCCCCGACGTTATGGAGGCGGCGCGGCTCGTGTTGGAGCATCTCGCGCTCGGCGCGGAATACGTCCCCGGCGACATCGGCTGGGAGTTCTGGTGCCGGGAGGGCAACCCGCTGCCCGAGCGCACCAAGGAGCTTATGCGCGGGACCGATTGCGCGCTCTTCGGCGCCATCACCTCCAAGCCCAAGGACGAGGCCGTGCGCGAGCTCGCGCCCGAGCTCCAGGATAAGGGTTACGTCTATTACTCGCCCATCGTCCGGCTTCGCCAGGAGTTCGACCTTTACGTAAATATGCGGCCTTGCAAGGCGTACGCGGGCAACCCGCTCAACTACCGCGACGACGTCGACCTCGTCATCTTCCGCGAGAACACCGAGGGCCTTTACGCCGGCGTGGAGTGGTCGCCGGTCCCGCCGGCGGTGTACGATTGCCTGATGGCGAACCACGAGAAAATGGCCGCGTTTGAGGGCGTCCCCCTCGACGAGCTCGCCATCTCGACGCGGATAATGACGAAGAAAGCGTGCGAACGCATCGTCCGTGCGGCGTTCGAGTACGCCGGGAAGAAGGGCCGCAGGTCCGTTACGATAGTGGAGAAGCCCAACGTCCTGCGCGAGACCGGCGGCCTTATGGTCCGGACCGCGCGCGAAGTCGCCGAGGACTACCCGAACGTCGAGCTGTGGGAGACCAATATAGACGCTATGGCGATGTGGCTCATCAAGAACCCGCAGGACTACGACGTCCTGGTGGCGGAGAACATGTTCGGCGACATCATCTCGGACGAGGCGGCGCAGCTCGTCGGCGGCCTGGGCTTCGCCTGCGCCGGCAACGTCGGCGACGACTACGCCGTCTTCGAGCCCACGCACGGCTCCGCGCCCAAGTACGCCGGCCAATACAAAGTCAACCCGACGGCGACCCTTTTGGCGACGCGGATGATGCTCGAGTACCTGGGCGAGGAAGATAAGGCCGCGGCCTTGGAGGACGCCGTCGCCGCCGTCATCGCCGAAGGCCGCGTCCGCACCTACGACATGGGCGGCGCAAGCTCCACGCTCGAGATGGCGGAGGCGGTCGCGGCGCGGGTTTAAAAGCTAGGGGAGTTAAAAATGGTAGAGGTCCTTATAAAACTACGTCTCGAGCCCCTCGGCGACGGGGGTTACGTCGCCACCAGCGAAGACGTGCCGGGTTTGGTGGTCGAAGGGCGGACCATCGTGGAGACGATGGAATTCGCTCAGGACGCCGTCCGTAAGTTATACGAGTCCTACCTGGAACACGGCGACCCGGTACCGCCCAAGTTAAAAGAGGCGGCCGAGGGCGAGTTTGAGTTGCTGGTACCGGTGGCGGTATAGTGGGGCGGCTGGCGGGTTTTGCGTACGCCGACGTAGCGGCGAAATTGCGTCGAGCTGGCTTCAAGTTCGACCGAAGCGCCAAGGGCAGCCACGAAATTTGGCGGAATCCGGCTAACCGCCGGCGTACGATGGTGCCGTACCGTAAGGGCGATATGGGGGAGGGCACGTTGCGGGCGATTATTAAACAGGCCGGGTTAACCGTAGACGAGTTTTTAAAACTATGAAGCTAGCTCGCCTCCCCAGTGTATGCGGCGCGAGCTCCACCCTCGAGATGGCGAAGGCGGTCGCGGCGCGGGTTTAAACAAGTATTGTTACGATTAGAAAAGGTGTTTTAAGAAGATCACGATTTCTAATCCCACCTAAGGCTAGACTTATGACCACAAAAAACCAGCCGGCACACGAGCCGCCGGCCATCCAAGTAGACAAGTTAACGTGCACCGCGTGCAACATCTGCGTCGAGGCGTGTCCGCAGAACGTCTACGAGCTCGAGGAGTCCGCGGTGCCTACGTACCCGGAGCGTTGCATAAGCTGCGGCCACTGCGTCGCGCTGTGCCCGGAAGATGCCATCGAGCACGCGGCTTACCCGGAGGGCACGATAAAGGTCCTCGGCGCGAGGAAGGTCCCTACCGCGGCGGCGCTGGAAACGCTGTTGCGCTCGCGGCGTTCGGTGCGTGTCTTCAAAGATAAACCCGTTCCGCGCGAGGTGGTGGAGGAGCTGGTTAGCCGGGCGCTCTCGTCGTACCCCAGCGCTCATAACCTTCGGCCGGTCCGCGTGCTGGCGCTCGCGAACGAGAAGGTTATCAAAAAGGTGCGCGCCGCTACCGTCGAGTGGTATCGGACGTCGGCCCGTCGCCTCGAGAACCCCATCCTCCGCACTATCTACGGCGCCTTGGCGGTAAAGGAGGATAAGTTAGGGGCGTACGCGTTGGTAGACGATATGAAGCGTATGGTCGAGGCGTACGACGCCGGCCGCGACGACCTCTTCCACGACGCGCCGGTGATCCTCGTCCTCCACGCGCCGGTGGCGACGGTCATGCCGCGGGAGACGGCTTACTACGCCGCGGCGCAGCTCGTGTTGATGGCGACGGCTATGGGCCTCGGGACGTGCTTCGTCGGTTGGCTCACCGCGGCCGCGGCCGGCAACGAGGAAATCCGGGAGACGTTGGGTTTGCCGGAGGAACGCGGCGTCTTCGCTTCGTTGGCCCTCGGTTATCCGAAATATAAATACCGCCGCGCCATAGGCCGGGACGCCCCCGAGGTCGAGTGGCGTTGAGGTCATCCTTTATAATGGAATATCAATAGAACGAGGTCCGCGATGAGAACGTTGGTACTTCTGATTTCAACGTGCGCCCTCGCCGCGGCGGCCTTCGGCGACGTCGTCGGCGAGTACGAGGGGCAGGGCACCAACCCGGGCGGCCAGGGCTCGTACACCTGCGACGTTAAAATAACGAGGTCGGGCGACGTCTACGCGGTCCGATGGTTCTTCGACGGCGAGCTCGGCTACGAGGGCGTCGGCATCGTGAAGGACGGCTTCTTCTGCGTCGGCTACACCTCCTCCGGTTCCTACGGCGTCGTCGTTTACGAGGTCAAGGCCGACGGCTCGCTCGACGGGACGTGGACCGGCGCCGGGGCCACGAACGTAGGCACGGAGAAACTTAAGAAGAAGTAAAGGAATCCTTCCGGCGGTGAACCGTGGCTACGATCGTAGAAAAGATAATCGCGGCCCATTCCGCGGACGACGTCTACGCCGGCGCGACGGTCTGGCTCGAGCTTGACGTACGCGCGGCGCGGGACTTCGGCGGCGCGAACGTCGTTAATAATTTCGATAAACATTACCCGGGCCAAAAGGTGGCCGACGCTGGCAAGACGTTCTTCACCTTCGACTGCGTAGTCCCCGCGAACAACATCCCCTACGCCAACAACCAGCAGCTGTGCCGCGAGTTCGCCGCGCGGCAGGGCGTCAAAGTCTTCGACGTCGACGCGGGCATCGGCTCGCACGTTTTGATGGAGGAGGGGCTCGCCCGCCCGGGCCGGACCGTCGTCAACACCGACAGCCATATGAACATAGTCGGCGCGATCGGCTGCCTCGGCCAGGGCATGGGCGACGTCGACGTTGCTTTCGCCTTCCGCGCAGGCCGGACCTGGCTCGAAGTTCCGCCGTCGGTCAAAGTAGTATTAAACGGTAAATTCAAATGGCCCACGACGGCGAAGGACTTGGCGCTCGCCCTATTGCGCGGGTTCGGCTCGAGCCGGTTGCTGGGTAAGGCGGTGGAGTTATACGGCCCGGCGGCCGAGCGCCTTTCGCTCGAGGAGAGGATTACGGTGGCGTCGATGGCGACGGAGATGGGCGCGGTCGGAATCATTATTCCCCCGACCGAGGAGGTACTCGAGTGGTGCGGCGGCGCCGCGGGCGCCGAGGTGGAAGGGGTTTACGCCGACGAGGACGCGTCCTACGAGGCGACGTACGAGCTCGACGTCGACGGCCTCGAGCCGCTGGTGGCGTGTCCGCCGTCCCCGGCTAACGTGAAAAGCGCGAGCGAGGTCGCGGGGAGGGAAATCGGCTCGGCTTTCTTCGGCTCGTGTACCAACGGCCGCCTGGAAGATTTCCGGGCCGCGGCGCGGGTGATGTCGGGCCGGCCGGTGGCGGACGGCGCCGTGGCGTACGCGGTCCCGGCGACGCGCCGCGTATACGGCGCGATGTTGGCGGAGGGGTTGGCGGCGGAACTCTTCGCCGCGGGCTTCGTCGTCTCCAACGCCGGTTGCGGCGGCTGCGCCCAAGGCCAAATCGGAATGACGGCTGAGGGCGAGGTCCAGGTCTCGACTTCCAACCGCAACTTTCCCGGGAAGCAGGGCGCCGGCGAGACGTACTTGTGTTCGCCCGCGACGGCCGCGGCGTCGGCTCTTATGGGAAGTGTTACGGACCCGCGGGAGGTCGCCTGATGGCGGCCAGGCCCTTTGTGCTCGAAGGCCCGGTTTGGCCCATCGTGGGGGCGTTGGGGACGTTCCTAAGCGACGTCGACACGGACCAGATCTATCACAACGCCCGCCTCGCCGTAACCGACGTTGACGAGATGGGCCAATACGCCTTCGGCAACCTCGCCGGGTGGGAGGATTTCCCGAAGAAGGTGAAGCCGGGCGATATCCTCGCCGTGGGCGGGAACTTCGGCGCGGGCTCGAGCCGTCAGCACGCCGTCGACTGTTTCCGCGCGTTGGGTGTCGCCGGCGTCGTCGGCGCCTCCTTCGGCTCCATTTACAAGCGAAACGCGATAAACGCCGGCTGGCCTCTTGTGGAATGCCCGGACTTGCCGAAGTTGGAGCTCGCGGCCGGCGACGTTTTGAAGGTTAACTTTAAAACGGGCGAATTGGAAAATCGAACGCGCGGTAAGTTCGTGGCGGCGAGGCCGTTCTCACGCGTACAGTTGGACATTTACTTCGCGGGTGACCTCTTCGCCTATGGCGCGAAATTCGGTGGCTGAGGGAAAAGCTGTCGGGAAACGTTTTTTGTAAACTTAAGGCCCCTGGCTTCCAACGCCGCGACGAACGGTTTCGGCTCGAGCGCTACCTCCGGCGGGAAGGCGCCGGCTTTTTTTATTGCGCCTTGGGCCAACATAGCCGCGGCGACGGCGACGGGAAAGCCGGTGGTCCGCTGCATCGCCGTCAGGCCGCTCGCGGCATCGGCGTAGTCGACGAGCTCGAACGTAGCGACCCTATCTTCGCCGAGGGCCTTTCCTTTGGCCCAACAACGGACGAGTACGACGTCGTCTTTGCCTTCGGGTAGGGCGGAGGCGAGGCGTTCGGCGAGCACGTCGCGGGGTTTGATTCGCACGCCGCCCGCCGAGATTTCTTCGTTGCTCGCTAGGCCGAGGTCGAAGAGGGGTTTCACCGCGGCGCAGTGGCCCGGGTACCTGATGGTTTTATAATCCAATTCCCGCACGCGGCCGCGGTACGTGTACGGGAGGGTGGAGGCGCCGCCGGAGGTATGGAACGCCTCGAGCCGGCCTACAGGCGGGAAATTGAATTCCTCGACGCCAGTGAGCGGCGGCACGGTAGCGATTTCGCCGTCTTTTAAAACGAGGCACGGCTCGGCGTATTCGTTAATTAAACCTTGTACGGAAAATAGGAGGGCGTAGCTTAGCGGCGGCTTCGGCTCGCGGGGCAGGCCGCCGACGCGTAAGCGTAGCTCGAGAACTTCGTCGAACGTTGCGATTAGCGAGGCCGTGAGGGCGTTAGTCATTCCAGGCGCAAGGCCCATATCCGGGACGACGGCTACGCCCGCGGCCCGGGCCTCCTCGTCGAGCGCGAGCTCCGCCCGAACGACGTCGTTGTTGCCGCCCATGTCGACGAAGTGGGAGCCGGCGGCTATGGCGGCGCGGGCAAGCGTGAGGTTATACCGGTACGGCGTCGCGGCGACGCATACGTCGTGGCCGGCGATGAGTTTTCGCGCGGCCGCTTCGTCCGCGGCGTCTACGGCCGCGGCTCGAGCTAAGTCATCGCGGCGCTTGCGGCAAAGTCCCTCGGCACGCGCGAGGTCCGCGTCGGCGACGGTTATCGTGTCGAAAGTACCGTGCCGTACGAAATCGTACAACACGGCTTCGGCCATACGGCCCGCGCCGATAATTACGGCCCTCATACGAACTTTCCCTCTAACGTCTTAGTATACGAAAGAATAAAGCTAAGCCGTAGCGTTGTCAAAGCGTACAAAGTTTTTGGTTCTCGAAGAGAAAGGGCGAGTCAAATCCGGCGTCGACTTCCCCCTCGAAGGAGGCGACGAGCTAGCCGCGATCGCTGTCGACGAGCCGAGAATATGAACGAGCGGCTTAGCGGATAAAGACGCCGGCCCGGGCGGGCCGGCTTTTTATAGCGTATGCCCTATGGCTATTCCAGCACGTGGATGTTGCGCTTCGCGCACATGTCCTTGAGGACCTTGGGCCAGACGGTGACGCTGACCTCGCCGAGGTGCGCGGTCCTGAGAAGGTACATGTAGGTGCGCGATTGGCCGATGCCGCCGCCGATGCAGAGCGGGACCTCGTCGTTCAGGATCGCCTGGTGGTACGGCAGCTTGAGGAAATCGGTCTGGCCGGTGATCTCGAGCTGCTTCACGAGCGTCTCCTTGGTCACCCGGATCCCCATCGAGGTTAACTCGTGGCGCCGCTTCGTTATAGGATTCCAGACGAGGATGTCGCCGTTAAGGCCGTGCATGGGCCGGCCGTCCGCGGAGGTCGTCTCGATAACCCAGTCGTCGTAGTCCGCCGCCCGCATCTCGTGCGGGTAGCCGTCCTCGAGGGTCCAGCCGATGCCGTAGAT
>CAZWAM010000080.1:0-9269 GCA_964631855.1 uncultured bacterium | reverse complement strand
CCGTCTTCTTCGACCTCGACAATACCCTCTACGACCATCGCCGCGCCGCGCGCGAGGCGCTGGCCGAGCTCCACCGTCGTTACGACGTTGCCTCGAGCGGCGCCGGCCTGGACGACTTCGTCCGCCTTTTTTTCGACGTCAACCAGCGGATGTGGCTCAAGTTGGCTACGGGCGAGGTGGACGTTAAGACGCTGCGCGCGGAGCGCTTCGCCGAGCTATTCGCCCGCGTCGGCGCGCCGGCCCCGAGCGACGCCGCGGCCGTGGGGCAGGAGTACCTCGACGTCTACCTGAGCTACTCGTACCCGCTGCCGGGTGCCGAGGAGACGCTCGCGGCGCTCGAGCCGCTGCTCCCGCTCGGCCTCCTCACCAACGGCTTCGCCGATATCCAACGCCCTAAGATCGCGCGCCTCGGCTGGGAGAAGTACTTCACGTGGGTCGCGGTCGCCGAGGAGCTCGGCGTCTTCAAACCGGACGTGGCGATATATCGAAAGATGTGCGAGATGGCGGGCCTTCCGCCCGGGCGTATTCTGTACGTGGGCGACTCGCCGGTCGAAGACGTCATCACCGGTCGCGACGTGGGGCTAAGGACCGTTTGGGTTCGCCGGGAGGGCCCGGAGGTGGCGCGGTGGGCGGCCGAGGCGGACGCCGACTACGAGGTAGCCGACGTACGCGAGGTGGTGCCGTTAGCTAAGGGCATCCTCGGCGAAAGTTGAGTCGGGTTCCCGGGTCAAGAGGGGGCCGCCGGGCGGCTTTCGTTCAGGGCGCGGGCGGCGGGAAGCGTTGACGTAACCCGTGATCTCGAGCGCTTAAGGAACGAAGTCCACGTGCAGCTTCGTCAAGCCGCCGGCCTTGACGTCGACCTCCTCTTCGGGGGCGCAGCCTACCCGTACTTTATGCTTACCGGGCTCGAGGTCCGACAAAAAGAGCGGCGTTGAACCGACCTGCCGGCCGTCTACGAAAACGTCTCAACCCGCCGGTTCCGAATTTATGTAAAGAAGGGTCGTTAAGGTTTCGAAGGGCACGTACTCCAGATACGTCCGCGTGAACGTGGGGGGAGTTGCGTCCGCGCCTTCGGCGGCGACGCGGTCCGTGGCTGCGGCCGGCGTCGCGGCCGCGATTACGGGAAGAACGGCTGCCAGAATCGCCGTGATTAATATGCGGCTCATGACTGCACGGTCCGGTGTTCTCGCCCGGTTATATATTAGCAAAATTATCCACAGCCGGCCAGGGCTATAAAATTCCTCGGCTTGCCCGACGGGCGACGCGTTGTTATAATATGGCTGAGCTATGACGCGAGTGGGTATAGGCTACGACGTCCACGGCTTCAAAGGCGAAGGGCCGCTGGTCCTCGGCGGCGTAGAGGTTCCGTACGAGCGGGGCCTCGCCGGCTACTCCGACGGCGACGTCTTGCTCCACGCCGTTATGGATGCGATGTTGGGTGCCGCCGCGCTGAAAGACATCGGCCACCAGTTTCCCGATACCGACGTTCGCTTCAAGGGTGCCGACAGCACGAAACTACTGGCCGAAGTGAGGGCTATGGTCGAGGCGGAGAGTTTACGCGTCGGCAACGTCGATTGTATCGTCATCTTGGAGCGGCCGCGCCTCGGCAAGTACGTCGACCGGATTCGGGCCCGCATCGCGGAGTTGCTCGGCGTCGCCGTCGCCGCGGTAGGCTTAAAGGCTAAGACGAACGAGGGTTTCGGTTATATCGGCGAGGGGGAGGCGATAGCGGCGTGGGCCGCGGTGTCGCTCTTGCCGCTCGAGGGATAAGCGCGCCGGGGGCGCGTTTTCGCCGACGAGATGGGAACCATAAGGTACATAGAGCACACCGCGGACGCGGGCGTTGAGATAGCCGCGGCTTCGCGCGAAGAGCTGTTCGTCCTGGGCGCGCGCGCGTTGTATCAGCTGGTGGTCGACTACGACGCGGTGGGTAGCGAATTGGAGCGACGGCTCGAGCTCGCGGCGCCGAACTTCTCCGAACTTTTCCACGCCTGGCTGTCCGAGCTCCTTTATTTGTTCGACGCCGAGGGTTTGGTATTCAAAAAATTCGGCTTCGATTTCGGGCCCCGCGATACCAGACTCGCCGCGACGTTGTGGGGCGAGGAGGTCGACTTCGAACGCCACCAGCCTCACGGCGAGATCAAGAACGTAACGTACGCCGATTTCGCCGTCGAACGCGAGGGCGACGGGACCTACCTCGCGCGCGTAATCTTCGATTTATAGAATAAGCCGCGTCGGCGTTGCGGGTTTGCCGCCTCCGGGGCGGCGTTTTGTCTAGCTGCGGGCGAGGCGTTGCGCGCGTCGTAAGTTGTGTGATAGAATATATTTGTGAAGTTGAAGGGCGCCACCTTGTTTGTCGCCGTTTGGGCCGCGGCCGGTGTTGTCTTCGCGCAAGACGACGCGGGCGAAAGTACGTTCAGCATTACAAAGGTGGCCGTGGACGGCAATAAGTATTTTAAGGACGACCGCATCAAGGACCTCTTGCAGATCGAAAAGGGTCAGCGGTACAGATACCTTTTCGACTACATGTTGGAGCAGGGAATAGCGGCCATCAAGAAAGCTTACTACGGCGAGGGTTTCGACGCCGTAAAAATTCGTTGGGCGTTCCGCGACGTTAAACCCGGCAAGCGCAAACTTCAACTCCACGTCGACGAGGGGCCGCGGGCGAAAATTACCGACATTTTACTCGAGGGGGTGGGTCAGGAACGCTACCTCGAGGTGCGGGAAAATCTGGGCGTCGAGGTCGGCTCGCCGCTTTCCGCTCGTCTTTTAAACGAAGCCGCTTTGAAGATAGGGCGTTACTACGGCGAACGGGGGTACGTCCACGCCAACGTTGAACTCCAGATCGACCGCGATACCGGCATCGTCACCTTTACCGTGGATGAGGGGCGCGTCTATCACGTCGGCGAAATATTAGTCGCGGGCAACGAGAAGACGCGTCCCAAGATCGTCACCCGCGAGATCGATTATAAAATTAAACCGGATAGGCTTTGGCGCGCGTCGAAGATAGACGAGAGCCGCGCCAACATTTACCGCACCGGCCTTTACCGCGACCTCGAGGTCGAACCGGCCGAATCGCAGCGTTCGCCGGATTTGGTGGACATCCTCGTTATCGTGAGGGAAGACAAATTTAAATGGTACAAGTTCGAGCCCGGCTACGAGTCGCCGGACCGGGCGTCGTTTACCGTAGGATGGGGCCACAACAACGTCTTTGGAAACAACCAGCGGCTGTCGACCGAGTTGTCGGTGGCGTACGGCTTCCTCACGGAAGAGTCGAAGTTCGGCGCGGAGGTTACGTACATCGAACCCTGGCTGTTCGGTTATCGGTACAAGGGTACGTCGACGCTGTATTACAAGAGGGAGCGGCGCGAGGACCTTCGCATTTGGGAGGTGGGCCTCGAGCCGCGCGTAACGCGCGAGATTACGGATCACCTGGAGGTCACCGGCGGCTTTAAGTTGAGGAGAACTAAAACGTCGTTCGTGGTGGAAGGTGAGTCCCCTTTCGCCGTCTGGCCCGCGGAGGGAGGCGGGGGCGGGCGATATACCGCCTTAGGAGGTTTGCAGAATATCGCCAGCATAATATTCTCTTCGACTTACGATACGCGCGACGACGTCTTCAACGCGCTGGAGGGCATTTACCTGTTCGGCTCGGAAGAGACGGCGGGCGGCTTCATCGCGGGTTCGGATTTCTGGCGCGTCATCGGCGACGGCCGTCGATACATTCGCGTAGGCCAAGCCGCCGCCGTCGCGGGACACCTGAGAGGCGGGTACGTACGCGCTTACGCCGAGACCAAGGACGTCCCCTACGTCGAAAAGTTTTTTTCCGGGGGCGCCTTTTCCGTTCGTGGTTATCGGGAGCGGGACCTCGGCCCCCAGACGGACGACGGCTACGCCCTCGGCGGGAACCTCTTGCTTACGGCCAACGTAGAGCTCCGCTTCCAAATTCCGTTTACCACCGGCCGGCGGGTGCCCGGCATAGGCCTCAACCTCGGCAACCTATGGGCGGGCCTCTTCTTTGACGGCGGTAACGTCTGGAGCGACTGGGACGAGACGCGGAAGTTGGGCCTCGTTTACGGGGCAGGTTTGGGCTTACGTTATAACACGCCCGTGGGGCCGATCCGCTTCGATTACGGTCAGCCGGTTCTCGAGCCGGCGGGGCAAGCTCCCGGGCATTTCTATTTGGCGTTCGGCCACGTCTTCTGAGCAAGGCGAGGTCAAGACTTTGTTTGAATCTTTAAAAAAAGCCCTCGCAATTTTTCGCGACGCCTTGGTAATACTGCTCAAGGTTGCCCTCGCCTTCGTGAGGGTTTTAGGCGTGGTCGCTTTAGTAGTTTTGGTGGCCGCGTTCGCGCTCGCCTTCGCGTTGTACCAGGCGGGTTATTTCCATTCGCTCGTGCGCGTCGCCGTCGAGAAATATACGGGGGACTATACGCGGACCGAGTGCCGCGTCGGGCGGGTGGAGGGCACGCTCCTCACGGGTTTGGATATTTACGACTTCGCGTTGGCCGACGGCCCGTCGCTCGAGCGCGACGGCGCCGCCTTGGTCATAGATGAGATCCACGTGCGTTATAACCCTCTCCATTTTATCCGGGGAGACGCCGTCATCGACCGCGTTCGCTGCGTCCGGCCGCGGTTGATCCTCAAAGAGGACCCGGACGGCCGTACGAATCTGGCCCGCATCTTCGGCGCCAAGGGGCCGCCGGAAGGCAAAGGCGTCTACTTCGAAATAAAAAACGTCGATTTGGAAGGCGCCTATTTTAAAATGCTGCTCAACACGCCGCTGAAAGAATTTTCCGACGCCGATATCGAGTGCACGTTCACTAAGGCGCGCGGGGCCGTCTTTATCGACCTGCGCCACTGCAGTTGTTATCTACCGGAGTTCGGCCAACGCGTCCCTCATTTCGGCTCCGGCTCCCTCGCCATTAACGCCCGCTTGATGCACTTCTCCAGCGTGGACGTAGCCTCGCACAGTAACCGCATCCGAACCAACGGCACCATCAAGTTCGAGCCTCAAGTCTACCTCAACCTCCGATTCCAAGCGGACCCGGTCGACATAGGGGAGGTGCTACAGGGGGTCTTCGCCGACCCGCCGGAGTTCTTCGGGCGAGGCCGTTACGCCGGAACGTTGGTGGGCACGACGGACCGACTTCAACATAGCGGTAGGTTGGCCGTCGAAAATGCCTACGGCTACGGGTTCGACGTGCGCGACGCGTTCGCCTATTACGACTTCGACGTCGCCGCGCGCCAATTCCATTTGAGCGGCTTCGAGGGCCGGCTCAACCAAACGCCTACGTACGTGAAGGCGACCGTCGATTTCGCGGGCGGCCGGCCCGTCTATTGGGGTGAGGGGCGCCTGCTTCACGTAAACCTGGCCAACTATGTCCGGAGCGATTATCTCGAGACCGAGGTGGACGCCCGCTTTCGCTTCTCCGGGTCCGGCGTGACGGCGGACGACCATACCGTCAACGTGTCGCTATCTTTAGGTCCGGGGCGACTCGGGCCGCTTCGCGTCGACGGCGGGAACGCGGACCTCGCCTACGCACAATCGCGATTACTTATTTCCGGCCTGTCCCTTCGTTTCGGCGGCGGCGAGTTGTTCGTTAAAGGCAGCGGCGACCGTAGCGCTATGGACTTTGAGGTAAGGGCGCGGGGCGTGCCCCTCGAGGGTTTCGCCGCCGTGGGTAAACTTGGCGCGTTGGGGGGATCGGCCTCTTTCGAAGGGCGCGTCGCCGGGCCGTATAACCATCCCTCCGTCGAGGGGGGATTGGTCTTCAAAAATTTGGCTTACGGCCGCATAAGATGTGACGCCGCACGGGTGGAGGGCCGCTGGGAGAACTACGGCGCCGACGAGCGGGGCGAGGTTCGCGTTATGGCCTGGGACCTAAAGGGCGGGCCCTTATCCCTCGCCCGGGTCTACGCTGACGTCGACGTCGAGAGCGGCGTTTACAAGGTTCGGGACGGCTACGTGGAGAGCGCGCGAGGCGACACCGTAGATTTCGACCTCGAATATGACAAGGGTGCCGCGCGCGCCGAGTTGAGCCGCCTGGAATTGAACCTCGGCGGGACGCGCGCCGGGATTTCGGAGCCGATGACGGTCTCGTTGGAGAAAGGCCGGTACGTCATAGGCGGCGGCGTTCTGAAATACCGGGAGGGCGATTTCTCCCTGCGGGGAAGCTACAAACCCGCGGGCGGCGTTTTAGACTTGGTCGCCGAGGCGCACGATTTTCCGCTCGACGGCATATGGCCGGGGAGCTCCGGGCCGAGCGTAGGCGGAACGCTTGACCGCCTGCGCGTAGACGTAACGGGGACCACGCGCGACCCCTCTTTCTATGCCAACTTCGCGGCCTCCAACCTTATCGTCAACGGCCAACCCATTGATTACGTACGCGGCGAAGCCTCTTACGGGAAGGACCGCGTGACCATTCCCGGCATCGTCGCGGGCGTGGCGGGGGGGACGCTCCGCGCTACGGCCTACTTGCCGGTGTCGCTTTTCGACGGTAAAGGCGAAGAGGCCATCGACGCGACGTTATGGTTCTCGAAATTCAACTTGAACGCGGTCGCCTCGCTGGTCGAGCCGGGCCTTGTCGAAGGTGGATATGTAGACGGCGTCATAACTGCGTCGGGAACGCCGGCTTCGCCGGTCGTGCGCGGCAACCTACTCCTAAGCGAATTACGCTCGCGCGGGGTACGTTTCGCGAAGGGCCGCGCCGACTTCACGTACCGCGACCGCTTCTTAGTAATCCGCGAGTTTTCACTTTCCGAGAGTACGCTGCCGAACTTGGTAGTGAGCGGCGGGTTGCCGCTGGACTTGCGCGGCAGAGAGGCGTTTGCCGCGGGGGGCGAGATCGACGTCGCGGCCGATTTTACCGACTTGGATCTCCGCGCGGCGAATTTCTTCACGGAGGAAGTACTGATAACGGCAGGGAAGGTCCGGGGGCGGCTCGAGCTCCGCGGGACGTACGAAAATCCTCTCGTATCCGGTAGGGTAGGGATAACGGAAGGGGAAGGGGTTGCCCGCGTGCTCCGTTCCAATTTCTCCCAGCTCTCGGGCGACGTCGAAACCAGCGGGGGACGGATTACGGTAGGGCCGGAAAAGCCGCTCACTTTTAAGCTCGACGAGGGGCGGGGCGAGGTTTGGGGGTACGGGGCCGTCGAGGGTATCCGCCCGGTTGAGCTCGAGCTGACGGTTAACGTGGAGGACTACGTCATCCGGGCGATAAGCGGCGTGCAGGCGTTGGGCAACGTCCACGCGCACGTCGCCGGGCCCGTGGGCGGCCTTCGCGCGACCGCGGACGTAAAACTTAGCAGCGGCCTTATCACTATCGATTTCGGGGGGGAGTCGCCGCGCGCCGCCGGCGCCGGGGCGGGGGGGTTGGATTACGAGGTCCGGGTGGTGGCGCCCGGGAACTTATGGCTGAGAAACAAAGACGCGGAAATCGAGTTCGAGGCGGACGTTACCTTCCGTAAGGCCGGCACCGCGACCGTATATACGGGCCAGTTGCGCGCGCGCCGCGGCACCTATTATTTCCTCAAGCGCGATTTTACGGTCGAGGAGGCCGACGTCGTGTTTACGGGCACCGAGGAGCTAAACCCCGTTATCGAGTTAAGGGCCAAGCGGGTCATCCGCGCCGTAAGGCCCGGGAACGCGGACGCCGTCGTCTACGTAGACGTTACGGGGACGCTCCGGCAACCGGAGCTACAGCTCAGCTACGAGGAAGGGGGTTTGGCGGTCGGGTTGAGCCAGGATGAAATAATGAGGGTTCTGGCGCTCGACGTTACCTGGGACGACTATAACGCCCTCAGCTCGAGCGAACTCGCTTCCAAGGGCTCGAGCGACTACGTCCGCAATTACGCCGAAGCGGAGGTCGCGCGCGCGGTCCGGCGGGAGACGGGTGTGGACGTCTTCCGGTTCGACGCCAACGTCTTCGCGCGAGGGGAGACGAATCCGTACGCCGAGTTTACGGTGGGGCAACACTTGACCCACGATCTATTCGTATCTTATACTGGCAAGTATCGGGAGGAGATTTCGGGCGCGAGCGAGCTCGAGCACTCGGCCGAGGTAGATTACGAGCTCAGGCGGAATCTCTACGTAGTCGGCAGCACTTATGAAGACGAAGGGAGTCAACGCTACGGCCTTGGCCTCCGTTTTATTCACAAATATTAACGTTCGGGAGTACGGCCTATGATCGATAAGGAGCTTTTAGAGATTCTCGCCTGCCCGGACTGCAAGGGCGAAGTAGAGTACGACGAGGCGAACGAGAAAATAATCTGTTGCAAGTGCGGCCTGAAATACCCCGTCCGCGACGGCATCCCCGTGATGTTAGTCGAGGAGGCCGAGCGAAGCTGAGGGGTAGCGCCGAGCTTTCTTTGAAGCGAGTGCGGAAAAGGCCCGGGCGGAGCCGGGCCTTTTTTTTCGAGCCGGCCGGGGTCAACGCTCCCAGGCCGGGCCGCCCGGCTCCGCTTGGCGCTGCCGCTCCTGGACGAGGCGGCGCAGCTTGAGGTTGAAGTTGTGCTCGAAGAGGAGGAGTTTGGCGTACTGCTCTTCGGACAACAGCGACCTGAACTCGGCCCGCAGGCGTTCCTCGGAGCCGCGGCTCTCGGCATCGACGGTGTCGACGTCGTCGAGGATTTCCGAGGCCGCACGGCCCGTTCCGCGGCCCGTCAGCGCGAGGTGCAGCTCCTCCATCAGCGCTACGCGCCGCTCGCGGTAACGCCAGCGCACTTCCTCCCAGCGATTGTAGACGCCGAGGAAGGCCTCCTCCGCTTCCTCTTCGAGCTCCAAGACGTCGACGACCTTTTTTTGTTTAATCTCGTTTATGGCGGCTCGTACGGCGTCGCGGTCCGACGGTCCGTTCTCCGGCGGTTGGCCGGCGTAGGACGAAGTCGCCGCAAGGACGGCCGTGAAAAATACCGTTGCAAGTATGCGCGTCGTGTTCCTCTTCATTTCGGTACCCCCGCGCGCCGACGGCTTAGTGCGAGAATAACATTTCCGCCGCGGACGCGGCCTCCGCTTCGAGGCGCAGGCGGCTTAACAACGTTCTCTGTTCTTCGAGCGTAAGCTCGTAGAAGTAGGCCATCAGCAGGCCGTTGGGCGTGACGTATTCGACGAAGGCCGCGTCGTCGCCCGTAAGCCGTTCGACCTCCGCCTCGAAGCGCGCGTCCATCCAAGCCTCTACGTCCGCCGTGGTTAACTCCTTGTCTTCCAATTCGCCGAAGGGCGGGCGGCCGAACGCCGGCGTTTCGGCGGTGGCCGTTGCCTTGCCGCGGGC
>CAZWAM010000079.1:0-9352 GCA_964631855.1 uncultured bacterium | reverse complement strand
GACGTGAGGATATTCCTCAAAACCATACCCATCCTCTTCGGCAAAGGGGGCCACTGAGATGCGCGTAATCGCCGTAGCGACGCCGGCCTTCGCCCTTCCCACGCTCGACGCCCTCGGCGAAGCGGCGGACGTGGAGTTGGCCGGGTTGATCACGAACCCGGACCGGCCGCGGGGGCGGGGCCTGGCCCCCGGGCCTACACCGGCGAAGGAATGGGCGCTCGCACATGGCGTGAGGGTATATACAACCGACAAACTAACGGCTGACCCTACGATGGGCCAAAAAGAACTCGCAGATTCCTTACCTATATTCGCCCTGGTCGTAGTCGCTTCCGGCCTATTCATACCGAAATGGCTAAGGGAAGAAACCGCCGAATATTCCCTACACGGCGCCATAAACCTCCATCCGTCGCTGCTCCCGAAATGGCGAGGACCGGCGCCGCTCGCGTGGACGATTATCGAAGGGGACGAAGTTGCCGGCGTTACGACGATAAGCCTGGTTAAAGAATTAGACGCGGGCCCTGTTTACCTACAAAAAGAAATCGCTTTGGGGCCGCGGGAGACGTCGGGTACGCTAGCTGAGACGCTAGCAAAGGAGGGCGCGAAACTAGTACTCAAAACGTTACGTGGGCTAGAAGCCGGGGCGATTAAACCTAAACCCCAGGAAGAAGCGCAAGCGACGTATACGAGCAAGATCATCTCAGAAACGCGGCAAGTGAAGTGGACATTGCGGGCCACGAGGCTCGATTGCCTGGTCCGCGGCCTATACCCGGACGCGCCGGCGCGAGCGTCACTTCGAGGCGAGGTCTTCCAGCTCCTGGCGGCCGAGCCGGCCGAAAGCCGGGCGGACGCGGCGCCGGGCACGGTTATCGCCGTAGACGAAGGCGGCGTCGTCGTCGCCTGCGGCGAGGGGGCGCTCAAGCTCACGCGTGTGAAGCCCGCGGGCCGCGGCGAGATGACGGCGCACGCCTTCGCCCTCGGCCGGCGCCTGGCCGTCGGCGACCGCTTCGACGAGGGAAAACGACGCGACGACTCGTGAACCGTAAATATTTAAAATTGTACCTATGGGGCGCCGCCTTCGCCACCGTCTTCGGGCTCAGCCACGCAGCGCACCTGGCGGACGTCTTCGCCGTCTTCGACGAGGGCCGCGGCGCCGGCTTCATCCTCGGCGCGCCCGGGCAAACGGCCGCGCCGCCGTCGTGGGTATTCAGGTACGCGTGGCTGCTGGCGGCGGCGCTCTGCTTCGCGCCCGCGGCCGCGCCGCTGGGCCGCGCGGCCTTGAGGTTCGGCGCGTCGTGCCGCCGCGAGTTGGGCGATTGGTGGGTGGTCGGCATCGCCGGCGTCGTGGCCGCCGCGGCCGCGGCCTGCTTCGCGTACTTCTCGCTGGGGGGAGCGGGCCACTCGTGGGAAGAGCGCGAACTCGCGTTCCAGGCACGCATCTTCGCCGCAGGGCGCCTTACGGCCCCGGCCCCGCCGACCGACGAGTACGTCACGCCCGACGGCCGCGGCGCCGCGAACTTCGTCGTCGGCCCCAACGAGGGCGTGCGCGACGGCAAGTGGTTCACGATATTTATGCCGGCGTGGCCGCTTTTGCTCGCCGCCGGGACCGCGCTCGGGCGGCCGTGGCTCGTCAACCCGGTTGTGGCGCTGCTGACGGCCTTCGCGCTCTACGGCTACGGCCGGCGCGTCGTCGGCGCCGACGCCGCGCTCGTCGGCGTCTTCCTGTACGCCGTCTCGCCGTTCGCGGCCTTCAACAACGCGTCGTTCTTCGCCGAGCCGACGTTCCTTTTGTTCCTGGTGCTCTTCCTGTGGGCCTTCGACGTCGGCCGGGAAACGGGAAAGGCCTCGCTCGAGGTCGTCGCCGGCGTACTGCTCGTCGTCGTCTTCGCCGTCCGGGACTATGCCGCGTTCGCGGCGCTGGCCGCGGCCGCGTTGCTCTTCTACGGCGTTGCGCGAAAAAAAATCGCCGGCGACGCGCTCTCCTATTTCGCCCTCGGCGTCGCCGTCGCCGCCGTGCCGCTCCTCTATTATAACTACGCGACCGCCGGCGCCCCTTTACACTTCCCGCGTTCGTACGCGCTCCACACGCGCTTCGGCATGTCGCCGCCGTTCCTCTCGCCGTACCTGATATACTTCACGACGCGGCGCCTTTGGATTTTCGCGACGGACCTTATGGGGTGGCCGTTAATATCTTTTGTGCCGGCCTTGGTACCCCTCCTCCTGAAAAAATTACCGGGCCGCGCGCGACTACCCTACGTCGTCGCCGCGGCGACGTTGATCCTCTACGTCCTCCCACACGCCGGGGGCATAAACTACGGCGCGCGGTTCTACTACGGCGCGCTCCCGGCGGCGTTTCTCGGCGGCGGCTTAGGCCTGACGCTACTCCCCTCCTGGTTAAAAAATAAATGGAGCGTCGCCCGGGGCACGACGGCCGCGGCGGCCTTGCTCGCCGTCGTCGTCGCGACGGTCCCGTACGTCGTCGCGCTCGAGCCCATTTATCGCAACTCCTGGGGCTTCCCCGGCGGCGAGCGGCCTTGGGTGTCGCGCGCGCTCGAGCGGGCGCTCGAGGAGTGGAACGTTAAAGAGGCCATCGTCTTCGTCGCGCCGGCCGAACGCTGCGCCGGCCCGCCGCCCAACGACCCCGCCCTTAAAGACCATATCGTATACGCCCACGACCGCGGCGAGCGCAACGCCGCTTTCGCCGCGCTCTTCCTGCCGCGTCCCTACCTCTTGTGCGATTACCGCGAATTCGAAGAGACCGGCGTCATCCACGTGCTCGAGCTCGAGCCCGACTACGACGCCGCACCAAGGAGGATGAAATGATACTTCACGACGGCACCGGGCCCGAGTTCACCGAGGCCACCGTCAAGGCCGCGGTAGAAGCATGCCGCGAGCGTAAGGTCCGTCACCTCGTCGTCGCCTCGACCACGGGCACGACGGCTCGCGTAGCCCACGAGGCCGTCAAGGGGACCGACGTCCAACTCGTCGTCGTCACCCACAACACCGGCTTCGGCGAGGAGGGCGAGCAGAAATTCCCGGCCGACCTTCGCGCCGAATTGGAGGGCGAGGGAACGCGCGTCCTCACCGGCACGATGGTCTTTCGGAGCCTGGGGCGCGCCATCCGCGACAAGACGGGCGGCGACCAGGAGACGCTCGTGGCCTCCGCCCTCCGCGTCCTCGGCGAGGGGACGAAGGTCTGCGCCGAGATCGCGATGATGGCCGCGGACGCGGGGCTCGTCCCGCCGGGCGACGTCGTGTGCGTCGCCGGGACCGGCCGCGGCGCCGACACCGCCGCCGTCGTCCGCGCGGTCCCCTCCAATAAGTTCTTCGACCTCAAGGTCCGCGCGCACGTCGCGAAGCCGTATAATTTTTGACGGCACCGTGGGTTAAAACCAGGTAACGTTCCCAACGGCGGCGACATTTGAAAAATATTATTTATTAATATATAATTTATAAAATGGCTACACCCCCTCACCACTCGCCCATACATATCGCCGGCGGCCGCGTCGTGGAAGCGGACGGCACGGCCGTAGAAGATATCTTGATCGAAGACGGGTCCGTCGCCGCGCGCGGCGAAGCGCTCAAGCCGCCGCCCGGGGCCGAAGTCGTCGACGCCGCGGCTAAGTACGTCTTCCCCGGCCTCATCGATATGCACGTCCACCTCCGCGAGCCGGGCCGCGAGGACAAGGAGACCATCATTACCGGCACGCGCGCCGCGGTCATGGGCGGCTTCACGTCGGTGTGCGCCAAGGCCAACACCTTCCTGGTGATGGACAACCCGGCGGTGGTCGAGTTCGTCCACTCGCGCGCCGAGGCCGCGGCCTTCGCCCACGTCTTCCCCGTCGGCTCCGTCACCGAGGGCCTGCGGGGCTACGGCAGCCTCTCGGAGATAGGCAGCCTGAAGGAGGCGGGCGTCGTCGCGCTCTCGGACGACGGCGTGCCGGTGGTCGGAAGCGACGTTATGGTCGCGGCCCTGCGCTACGCCGCCGACTACGGCCTGCCGCTCATCGCCCATTCCGAGGATTACGCGTTGTCGGCGGGTGGCTTCGTGACCGAGGGCCCGGTCTCGAGCGAGACCGGCCTGGCCGGCATCCCGGCGGAGGCCGAGGAGGCGATGGTAGCCCGCGATATTGCGCTCCTCAGGCAAGCGGGCGGCAAACTTCACGTCGCCCACGTCAGCGCCGCCGCGTCGCTGGCGCACATCCGCCGCGCCAAGGCCGAGGGCCTGGACGTGACGTGCGAGACGACACCCCACTACCTGCTGCTGACCGCGGAGGCCGCTGCGGCCTTCGACGCCGACGCCAAGATGAACCCGCCGCTGCGGAGCGAAGAAGACCGCCAGGCGATAATAGCCGGCGTCGTCGACGGGACGATAGACTGCATCGCCACCGACCACGCGCCCCACACGCCGGCGGAGAAGGATAAAGAGTTCGCCGCCGCCCCCTTCGGCGTCGTCGGCCTGGAGACGGCGCTCCGGTTGATATATACCTACCTGGTGCTTCCCGGTGTAATTTCGCTCGAGCGTATGGTAGAATTGATGTCGACCACCCCGGCGCGGCGGCTCTACTTGGAGGGCCGGGGGGCGCTGGCGCCGGGCGCGCGAGGCGACGTCACCGTCTTCGACCCGGAACCGGAGGATACGGTCCGCTCGGCGCTGTTTTATTCGAAGGGGAAGAATACACCCTTCGAGCGGTGGCGGGTTCGCGGCCGGGTGGATGCGGTACTCGTGGACGGCCGGCCCGTCGTGCGGCGCGGCCGGCTCGTGGAAATGGACCAACGCGGGTAACGGCTGCTATGAAACACTTCATCGACGTATCGCGTTTGTCGCAGGCGAGCCTCGAGGCGCTGCTCGAGGTGGCCGAGGAAATGGTCCCGCGGGCGCGCGAGGGGACGGACCTCGCCGCCGGGAAAATCCTCGCGACGCTCTTCTACGAGCCGTCGACGCGGACGCGCCTCTCCTTCGAGTCGGCGATGCAGCGGCTGGGCGGCAAGGCGCTGGGCTTCGCCGACGCCGCGGCCTCCTCCGTCGCCAAGGGCGAGTCGCTCGCCGACACCATCCGCACGGTCGACAAATACGCCGACGTCATCGCCATCCGCCATCCCGCGGAAGGCGCCGCGTTGGCCTGCTCGTTCTACGCCGAGGTCCCCATCATCAACGCCGGCGACGGCGGCCACCTCCACCCGACGCAGACGCTGTTGGACCTGCTCACCATAAAGCGCGAGTTCGGCCGCCTCGAGAACCTGAGCGTCGTCCTCACGGGCGACCTGCGCTACGGCCGGACGGCGAGCTCGCTCGCGCTAGCGCTGGCGCCGTTCAAGCCGCGGCTCGTGTGCGTCGCGCCGGAGGGGCTCGAGTTCCCGCCCCACGTCGTGCGGCGATTGCGCGCGGAGTTGGGCACGCCGGTGGAGGAGACGGAGGACCTGGCCGCCGCGGCTCGAGGCGCGGACGTCCTCTACGTCACGCGCATCCAGCAGGAGCGGTTCTTCTCCACCGACGACTACCTGAAGGTCAAAGGTTCGTACGTGGTGGACAAAAAAATCGTCGAGTTGATGCCCGAAGGCTCGCTGGTGCTGCACCCGCTGCCGCGCGTGGACGAGATCCCGCCGGCGGTGGACGACGACGCCCGCGCGCGTTACTTCGAGCAGATGCGCTACGGCGTGCCGGCCAGGATGGCGCTAATCGCGGCCTTGCTCGGCCTGACGGCTAAGAAAATCCCGTACAAAGAGATCCGCGGCGAGGAGCTCGAGCCACCGTGCCCGAACCCGCGCTGCGTCACAGCGTCGGAGAAATATTTGAAGAAACTCTACACGCCGATCCTGGACAAAACGGCGTCGCTCTTCGGCGAGCTGGCCGAGGGCAAGCGCTACCGGTGCCTGTATTGCGACTATGAAGTAGTAGTGTAATTAAGGTATGGGCATCCTCTCCAAAATATTCGGGACCAAGTACACGCGCGACATCAATAAGATGATGCCGCTCGTGGACGAGATCAACGCCATCTACGAGACGCTCCGCGACGTCGGCGAGGAGGAGCTGCTCGCCCGTACGGACCGCTTCCGCGAGGACTTCCGCGCCGACCGCGAGGACTTCCTGCGCAAGAGCCTGCCGAGTTATCTGGGCGAGGAGGAGGCCGAGGCGCACGTCGACGAGTACCTGGCCGCCCCGGTGCCGCTGTGGGAGGACATGCTCGAGCGCCACCTGCCGCGCGAGATGGCGCCCGAGGACCGCCGCCTCAAGGCCGAGCAATTCGCCAAAGACGCCTGGGCGCGGCGCGAGGAGAAGTTGAACGAGCTCTTGGCGGAAGCCTTCGCCACCGTGAAGGAGGGCGCGCGGCGGCTGGTGGGCCAGAAATGGGAGGTTACAGGCCACGAGATAACGTGGAATGACGTCCCCTTCGACGTCCAGCTCGTCGGCGGGATTGCGCTGCACCAAGGCCGCATCGCCGAGATGGCCACCGGCGAGGGTAAGACGCTCGTGGCGACGTTACCATTTTACCTCAACGCGCTGACGGGCGACGGTTGCCACCTCGTCACCGTCAACGACTACCTCGCCCGGCGCGACGCCGAGTGGGTGGGACACCTGTTGGAGTACCTCGGCGTCTCGGTAGGTTGCATACAGTCCGGCATGTACCCTAAGGACCGCCGCGAGGAATACAACAAAGACGTCACGTACGGGACCAACTCCGAGTTCGGCTTCGACTACCTGCGCGACAACGGCGTCGCGCTGCGCGCAGAGGAGCAGGTCCAGCGCGGCCACGCCTACGCCATCATCGACGAAGTGGACAGCGTCCTCGTCGACGAGGCCCGCACGCCCCTCATCATATCCGGGCCCTCGCGCAAGGACTACGCCCACAAGTACGACGACTTCAAACCGTTGGTAGAGCGGCTGGTCCGCAAACAGAGCGCGCTCTCCGCGGAGTTGATGGACGAGGCCGGGGCGGCGCTGGAGGAGGCCGACGAGGGCGAAGCCTGCTACGACCTCCTCAAGGTCACGAAGTCGACCCCCAAGAACCGGCGCCTCCTCAAACTCTACGAAGACCCGAAAATAAAAAAAGATGTCCAGCGCCTCGAGATGGAGCTCATGCGCGACAAGAAGATGCCCGAGCTGGCCGAGGAGCTCTACTTCGCGCTGGACGAGAAGGGCCACGCCGTCGAGCTCTCCGAGATGGGCCGCGAGTTCCTCTCTCCCTCCGACCCGGCGCTCTTCGAGCTCCCCGACATCGAGACGCGCCTCTCCGAAATCGAGGGCGACGAGACGACCTCGGAGGAAGAGAAGGAGGCGCTGCGCGAGGAGCTTCGCGTGGAGTACGAGGAGAAGAACGAAAAGCTCCACAATATAAGCCAGCTCTTGCGGGCGTACTTACTATTCGAGAAAGACGTCGAGTACGTCGTCAAGGACAACCGCGTCGTCATCGTCGACCAGTTTACGGGCCGCCTCATGCCGTCGCGGCGCTACTCCGACGGCCTCCACCAGGCGCTGGAGGCCAAGGAGGAGGTCGAGATCGAACGCGAGACGATGACGCTCGCGACCATCACCATCCAGAACTACTTCCGGATGTACAAGAAGCGCGCGGGCATGACCGGCACCGCGGAGACCGAGGCGCAGGAATTCTTTGACATCTACAAGCTCGACGTTATGGTCATCCCCACCAACGAGCCGGTGCGCCGCGTCGACTACGAGGACGTCATCTTCCGCACCAAGCGCGAGAAGTACAACGCCATCATCGACGAGATCGTGCGGATGCACGAGTGCGGCCGGCCGGTGCTGGTGGGAACTATTTCCGTCGACGTCTCCGAAACGGTATCCCGCCTCCTCAAGCGCCGCGGCATCCCCCACAACGTACTGAACGCCAAGCACCACCAGCACGAGGCCGAGATCGTGATGCACGCCGGCGAAAAAAGCGCCGCAACCATCGCCACCAACATGGCGGGCCGCGGCACGGACATCAAGCTCGCCCCGGAAATCGTACAGTGCGAAAATTGTGCGCTCTTGTACGGCCCGGGCGATTACCAACCCGACCACCCGGACTGGGCCAAGACCTGCCGCGAGGACGTCCCCTGCGGCCTGCACATCGTCGGCACGGAGCGCCACGAGGCGCGCCGCATCGACCGCCAGCTCCGCGGCCGCGCCGGCCGCCAGGGCGACCCGGGCTCGAGCCGATTCTTCCTTTCGCTCGAGGACGACCTCATGCGCCTCTTCGGCTCGGACCGCATCGCCGGCATCCTGACGCGCCTCGGCCTGGAGGAAGGCGAGCCCATCGAGCACGCCATGATAACCCGCAACATCGAGCGCGCGCAGAAGCGCGTGGAGGAACAGAACTTTACCATCCGCAAGCGCGTCCTCGAGTACGACGACGTCATGAACCGCCAGCGCCAGATCGTATATCAGCTCCGCAACCAGATCCTCCACAACGAGAACCTGCGCGGCGACATCTTCGAGCTAATCCGCTTCCAGCTCGAGGACGTCGTGGCCGAGAGCACGCCCGCGGAACTGACGCCGGAGAACTGGGACCTGGCGAGGATAGTAAACTGGGTGCGGACGCGTTTCCCGGCGGAGGTAACGGTCGGCCAACTGGCCGCGTTGGGCGGCGACGCCGACGCTATGGTCGAACTAATCATGAACGCCGTATCCGAAGCTTACGACCGCCGCGAGGAGGCGTACGGCCCCGAATTGCTGCGCCAGCTCGAGCGCTTCGTCATGCTCACCACCCTCGACGAGGACTGGCAGGACCACCTCACGGAGATGGACGAACTGCGAGAGGGTATCACGCTCCGCTCCTACGGCCAGCTCGACCCGCTCGTGGAATATAAGCGCGAGGCGTATAACATGTTCGAGGAGCTGCTTGGGCGCGTCGACGAGGAGACGGTCTCCAAAATCTTCCGGGTGCACGTGGGGCGCGAGGCGCCGACGCCCGAGCCGGCGGAGGTCCGCACCCTTCATCCCGAGCTCGAGGCGCTGGCGACGCGCGCCCGCCAACCCCGCGAGGCCTACGCCGACGCGCCCGAAGGGCCGCAGCCGCAAACGGTAGTACGTAAAGGCCCGAAGGTAGGCCGCAACGACCCCTGTCCCTGCGGCTCCGGGAAAAAATACAAGAAGTGTTGTGGCGCCGGCACCTAAGGCGCCGCGTACACCTTTAACCTGGAAACGAAAACCTCACACCCCCCGGAAAAATTCCCCCTCGCCGCGGCCGCGGCGATAACCTTTTTTGCCATAATTTTGCGCCTGGCGTACGCCTGGCGCCTCGGCGTTCCGCCCCCGTGGGCGCCCATAATCGCGAGCGCGTGTACGGTGCCCGCGTTGGCCGCGGTCGCCGCGCGGGTCGCGGGGCCGTCCGCCGGCGCGGCCACAGCCTTCTTG
>CAZWAM010000078.1:0-9596 GCA_964631855.1 uncultured bacterium | reverse complement strand
TTCGCCGCCGACCGTGCGCCACATTATAACCGAAGGCGGGCATCTTGTTAAGGGGCCGATATCGACGGAGCGCCCAACGATAAACTTGACAGAACGGACTCGGCTTTGTAATATCTATTCTCGGCGAAACGCAAGGGACGCCAAGACAAATGTTAAAGGGGTAAATATGGCCAGCGGTAAAGAAAAGATGCGGCCCTTCGCCCGCGCCGGCGGGGGCTCGGAGTTGTTATTAATTGCGCTAATAACGGTTACCCTTCTGTGCGCGGCCGGCAACTTCGCCTGCGGGCAAATAAAAACGTCGCAAGAACTGCGCGGCGTCGGCAAGGGCGAAGAGTTCGTCCCGGGAGAGATAATAGTCTGGTTCAACGACGACCTCAGCGCATCCGACATATACGAAGCCGTCGAACGAACGGGCGGCGAGATAATCCGGCGCAGCGACGTTACGCCGACGCGCGTGGTCATATCCGTTCCCGAGGGGAAGGAAGACCACTTCGTAGAAGAGTATCGTAAAATGAAAGAGGTGCGGGCCGCCGGAAAGAACCACGTCGTAAAGGCGCTTCCAGGGGAAGGCGGCGCCCCGGGGCCCGGCGCCGAGGGAGGCGAGTAGGATTGCGCCGGCGCGGCGACGGGCGGGGGAGGCCGAACCTCTCGCGGGACGTAAGGCAACGTGCGGCCGGCAACGTATACTCGAGAAGCTGTCGGCCTAAAAGGAAGAGGCAGCTATGAGCCGCGGTAAATCGTCAGGCCGAAGGCCGGCAGGGCCCGGCACCCGCTGGGCCGTCACGGCGGTCGCGTTTTTCCTCGTCGCGCCCGCGCTCGTTCCGGGCGCTCACGCCGGCGCGAGGACCAAGGCCTCGGAGGGGTTGTACGGCGCGGCTAAGGCCGGGGAGTTCGTCCCGGGAGAGTTGGTAGTATGGTTTGCGGAGGACGTCGGCAAGGCGGCCGTCGACGCAACCGTCGCGAGGACCGGCGGCGAGGTCGTACGGCGCAGCGGCGTCACGCCGTCGCGCGTGGTTATCTCCGTCCCGGAAGGCGGCGAGGAGTCGCTGTTGAAAGCGTACCGCGCGCGAAAAGATGTCCGCGCGGCCGAAAAGAACCACATCCTCCACGCCCTCTGGGTCCCCAACGACACCCACTACAAACTCCAATGGCATTTCAATAAACCGGATTTCATATACGCCGAACAAGGCTGGGACGTCGAGCGCGGGGAACCGAAGGTGGTCGTGGCGATTATCGATACCGGCGCGGCCTACGAGGACCGCCCGGTGCCCTCCTCCGAACAAGAAGAGGTAATCGGCTCGAGCTACCACCGGGCGCCCGACCTGGCGGGTACCAACTTCGTACCCGCCTACGACTTCGTGCACGACGACCCCCACCCGAACGATCAAAACGGCCACGGCACCCACGTCGCCGGGACCGTGGCGCAGACGACCAACAACGCCGCCGACGTCGCCGGCCTGGCCCACAAGTGCAGCATAATGCCCGTCCAGGTTTTGGATTACAAGGGTTCGGGAACGTCCTCGGACGTCGCCGACGGCATCGACTTCGCGCGCAAAAAAGGCGCGCACGTCATAAGCATGAGCCTGGGCGGGCCGGATAAGGACTACATACTCCAAATCGCCTGCGAGCAGGCGGAAAAGGCCGGCGTCGTAGTTGTCGCGGCCTCGGGCAACGACGGCGCGGCCTCGATATACTACCCGGCCGGCTTCGACAGCGTTATCGCCGTGGGAGCGGTCGACTACACGGGCGAGTTGGCCTGGTACTCCAACTACGGCCCCGGCCAGGAACTGGTGGCGCCGGGCGGCGACACGCTAGCCGACGAAAACGGCGACGGATACCCCGACGGCGTACTGCAGATGACTTACAACCAAATCTACGAACCGGGCTCACTACCGTGGCTTCCGGGCAAATTGGCCAACGTGACCACTTTCACCAACTATTACCTCCAGGGGACGTCGATGGCCTGCCCCCACGTCGCGGCGCTCGCGGCGCTGGTCATCGCCAACGGCGTAACCGATAACGCGGAGGTACGCAAGGTCCTGCGCGGCAGCGCCACGGACCTCGGGACCTCGGGATACGACAATAGATACGGCTACGGCCTGATCAACTGCGAAGCGGCGTTGAAAGGCAAGGTCCGCGATACAGACGACGAGTGCGGCGAATGCGCGCAGCTCTCGCTGGCCGAGTTCGTATTCTTCTCCGCGTTATTCTTCGGCAGCTACGGCGTTATCTACGCGAGGCGCAGGCGCAAGGGCTAAGGTGAACCGGCACGAGCGTCGAGGGGGTTATTTCCTGCCCCTCATCCAGGCCGCCCGGAAGGGCGGTTTTAGGTCATAAAGATTTACGTCTTGTCGCCCTGCCGCGTTGCCGCCGTCTTTTCGAACCCGACCGATAAATTGAGGCGCCCGAAAATCCGGGCGCCTCGCCTTTACTCTACTTCGGCTGTGCAGCTTTACGCGTCCAGGATTGCCTCGGCTTCCTCTTTATCGACGTCCATCACGTACGTGATGCCGCTTATGTCCGCGGCCTCGCGCGTCAGCGCCGCCAGGTCGTCGCGCGTTAGATATTCCAGCGCGAACTTGCGGCTGCCGGCCATAAGCTGCCGCAGCCCCTGCGCCAGGCGCTCGTAATAGGTGTACAGGCCGACGGCGCCCGTCGGCAGCTTGTTAAATTCGTCGTCGCCCAACTCTCCGCGGAGCTCGCTCGCCGTTACGAAGATCTCGTCGATCGAGTCGCCGAACCGTTCGACGTAGACCGGAAGTTGGCGTTCCTCGATCGCGCGGCCGATGGTCTTACCCACCATCGCCGCGGCGATAGGCCCCCGCGCCATCCCCACGAGCCTGACGAACGGCGCGCCAAGCGCGAGCGCCTTGAAGATCTGGTCCTCGAAGGTGAAGCCGCCCGCCGCGGCCAGCGCCGGTACGTGCTCGCCGCGGTCGGCGAACCGCTTCGCGTATTGATACATAAGCGAGTGTATCTCAACGGGCGGGATGCCCCACTCGTTCATCATGCGCCACGGGCTCATGCCGGTTCCGCCGCCGGCGCCGTCGACGGTGAGGAGGTCGATCTTGTATTTGGAGGAGAATTTGACGGCCCGGGCAAGGTCCGCGGGGCGGTAGGCGCCGGTCTTAAGGAAGACGTACTTGGCGCCCGCCTTCCGCAACTTCTCCACCCGCTTAGCGAAAGATTCCTCGGCGACCATGCCCACGCGCGAGTGGCGCTCGAACTCCTTGAACGCGCCGCGCTCGAACGCCTTGATTACGGCCGGGTCCGTCGGGTTCGGCAGCACGACGTAGCCGCGCTCGTACAAGAGCTGCGCCATTTTCAAGTCGCGAACCTTGACCTCGCCCCCGATGTCCTTGGCGCCCTGGCCCCACTTGAGCTCGACGCATTTGACCCCCAACTTCTCGACGGCGTACTCCTGCACGCCCAACTTCGTGTCCTCGATGTTGGCCTGGAGGATGATGGCGCCGTAGCCGTCGCGTTGGTAATCCATATACAACGTCACGCGCCGCTTCAGGTCCACCGTATCGACGACGCAGCCGTCCTTGATCTTGGCCTCGGGGTCCATCCCGACGACGTTCTCGCCTATCGTGAGGCCGGTGCCGGCGAGGGCGGAGCCGATGGCCAACCCCTCCCAGTTGTTCTTGGCTATGTTGGTCGAGCCGATGCCGGGGATCACTATCGGCAGGCGGAACTTTATGCCGCGGTCGTGGCCGAAGGCGGTCTCGAGGTTGACCGCGGGGAACACCGCCTTGTCGCTGTCGGCCGCCACGCCGTGCGCCCCCACCGCGGTCCCCATGATGTTGAAGTGCGAATAATCGACCGGGTAGTTCTTCTCACCGGCGGTCGTAATGACGCCGAAGGGCTGGGGATATATGACCTCGTGGCCTCGATAGGCGGACTTCCCGATCTCGCACATGCCGATGCAGCCGTCGACGCACGTCACGCACATACCCGAACCCGGTACTATCGAGTCCTCGGTGCGATTCTTGGTCAGCGTTGCCGCCGAGGCGTTAATCCTGGAAAACGACATCTCGTAACGACTCCTTTCCCGTACTTATTTCTTTTCAATCTCGCAGGCGACGCAAGGGTCCATATAACACATCATATCGTGGAACTGTTCCTTCTCGATACAGGGTGGGCTGATATTCGCGCAGCCGCCGCAGATGGCTCTCTCCGGTTCGGTAAAAGTGCAGCGGAGCTGACAGGCCGGGCATATGTAGATGCAGCCGCCGCACAGGCGACATTCCTCGGACTTGATGTCGAACGGCGTGCCGATGCTCCGCTTTTCGCCGCGCCCGCGGAAGCCGATGGCCTTGGCCATCATCTGCTGCTCGCACATCCGCACGCACAAGCCGCAAAGGATGCAATCCTCGTATTCCTGCTTGAAGCGCTGTTGGCGCACCTCGTGCGCGGAGGCGAGGTCTTGGATGACCTTCGACTGCGGACACGACGCCAACATCAGCTCGAGAACCATCTTGCGCGCGCGGAGGACGCGCTCCGACGCCGTACGCACTTTGAGCCCCTCCTCCGCCGGGTAGGTGCAGGAGGAAACCAACTTCGCGCGGGGCCCCTCGCCGATCTCCACCACGCACAGGCGGCAGGCGCCGTAGGGCCTCAAGCCGTCGTTATAACAGAGCGTCGGGATCGGGAAGCCGTAAAACCTCGCGGCCTCGAGAAGGGTCGTGCCCTCTTCCACTTGAACTTCCAAGCCGTTGAGCGTAAACGTTATCATGCTTGTTCTTCTCCTACCGCTACGACTTCTTCCGCTTCGCCCTCGGGTTGCGTAAACTCCAGGTCGCACCGCAGACACCGTCGCGCCTCGGCCCTCGCCGCCCCCTCCGCCAAAACCAGCTCCACCTCGGCGAAGTTTTCCTTTCTCCTCTCGGCCGCGAGGTGCCGGGGCTCGGCCCGCGCGGCCTCGGCCGCCTCGTCCTCCGATACCTCGGCCGCCTCAACGAAGACCTCCGGCAATCTGACCTCCGGCGGCACGCAGAGGTCTTCGCCGCGGAGATACCGGTCGATAACGACCGCGGCCTTCTTACCGTCGCCGATGGCCTCCACAACGGTGTTAGGCCCGCGCACGGCGTCGCCGCCGCTGAAGACGCCGGGCCGGTTTGTCTCAAACGTCGCCGGGTCTACTTGCACCGTCCCCCACTTATTTACGTCAATACCCGCGGCCGCGACGGCGTCCGTTTCCGGCTCTTCGCTGATGGCTACAACTAAGGTGTCCAGCGGCACCGCGTATTCGGTGCCCGGTATGGCCACGGGCCTCCGGCGGCCGCTGGCGTCGCGCTCGCCGAGTTCGTTCCTAATAAACTTAGCCCCCGTCAGCCGGCCTTTCTTTTGCTCGACGGCGACGGGCGAGACGAGCGTCACGAGTTCCACGCCCTCGTCCAACGCGCCCTCTATTTCTTCCGTGTGCGCGGGCATCTCGGCGCGCGTGCTGCCATAATAAATGGTCACGCTCTCGACGCCCTCCTGGCGTATGGCCACCCGCGCCGCGTCTACCGCGGAGTTGCGCCCGCCAATAACGCCTACCCGACCGCGCGCCAAATTCTGACCCCGCAGGTTAAACGACTTTAAGAATTGAATGGAGGGATAAACGCCCCCGGCGTCTTCGCCCGGGACATCCAGCCGTCGACTGCGATGCGCGCCGGTAGCCAGGAAAATCGCCTCGAAGCCCTCTTCGAATAGGCCGTCTATCGTTACGTCGCGGCCGAGCGCGGTATTTAACTTGAGGGTTACTTTTTCGTCCAACAACGCGTCGATTTCGTTTTCCAAGACGTCGCGCGGGAGACGATAGGCCGGGATGCCCGAGACCAACATCCCGCCCGGGCGGTCCTCCGCCTCGAACGCCGTGACGCCGTAACCGGCGAGCGACAGATAATGGGCGGCGGTAAGGCCGGCGGGGCCGGCGCCGACGACCGCGACGCGCCTGCCCCCGCCGTCATCCGCGCCGACGGGGGCGTAAGCGGCGGCGTCGATGCGGTCCGTAATAAACCGCTTTAAGGCCCGGATGGCTACGGGCGCCGTCCCCGTAACGCCGGCGCGGCACTTGTCCTCGCACGGGTGGCGGCAGACGCGCGCGCATACGGAGGGGAAGGGGTTGGCCTCGCGAATGACGCGATACGCGCCGTCGTAATCGCCCTTCTCCAAAAGCGCCACGTAGCGCCAGGCCTCGGTCCCGAGCGGGCAGGCCGCCTGGCACGGCGCGCCCACGAGGTCCCGGCATACGAACGCGTCGCACCTCTTGTCGACGATGTGCCGCTCGTATTCGTGCCGGAAATACCGCAGCGTGCTCAGCACCGGGTTGGGCGCCGTCTGCCCCAGGCCGCACATCGTCGTGTCCTTGACCGCCAACGCCAACTCCTCGAGCAGGTTCAGGTGTTCCGGCGTCCCTTCGCCCCTCGTTATGTCGTCGAGGAGTTCGTACATCCGTTGCGTCCCTTTGCGACAGGTGAAGCACTTGCCGCAGGATTCGTCCTTCAAGAAGTTTATGAAGTACTTGGCGACGTCCACCATACAGGTGTCCTCGTCCATGACGATCATGCCGCCCGAGCCCATGATGGAGCCGGCTTCCGCGAGGCTGTCGTAGTCGATGGCTAGGTCGAAGCGGGAGGCCGGGATGCAGCCGCCGGAGGGCCCGCCCGTTTGCACCGCCTTAATCCTACCGCTGCCGGATGGACCGCCGCCGATGTCGTAAATGATGTCGCTTATCTTTATGCCCAGCGGGACTTCCACCAAGCCGGTATTTTTAATTTTCCCGACGAGCGAGAAGATCTTGGTCCCGGTATTTCGGGGCACGCCTACGTTCGCGAATTCCGCGGCGCCGCGGCTTATTATCACCGGGACGTTAGCCCAGGTTTCGACGTTATTTATACACGTCGGCCTACCCCAAATACCTTTCTCAATAGGATAAGGCGGCCGTTGGCGGGGCTCGCCCGGTTTACCTTCAATAGATTTGATTAACGCCGTTTCTTCGCCGCACACGTAGGCGCCGGCACCGCGGACGACTTCAATATCAAAACAGATACCGGTCCCTAGGATGTTGGCGCCCAAGAGGCCAAGGTCCCGCGCTTGCCGCAGGGCGATGACGACGTGCTTAATCGCGAGCGGGTATTCGCCACGAACGTAAATGACGCCGCGGTTTGCGCCGATGGCGTAAGCGCCAATAAGCATCCCCTCTATAACGCTGTGCGGGTTGCCGTCTAAAATACTTCGGTCCATATATGCGCCCGGGTCCCCTTCGTCGGCGTTGCACACAACGTATTTCGGCTCGCCGGGTTTCCCCGCCGCCGCCGCGAGCTCCCACTTTCTACCGGTGGGGAAGCCGGCGCCGCCGCGGCCGCGGAGGCCGGAGGCTTTGATTTCTTGGATTACCCAAGCCGCATCGCCTTTTCGTAGGACCTTAACGAGCGCTGCGTACCCGTCGTTCTCGATATAGTTATATATGCGAATAGGGTCGACCTTCTCGCTCTGCCCGAGAAGGGTCCGGACCTGTTTCTTGAAGAAGGGGATTTCGGCCTCGTTCGCGATGCGCTCGCCCGTATCGGCGTCCCGGTATAACAGGTCTTCGACCACTTCGCCCGCCGCAACCGCGGCGACTATGCGGGACACGTCGTCGAGGCCGACCTTTGGATAAAAGACGTCGCCGGGTTCGACGAGTACCGACGGCTCCATCTCGCAGAACCCGTGGCAACCCGTAATGCGCAAATTGACTTTTTCCGTCAGCCCTTTTTCCAAAAGGTCCCGCTTCGCGACGCGGATAAGGTCGTTGGCCCCGCTCGCCTGTCCGCAGGTCCCGGCGTTAATTACGATGGCGGGGACGTCGGCGTCGCGGTCGGCGATCAGGCGGCCCCGCAGGGCTTCAAATTCGTCGAGGGATTTAAGTAATTGCATACCGGTCCCTATCCGTTGACTCCTGCAAGTATTTAAAAACGGCTTTTGATTTATCTACAAGGCGTCTAAACGTTAACGCCGTTCAAGTCCAACATATGTCCTTTGCACCCGCGACGCGAACATATCTGCACTACGCCGCCGCCGCGAACGATCATCGGCACCATAGGCGCGCCGCACTCGGGGCAGGCCGCGGCGCCGCGCAACTCGGCGTGGCAGTGGGGACAGAAGAAGTTGACTACCGCGTCCTTCGGAACCTCGTATTCGGATTCGACGTTATAACTCCCGTAGAGGCTCGAGAGCCGCAACCACCCGTGCGCGTGGCCGTAAGAAACCGTTACGCGTATCGACGCCCGGCCGTCAATGACGTGCCCCGGGTCCATAAGGCTGTGGTTGCACCGCGGACAGTTGACCTCCACCGGGAATACGCGGCGGTCCGTCTCGACCTCGACCTTGTCCAGGCCGGCACGCGTCTCGGCTATGATATCCTTGACCGTACCGGGGGTGACGTGGGAGAAATAGTGGCCGTCGACGACGACCAACGGCCCCAGCGCGCACGCGCCGGGGCAGCTCACCGTCTCGAGCGTAAACTCGCGGTCCGAGGTCGTCTCGCCGGCGGCGACGCCGAGTTGCCGCTCGAACTCCTTGGCGACCGCCGGGCCGCCGCGGACGTGGCAGGCCGTCCCCAGGCACGCCGATACGAGATGCTTGCCCCGGGGCTTTAGGCTGAACGCCCCGTAAAAGGTGGCTACGCCGTAGATATCCGTTAACGAGACGCCCGTTCGCTCGGCCACGAGGCGCAGCGTGGCCGGCGGCAGGTAACCGTACATCGCCTGAATCTCCTCGAGCATGGCTATGACCGCGCCCCGCCTGCCGCCGTATTTATCCACGACTTCGAGCAGGCTCGGCGTCTCGTAACTCTCGAAGAGGTCGCACTCCCAGATCGCGACGTCGGCGCTTGCCAACCGGTGGGAACAGGCCGGCGCGTGAATGCACGTGGAACAGATGCCGGGATATTCCCCCTTCCCCGCGGGCGCCTTTTCGCCCGTCCTTCTCACGGCCTTACCCTCTTTTGCCCGGGTCCGCGGCATCAAAGCCTCCTTTAATATGCTCGTGGGCGAGAACGTCGCTTCACGGATTCTCCCGCCCGCAAACGCTGATTACACAATACGCGTCGCCGGCCCCGCTACTCGTATTCCTCGCAGTGCCAGACGCCGGCCTCCGGCTTCGGATACAGGCAATCTTTGCGCCTCTCGCAATTCTTGCACAAGCCGCGGTATTCGGCGACGTCAAGCTCGCCGGCGCGCGCTCGAGCCGCCGCGCGCGGAATTCCGGCGGCCCCACGGTCCACGCCTTCCACCTCGGGTACGTAATCGTCGTAGTTATCGCACTCCCAAATTGCGACGTCGGCGTTCCTTATGCGGTGCGCGCAATCCGGGGCGTAATTACACGTGGAGCAAATCCCGAGATACTCCGTGGCGCGCTCCTCGAGCCCCGGCTTAGCCGCGGCCCGGGCCGTCTTGGCGTTTACTTTCGCCATAACTTTCTCCTTTTTTATAAGAAAATTGGGCCTTTTACGGGTTCCGGGTAAATAAGTCGCAAATCCCGTGCCAGACGGCCTATCTAACGTTTTTCGCAACTTAGGGAACGGCTTTCATCGCTTAAATTCAATAAAATGAGCTATATAGGGCATC
>CAZWAM010000077.1:0-9705 GCA_964631855.1 uncultured bacterium | reverse complement strand
CGTTTTAATCGCCGCTATCGCCGTATGTGCCCTCGCGGCGTCCGCTTTCGGGTGGGGCAGTTTGATATCTTCTTTCCGCTGCCCCGCGGGCTCCACATTACCGAACGGCGTGGGTTGGGACTATCTCTTCAGCCAACCCCGCCTCTGGGTCGCCACCAACCTACCGGACTACTGTTACCGCGTGACCACTGCAGGGTCGGTCCTAAGGTCGCACAAGCTACCCGGGACTGCTACCCGGGATTGCGACGGGGGCCTGCTCGGCTCCATCGGTTATTACTGGGTCCAAGACTACGGCTACCGGCGTGTTTACCGGATCGGGTATGATTCCGGATCGATCTACGGTTCTTTTGTGGTGCCTTATACGTATCCCTACGGCATCGCGTACCGGGTGGTGGGGTCGTCGTATTACCTTTACGGCACCAGCTCCAGGAACAGGCGCGTGTACCGTATGAACGCGACTACCGGGTCCGTATATGCCTCGTACGCCGTTCCCTTCGAACCGCGGGGCATCGGCTACGGCGACGGCTATCTCTGGATTGCCGACGGCACCAATAACCGTATCCGCAAGTGCTCGGTCGCCGGTTCGACTTACGATTGGTTCTCGGTCTCGAGTTACGGGACCATCGGGGGCCTCGATTACGACTACAACAGCAACGTCGTTTGGGCCGGGTTCGACGCCGCGACGGACGTGGTAATAAGGTTCGATACAAAGGGTGGCTCGGCGGTCGCGCCGGCCTCGCTGGGTAACATCAAGGCCTTATTTGAGTAGTCGAAGCTATCCGCAAAGGCCGCCCCCCGGGGCGGCTTTTTTTCGCGCGTAATTCGCCGTCGCGGCGCGGCGGAATTCGTTTGACAACGGGACGTCGTATATGCGTTAATAGTTAAAACTTATTTTTCGAGATGGCGCCGGAGGCTAAAGTCGCGTTGGAAAATATACGCCGACACTTGTGAGGGTGTTCTTCGCGGACGTGCTGTCTGCCCCGGTCGGTTTTTATAACGCCGGGGAAAGCCGATTTTGTTTAAAGCCGTCGCGGGGGATTGTACGCAAACTTATGCCGCCCTTCAACCCAAAAACGGGAGAATAGCTATGGAAAAATTGATAAGCGCCTGCGGCATGGATTGCGCGGGCTGCGAGGCGTACGTGGCGACGCAGGCCGACGACGCCGACGAGGTCGCGAAGATCGCCGCGCAGTGGTCAAAGCGGTACGATGCGGAGGTTAAGCCGGAGCACGTCTGGTGCGACGGCTGCATGACTGCCGGCGCGCGTACGTGCGGTTACGTCCCGGCGTGCAAGGTCCGCGCCTGCGTCGTCGAGCACGGCTTGGCTAATTGCGCCCCGTGTGCCGATTACGGCTGCGAGACCTTGGCGGGGCACTTCGAAATAGCGCCGGAGGCGAAGGCCAACTTGGAGGAGCTCCAGGAAGCGTAAAGCCGTCGGCGGCGAAAAATATTGCGCCGCTCGGGTTATTTTGTTAAAATAGGCCGAAAGTCGTCCCCCTCGTAAAATGGTTTTAACGTTAACATCAGCACGAACGAGATTACGCCGGCCCTCCGGGAGCCGGCGTTATTTTTAATATGCCCGCTCGCGCTTTTTTAATCCTCGAGGACGGCCGGACCTTCCGCGGCGACGGCTTCGGCTCGAGCGACGGCCTCGCGCTGGGCGAGGTGGTCTTCAACACCGCCATAACGGGCTACCAGGAAATTTTGACGGACCCCTCGTACGCGGGCCAGATCGTGGCGCTGACATATCCTCATATAGGAAACTACGGCGCCAACGACGACGACGTCGAATCACGCGGCATCTTTCTGGCGGCGCTGGTCGTACGCTCCTACGAAGACTTCTACAGCAACTGGCGGGCGACGGCGTCGCTGGGCGAATACCTGGAGCGGCACGGCGTCGTGGGCCTCTCCGGCATAGACACCCGCGCGCTCACGCGGCACATCCGCGAGGCGGGCGCGATGCGGGGCGCGGTCGCGGTCGGCGCCTACGACGAGGGCGACGTCCTCGAGCGAGTCCTGGCGTCGCCGCCTATGGCGGGCCGGGACCTCGTCCGCGACGTAACGCGCGACGGCGTCGAAGTATTTTCGCCCGCGGAGGGCGACGTGCGGTGGCGCGTCGCCGCGCTCGACTGCGGCATTAAAAACAACATCCTACGCGAGTTGGCGCGCCGCGGCGTCGAGGTCACCGTTTTTCCGGCCACGGCTGCCGCGGACGAAATCCTGGCCGCTCGAGCCGACGGCTTTTTCCTCTCGAACGGCCCGGGCGACCCGGCGGCGCTGCCGTACGTCGTGGAACTCGTTAGAGGTTTTCTCGGGAAGCTCCCGATATTCGGGATATGCCTCGGCCACCAGGTCTTGGGCCTGGCGCTCGGCGGCCGGACCTACAAGCTCAAGTTCGGCCACCACGGCGCCAACCACCCGGTCAAGAACCTCGCCACCGGCCGGGTCGAGATAACGTCGCAGAACCACGGCTTCGCCGTCGACGCGGCGTCGCTGCCGGCAGGGGTCCGCGTGACGCACGTCAACCTCAACGACGGGACCGTCGAGGGCTTACGCGCCGACGACTACGCCGCGGCGAGCCTGCAGTACCACCCGGAGGCGGCGCCCGGGCCCCACGACGCCTCCTACAACGTCGACGTTTTTTTGGAAATGCTCGAGCGGCGCACGCAGAAGACGTTCGGCTTTTAGCGATGCCCCGACGCGACGACATAGAGACCATACTCGTGATAGGCGCCGGCCCCATCGTCATAGGCCAGGCGTGCGAGTTCGACTACGCCGGGACGCAGGCGTGCAAGGCCCTCGCCGCGGAGGGGTACCGCGTCGTCCTTATCAACTCCAACCCGGCGACGATCATGACGGACCCGGAGTACGCCGCGGCGACGTACGTGGAGCCGCTGACGCTCAGCGCCGTCGCCAAGGTCATCGAGCGCGAGAAGCCGGACGCGCTCCTGCCGACGGTCGGCGGCCAGACGGCGCTCAACCTCGCCGTTCAATTGGCCGAGGCCGGCATCATGCGCGAGAACGGCGTACGCCTTATCGGCGCGAACTTACAAGCCATCCGCGCCGCGGAGGACCGGCGCCTCTTCCGCGCGGCGATGGTGGCCGAGGGCTTGCCCGTGCCGCGCGCCGCCGCGGTGGGCACGCTGGAGGCGGCCCGCGACGTGGCCGCCGAGCTCGGCCTCCCGCTCGTCATCCGGCCGTCGTTCACGCTTGGCGGCGAGGGCGGCGCGGTCGCCTTCAACGTCCCGGAGTTCGAGCGCGCGGTGGCCCGCGGCCTCGACGTGTCCCCTATACGCGAAGTCCTGGTCGAGGAATCCGTCCTCGGCTGGAAGGAGTTCGAGCTCGAGGTGATGCGGGACCTGGCCGACAACGTCGTCGTCATCTGTTCCATCGAGAACGTCGACCCGATGGGCATCCACACCGGCGACTCCATAACGGTCGCGCCGGCGCAGACGCTAAGCGACGTCGAGTACCAGCGACTGCGCGACATGGCGCAGGCCGTCATCCGGCGCGTAGGCGTCGAGACCGGCGGCTCCAACGTTCAGTTCGCCGTCAACCCCGACGACGGCCGCGTCGTCGTCATCGAGATAAACCCGCGCGTGAGCCGCTCGTCGGCGCTGGCTTCCAAGGCCACGGGCTTTCCCATCGCGAAGATAGCGGCCCAGCTCGCCGTGGGCCTGACGCTGGACGAAATCCCCAACGACATCACGCGCGAGACGCCGGCGTGCTTCGAGCCCACGGTGGACTACGTCGTCGTGAAAGTGCCGCGTTGGAATTTCGAAAAATTCCCCGGCGCCGAGGATGCCCTTACGACGTCGATGAAGTCGGTGGGGGAGACGATGGCGCTGGGCCGCACCTTCGCTGAGGCGTTGCAGAAGGCGTTGCGTTCGCTGGAGGCCGGGTACGCCGGCCTGGACGACGGCTCGAGCCGCCTCGACGCCGACCTTCTCCGCGAGCGCCTTCGCGTCCCCAACCCCGACAGGATCTTCTACGTCAAGCTCGCGCTCCAACGGGGATGGAGCGAGGCCGACGTGGCGCAGGCGACGGCGATAGACCCGTGGTTCGTCCACCAAATAAATAAGCTCGTAGAATTGGAGGGAGAGCTTCGCGCGTTCGATTTGACGTCGGCCCCCGACGAACTCCTTCGGAAGGCCAAGCGCGCCGGCTTCGGCGACGGCCAGCTGGCTGGGCTGTGGGGAACTTCCGAGGACGAGGTCCGCCGCCGCCGCGAGGGCGCGGGCGTCGTGCCGGCCTTCAAGGCGGTGGACACCTGCGCCGCGGAGTTCGAGGCGCACACTCCTTATTATTATTCCACGTACGAGGAGGAGAACGAGGCGCCGACCGGCGACGGCCGGGCCGTCGTCATATTGGGCGCCGGCCCCAACCGCATCGGCCAGGGCATCGAGTTCGACTACTGCTGCGTCCACGCCGCGGTCGCCTTCCGCGAGCTAGGCTACGACGTCGTGATGGTAAACAATAACCCGGAGACGGTCTCCACCGATTACGACACGTCGACGCGGCTGTACTTCGAGCCGCTGAACCTGGAGGAGGTCTTGGCGGTCGTGGCCGGCGAGCGGCCCGCGGGCGTCGTCGTCCAGTTCGGCGGGCAGACGCCGCTCAAGCTCGCCGGGCCGCTGCAGGCCGCCGGCGTATCCATCCTCGGCACCTCCCCGGACGCCATCGACCTGGCGGAGGACCGCGAGCGCTTCGGCCGGCTGCTGGGCGAGCTGGGGATACCGCGGCCCGAGTACGGGACGGCGTTCTCGTTCGAGGAGGCGCGCGAGGCCGCGGCGCGCGTCGGCTTCCCGGTGCTGGTGCGGCCGTCGTACGTTCTGGGCGGCCGGGCGATGGCCATCTGCTACGACGAGCGCGCGCTGGCGCGGTACGCGGCCGAGGCCGCGGAGGTCTCGCCCGAGAAGCCGATGCTAGTCGACCGCTTCCTGGAGGACGCGTTCGAGGCCGACGTGGACGCCGTAGCCGACGGCGACGAGGTCTACATCGGCGCCATCATGCAGCACATCGAGGAGGCGGGGATTCACTCCGGCGACTCCGCCGCGGTCATCCCGCCGTACCTCATCAAGGACGTGCACCTCGAGACCATCCGCGATTACACCCGGCGGCTCGCCCTCGCGCTCCGCGTCCGCGGCCTCATCAACATCCAGTTCGCGATTAAGGACGACGTCGTCTACGTGTTGGAGGTCAATCCCCGGGCGTCGCGGACCGTTCCCTTCGTTTCGAAGGCGACCGGCGTGCCGCTCGCCAAGGTGGCGGCGCGGATTATTGCCGGGAAGACGTTGGCGGAGCAAGGCCTCGCGGGGGAGGGCCGGGCGCCGGGCCACTTCGTCAAGGAGTGCGTCTTCCCGTTCGACCGCTTCCCGGGGGTGGACACGGTGCTGGGGCCGGAGATGAAGTCGACCGGCGAGGTGATGTCGGGGGCCTCGACCTTCGGCCTGGCCTTCGGCAAGGCGCAACTCGCCTCCGGCTACCACGTGCCGCTACGCGGGACGGCGTTCGTCTCCGTGAACGACAACGACAAGGACAACGTCGTGCCGATCGCCCGGGACCTGGCGGCGCTCGGGTTCAAGTTGGTCGCGTCGCGGGGGACTGCGGCCCGCCTCCGCCGGGAAGGCCTGAACGTGGAGGCCGTCTTCAAGGTGAACGAGGGCCGCCCCAACGTCGCGGATAGAGTGGTGAGCGGCGAGATAGATTTAATAATAAATACGCCGATGGGTCGGGAGTCGTTCTACGACGACGTGACGGTGCGGCGGGCGGCGCGGGCGCGCGGCATCCTGGTCGTTACGACGCTGTCCGCGGCTCGGGCGACGGTGGAGGCCGCGCGGGTCCTGCGCCAGAACGTCGCGACGGTCCAGAGCTTGCAGGACGTGCACGGCGCTAAACTAAGCAAAGAACCCCGGCGGCTATGAAGTTCAGGTTTAAAATAGGGTTATTAGGCCGGTTTTCAATATGGCGATAAATTAATTTCTGCTTGACACGGCGGCCCGGATATTATAGATTTTCGTCCTCGTGAATTTTTTAGCGAAGTTAAATTCGCGAAGTTAACGGAATAAATCGCGATTGCAAGGGCTAAACGGTTTGTATCCCCAACTTTTTATCCGTTCTTTAATACGTGTGCCCCGCGCCGTCGCGTACCGATTTTACCCGCCCAAGCTTCGCGAGGGTGGGTATATTTATCCTCTTACAGGAGGTTACAGCGTATGGCGGGAATCGTAGGCTGGGGCTGCCACATGCCGCGCTACCGCATTAAAGTTGAGGAGATCGCTAAGGTATGGGGCGCCGACGCCCGGGCTTATAAGAGGGGCCTTAACGTCCAAGAGAAGTCGGTCCCCGCGCCGGATACGGATACGATAACGCTCTCGGTTACGGCGGCGCGGCGCGCGGTGGCTCGAGCCGGCGTCGACCCCGCCGCCATCGGCGCGTGCTACGTCGGCTCGGAGTCGCACCCCTACGCCGTCAAGCCGTCGGGGACGACGGTGGCGGAGGTGCTGGGCGCAACGCCCGAGTGCCGTTGCGCGGACTTCGAGTTCGCGTGCAAGGCCGGCACCGAGGCGATGGCCGTCGCGCTCCGCCTCGTGGACGCGGGCGAGGTGGCGTACGCCCTCGGCATCGGCGCCGACACGTCGCAAGGGGCGCCCGGCGACGCGCTGGAGTACACGGCCTCCGCGGGCGCCGCGGCGTTCGTAATGGGCGCCGACAACCTGGTGGCCGAGTGCGAGCATACCTATTCTTATATGACGGACACCGCGGACTTCTGGCGCCGCGAACATCAGTACTACCCGCAGCACGCCGGCCGCTTCACCGGCGAGCCCGCGTACTTCAAACATATCCTGGGATGCGCCCAGGGCATTTTGGAGAAGGCGGGCCTTAAGGCAGAGGACTTCGCGTACTGCGTCTTCCACCAGCCTAACGGCAAGTTCCCGGCGACGGTTGCGAAGAAGCTCGGCTTCGAAAAAGAGCAATGGGAGCAGGGCCTGCTGTGTCCGCTCCTCGGCAATACTTATTCCGGCTCGTCGCCGATGGGCCTGACCGCCATCCTCGACGTCGCGAAGCCGGGGGACCGTATCCTGCACGTATCGTACGGCTCGGGCGCCGGCTCCGACGGCTTCGTCTTCCGCTGCACGGACCATATAAAAGAGGTGCAAGGCCTCGCGCCCAAGACGCGGGAGCTTCTGGAGGGCGAACGTTTTTATTTGCAGTACGGCGAGTACGCGAAGTTCCGCGGCAAGATTATTATGAACGTCAAAGGAGCTTAATAGATGAGGGACGTTGCCATAATTGGCGTGGGCGCCAACCCGAAGTGGGGCGAGCTGTGGGGGCAGTCGTTGCGCGACATCTTCGTCGAGGCGGCGCTCGCGGCCATGGACGACGCCGGCGTCGACCACGTCGACTCCATGTACGTGGGCTGTATGTCGTCGGGCTTATTCGTAGGGCAGGAACATATCGGCTCGCTCTTGGCGGATTACCTGGGCCAACCGCACCTGCCGGCGACGCGCGTCGAGTCGGCCTGCGCCTCGGGCGGCGCCGCGGTCAAGGCCGCGTTCCTGGAGGTCGCGAGCGGCCACAGCGACGTTGTTTTGGCGGGGGGCGTCGAGAAGATGACGGACGTAGGCGGCGCCGACGCGACGTACGCGCTGGGGACGGCCGCGGACGCCGAGTACGAGTGCTACCACGGCGCCACGTTCCCGGGCCTGTACGCCATGATCGCCCGGGCCCATATGGACCGCTACGGCACGACGCCCGAGATGCTCGCCCAAGTAGCCGTCAAGAACCACGACAACGGCGCCCTCAACCCTATGGCGCAGTACCCGTTTAAGTTAACCGTCGAGCAGGTGTTGAAGTCTATTATGATCGCGGACCCGCTGCACATCCTCGACTGCTCGCCCATCACGGACGGCGCGGCCGCGGCGGTCCTTTGCCCCCTCGAGATGGCGAAGAAGCTCACGAAGAAGCGACCGGTCAAGATCGCCGGCTTCGGCCAAGCCACCGACGCCATCCAGCTCGCCCAGCGAGAGGACATCACGTGGCTGGCGTCCACGGCTAAGGCCGCCGAACGCGCGTACGAAATGGCCGGCGTCGAACCTAAAGATATCGACTTGTTCGAAGTCCACGACTGCTTCACCATCGCCGAGCTCGTCGTGATAGAATCGTTGGGGTTGGTGCGGAAGGGCGGGGGCGGCGAGGCGACGCTCGAGGGTCGGACGGCGCGCGAAGGCGACATCCCTGTAAATACCTCCGGCGGCCTGAAGGCCAAGGGCCACCCCGTCGGCGCGACGGGCGTGGCGCAGGTGATGGAGATAGTAAAGCAGCTCCGCGGCGAGGCGGGCGAGCGCCAGGTCAAGGACCCCAAACGCGGCCTGACGCAGAATATGGGCGGCTCGGGAGGCTCGGCCGTCGTGCACATATTGGAGGTGGCTTAGGTATATGCCTTCGGCTAGATATACGAGAGAAATACCCCAACGCTACCGCCTCGAGGCGGGCAAGTGCTCGAGCTGCGGCAAAATATATTATCCGCCGCGGCGCGTGTGCGTGTGTGGCAGCCGCGACTTCGAGACGGTCACGTTACCCGATACGGGCGAGGTCGTGACGTATACGGTTATCCGCGTCGGCCCGGGCGACTTCACGGAAGAAGTACCGTACGCTATCGGCATCGTCGAGGTCGACGGCGGCTCGAGCCGCCTTATGGCGCAGCTCGTCGACGTGCCGCTCGAGGAAATAAAGACGGGCATGCCGGTCCGGCTCGAGTTCCGCAAGATCTACCAGGAGGGCGAGGCCGGCATCATCTGCTACGGCCACAAGGCCGTGCCGGCGTAGCTTGTAGGGGCGAAAGGCCTTTCGCCCTAAAAATAGCGAATGAAATACGACCCGGAAAAACGTCGCCGTTCGATTAGGTTGCTTGGTTACGATTACGCCGCGCCTGGCGCGTATTTCCTGACGATTTGCGCGCACGGCCGGCGGTGTATTTTCGGGAAGGTTGACGCGGGCGGCGCCGTTAAATTGAACGCCTTAGGTAGAATCGCCTCGGAGGAATGGGGACGGTCCGCGGCGTTCCGCGAAGAAATCGAATCGGACGCGTTCGTGGTAATGCCAAATCACGTCCACGGGGTTGTCGTCATCAAACGCGACCTTTCCGGCAATAATGTAGGGGCGACTGGCCAGTCGCCCCTACAACGACCCGGTTATCCCCCGCGGGGGCCGGGGTGCCTAGGCGTGTCAACGCACAATGGAAAACGCCCGGCGCGCCGGTCTGGCAACGTAATTATTACGAACGCGTTTTGCGCGACGACGACGAGTTGAACCGGGCACGGTTTTGTATTCAAGAAAACCCGGCGCGTTGGGCGGACGACGATTATAATCCCGCCCGTAAAGCGGGAAGCGTAACCGCGACGGTAGACGTAATTCGGTAACGTGCACGGGTCGACCTGAAGGTCGGCCCCTACAGAGGAAACATGTTCCGCCTCGAGTCCAAAGTCGATAGAGATTTAGGAGGTTCACGTTGGGGCCGACATTTATGTCGGCCCGCCGAGGGATGGAAAGGCAGATCGAGCGGTTTCCCGTACGGCAAAGGCCGCCGCGGTTGGCGTGTTTTGATTACGTCGGGTCGTACCGCTATTTCGTTACGCTATGCACTGCAGACAAGCGGCCCATATTCGCCGGCAATTTTGACTACGGCTTAGCCGTCGGTGTACT
>CAZWAM010000076.1:0-10283 GCA_964631855.1 uncultured bacterium | reverse complement strand
TATGGTTACCGCGGTGGATGAAAGACGCAAGGCCGCGCTGGAGGCGGAGCTTGCGCGGGTCCTACCGCTCCTTATTGGAGAATACGGCGCGGAGAAAGTGATCCTCTTCGGCTCGCTCGCGACGGGGGAGGTCGGCGAGTGGTCCGATTTGGATTTGGTGGTTATTAAAAAAACGGAAAAGAAATTTATGGACCGGATCGACGACGTAACGAGACTCACCAGGCCGCGGGTCGCCACGGACGTCGTCGTCTATGCGCCCGCCGAGTTCGAACGGATGTGCGAGGGGCGCCGGTTTTTTAGGGAAGAGATCGTCGCGAAAGGGCGGGTGGTGTATGACGCCGGAATGGCAACTGTGGTTTGAGTTCGCGGAACGGGACCTCGCGGCTTGCGAAAAGCTGCTCGAAGGCAAGTTATACGCGAACGCGTGCTTCCACGCGCAACAGGCCGTCGAAAAAGCGCTCAAAGGCCTCCTCCTGCACCGCTGTAAAACCGCGCCTAAAACCCACAGCCTTCCCGAGCTTTTCGTACTATTGAAAGAGCCCGCGCTCGCGTCATACCGCGACGCGATAGACGTATTAAATAAGTATTACATCCCTACTCGGTACCCCGATCTAATCGAAGGCGACGAGCCGTCGTGGTTTTCGGACGAGAAAGAGGCGCGAAATGCACTCGTCCAAGCCCGCGAGGTTGCCGAGGCGGTATTCGCGATCGTTAAACCGTAAAAGGAACGTACGTTATGCCCGACCCCAAACTCGCCGTAATCGGCCTCGACTGCGCGGACCCGGTCCTCGTCTTCGAACGCTGGCTCGACGAGCTGCCCAACATCAAATCCGTCGTGGAACGCGGCACCTGGGGGCCGCTCGAGTCCACGGTCCCGGCCATCACGGTCCCGGCGTGGATGTGCATGATGACGTCGCAGGACCCGGGCCAGCTCGGCTTCTACGGCTTCCGCAACCGCCGCGACCACTCCTACGACGGCCTCTTCTTCGCCAACTCGCAAGCGGTCCGCGTCGACGCGGCGTGGGACGTACTGGGCCGCGCCGGCAAGCAGGTCATCGTCGTCGGCGTGCCGCCTTCCTACCCTCCCAAACCGGTTAATGGCAACCTCATCTCCTGCTTTTTGACCCCCGACGCCGACAGCGAGTTCACGTACCCGCTCGAGCTCAAGGGAGAAATTATAAAAGAGTTCGGCGAGTACATCATCGACGTAGGCGACTTCCGGACCGACGACAAGGACTACCTCCTCGAGCAAGTGTGGAAGATGACGGCCAACCGCTTCGACGTCGTAACGTGGCTCGCGACGACTAAGCCGTGGGACTTTTTGATGTTCGTCGAGATGGGGCCGGACCGGCTGCACCACGGCATGTGGAAGTACTTCGACCCGGGCCACCCCAACTACGAGGAGGACCCCCGCTACAAAGATAAATTGAAAGAGTATTACATATATTTAGACAATAAAGTCGGCGAGCTTCTGGCGGCGCTGCCCGACGACGCGCACGTCATGGTCGTCTCGGACCACGGCATCAAGCGGATGGCCGGCGGCATCTGCTTCAACGACTGGCTCATACGGGAAGGTTATCTGGCACTAAAGGAGCCGCCGCTCGAGCGCACGAAGTTCAAGTACGAGCTCGTCGACTGGGCCAAGACCACGGCCTGGGGCGACGGCGGCTACTACGGCCGGTGCTTCCTCAACGTCGCCGGCCGCGAGCCGCAGGGAACGATCCCCGCCGACGATTACGAGAAAGTGCGGACGGAGCTCAAAGAGAAGCTGGAGGCCATAACCGACGAGCGCGGCGTCAACATTGGCACGCGGGCCTTCCGGCCCGAGGAGATATACCGCGCCGTCGGCAACGTCGCGCCGGATTTAATAGTCTACTTCGGCGACCTCGACTGGCGGTCCATCGGCTCGGTGGGCAACGCCGCGGTCCACGTCCACGAGAACGACACCGGCCCCGACGACGCCAACCACTCGCAGTATGGCATCTTCGCCTGGGCGGGCCCGGGCGTCAAGCGCGCGCGGCGCGACGACCTCTCGATATACGACGTAGCGCCGACGGTGCTCGAGGCGTACGGCCTCGAGGCGCCGCAACGGATGATAGGCAAGGTCGTGCGCTAAAAGGGCCGGCTGAGCGCGAGCGAAAAAGCCGACACGCGTGGCATTGAAAATTATCAAAAAGGTGGTTTCCTGGGCGACGTTCGTCGTAGCTTTGGCGTTCTTCTGGGGCGCGACGGAGGCCGTCTTCAATTATTTCTGGCACCCCGCCGGGACGTGGTGGGGCGATGTCGTCTACGAATCGGCGTACCAGCGGGCCGTATTCTACGCGCTCGCGCTGGGCGCGGCCGCGGCCGTCGTCGCCCTGGTCGTTTCGTTCGCCGTCAAGCTTTTCACCAAGAAATGGGTACTGGAGAGAGTGCGGGGGTGGGGTGTCGCGGCGGCCGTCGCCGCGCTAGTCGCGTCGAACCTCGGTTGGTTGATAATAGGCTTTTTCCGGAAGGGCAAAGTAAGGCTCGGCGGCGTAGTCGTCGACCTCCGCGAGCCGGCGCCGTTCCTCGAGTATTGGATCGCGCTCGTTGTGCTGGGAATCGGCCTTGCCATCTTGCTCTCCCGCTACGCGACGCGGAAACGGTGGTGGCGGCGGGCGGGGAGGGTCCTCCGGGCGGCGGGCGTCGCCGGCGCCGCGCTTCTCATAGCGGCTCACGTCGTCGCACCCTCCCTTCGCCCCACACCCCGCGGCCCTAATGTATTATTTATTGTACTCGACGCGTGGCGCGCCGATTGCCTTCGGCCGGACCTCATGCCTAAGCTGTGGGCGTACGCCGAAAAAAACGCCGTCGTTTACCGGCGTACGTGGGCGTGCGCGCCGTGGACCTACCCGTCGATGGCCGCGTGCTTTACGGGTCATTATCCGGACGCAACTCGCCTTTGGCCCAGGCCCGTGGGCGACCTGCACCGAACCGCGGCGGCGTACCTGCGCGACGCCGGTTACGACACGGGCGCCGTCGTGGGTAACGCCGTCTTGGACCGCCACTCGCCGCTCACGACGGGCTTCGATTACTTCATATACTGGGATTGGCGGCCGCGCCTCCGCGTGATACGTTTCTATAGCACCAATTGGTATTGCGCGCCGGTTCGCAAAAGCTTCCTTCCCCGCGAGGAATACGGACCCGATACAAGCCGCACTGTTACGCGGCTCACTCGGGCGTACCTCGCCAAATCCCCCCCCCGGCCCTTCTTCTTATGGGTACATTACATGGACTCCCACGCGCCGTACGAACCGCCGCCCGGTTACTACGACCCCGCAGACGAGAAATACATAAAAGACCGCCGGCCCCACCTAAAAGCACGAGCCGACGCCTACCACCGTCTTTACGAGGGGGAATGCGCCTTCCTGGACGACCTCGTAGCGCAGGTGTTAAACGCAATACGGGAACCCGATAACACTGCCGTCATTGTAACCAGCGACCACGGCGAGGAGTTCTGGGAGCACTACACCTACGGCCACGGCAAGTCCGTGTACGAAACGGTTACACGCGTACCGCTCATAGTAGCGGTCCCGGGGGAGGCCCCGGCCGTAAACGATACCCCTACCAGCCTAATCGACCTTGCGCCGACCTTCCTCCACCTCGCGGGCGTCGACGTTCCCGCGGATATGCCCGGGCGGCCGCTCGGGGCGACGCGGCGCGAACGCCAGGATAAATTGATCTTCATCGGCAGCAATTACACCGACCGGAAAGATTACCGGCCGCCGCGGCGAGACGCCGTCATACTGTGGCCTTGGAAGCTGAGCCTCGAGCACCGGAAAATGAAAGCGCCCGGCGAATACTTTAACCTCGCCGAAGATCCCGGCGAACGCAACCCGCTCCCGGAAGACGACGTTGCCAACGCGCTTAGAAAAAAGCTGAGAAAGTGGAAGATGGCGGTTAAGCCGAAAGGCGAGGGGCCCGGTAAGGCCGCGGATTTCGCCGACGCCGCGGACCTCCGGGCGCTGGGGTACGTTCGATAGAGCGAAGCGCCTTACTGCGAGGAACGCCCCCAAGGCCGTTAGTGTAAGGGGCCGCGGCGAATCAAGCGTTTTTCGGCACGTTGGTATCGCAAGAGGTTTTAAGGAGCCCACGTCGGCCCTTTTTGAAGACGAAACCAACGCCGCGGCTCGAGCTACAAGACCGGCATGAACAAGGTAAAAAAAGCTTTTTCGAAAATAGCCTCGTCCACGTCGTTCGTCGCGGCGACGGCGTTCTTTTGGGGCGCGACGGAGGCATTCGTCAACTACCGCTGGCCGCCCAAGGGGGTGTGGCGGCCTGACTTGTGGTTACCCTCGACGTACAACCGGGTAATTTTCTACGCCGTAGCAGTCGCGGCCGTAGCGGTCCTCGCGGTAGGCGTCAAAGCCCTGGCGGCGTTGATAGGGCGCCGGCGCGCCGGCGAGAGGCGGTGGCGCGGGCCGGTCGCCGTCGCGGCGGTCGTCGCGGCGAACGCCGGTTGGTTGGTCCTGGGTCTAATAAACAGTTACGAGCTCAACCTCGGCCTCTTTAAGCTCGACGTACAGGAGGCGGGCCCGTTTTTCGGGTATTGGGCGTTCTTCGCGGTCGCGGGCGCGGGACTGGCGCTGGGGCTTGGCTTCGGCTTGGGAGGGCGGCGGTGGGCGCGCGCGGCCGGCCGATACGTGCAAATCGCAGGTGCCGTCTTGTTCGTGGCGTTGGTAATAGGCCGGTTCGTAGACGCGGCCCGTCGGCCCCGGCCCCGAGGCCCCAACGTCGTACTCATCGTGCTGGACGCGTGGCGGGCCGACACCTTCCGGCCGGATTTGATGCCCAACCTTTGCGCTTACGCGCGCCAGAATGCGCTGGTCTTCGACCGCGCGTGGTCCAACGCGACTTGGACGCTGCCCGCGATGGGAACTATGTTCACGGGCCAATACCCCGACACGAACGTGACACGCCGGCGTCGTAGGGCAAAAGTCGACTGCCCCACCTTGGCCCAAACTCTGCGCGCCGCGGGATACGAAACCGCCGCGTTTTCCGCCAACCGCATCCTCAACCGCGACAACCCCATAACGGACGGTTTCGAAAATTTCTACTTCACGGATTGGCTGCCGTTCCTTCGCGAGGTCCATTTTTACGATACGAATTGGTACGCCCCGGCGGTCCGGGGGCTTCTTCACGGACCGCCTTCCTACAAAGACAGCCTTATCCTCACGGGTATGCTACGCTCGTATCTCGGGCGTCCGCACCGGCGGCCGTATTTTTTATGGGCCCACTACATGGACCCCCACGGGCCCTACAAGCCGCCGCCCGGCTATTACTCCCGCGCGGACGAGAAGCATATATTGGACTACCGCCCGTGGTCGCGAAAGCGCCGGCACGCCTTAAAACGCCTTTACGACGGCGAATGCAAGTTCGTAGACGACTTATTTGCGTCTATCCTCCCACGCCTCGCCGCCCAGACCCGGACTATTATCGTAATAACCTCCGACCACGGCGAAGAGTTCTGGGAACACAAAATGCACACCTTCGGCCACGGCAAGTCGGTTTACGACACGTTGACGCGCATCCCCCTCATCATCTCTATACCCGGTAAAACCCCGGACGTGGTCAAAAAGCAGGTGAGCCTCGTGGACCTGGCGCCCACGCTCCTGGTCCTCACCGGCCACGAGCCTCCGCCGACGATGCAGGGCCGGCCTTTTTTCACGCCCGACGGACGCGTGACGGCCGCGCAAAGGCCCGTATTCATAGGCAGCTCTTTTTTTAAAATGTCCAAAGGCAAACCCGAACGCCAAGACGCGGTCGTCGTATGGCCCCGCAAACTCATCCTCTACCACGGCAGGCCGTCGGCGCCCGGCGAATATTATGACCTTGCCGCGGACCCGGGCGAGTCGCGGCCCCTGCGGGAAGACCTCTACGCGGCCCGCCTCCGCGAGGCGTTAACCGCTTGGCACGAGGGATTATCGCACGCATATGAAAGCCCGGATTACGGCGGCGCCGCGGCGCCCGACCTCCGGGCGCTGGGTTATATTCAATAACGAAGCTAGCCGTGGCCCGGTTCGCAAAAAACGTCTACGCCCTAGTAACCAAAGCTTTAAAGGCAGCTTTCGCCTCGGCGGCGTTCGCAGCCGCGGCCGCTTTTTTCTGGGGCACCGCGGAGGCGTTAATAACACACGTATGGGGCTTGCGCGCCGTATGGCGCCCGTTGGACCTTTGGGAATCGGCGTTCGACCGGGCCGTATTCTACCTCTTCGTAACGGCGGCCGTCTCGCTACTCGCCTGGGGCGCGGCCTTCGCCGTAAAACGGAAAAGGGGCCTCGCGGCGAGCGCGCCCTGGCGCCACGCCGGCGTCATCGCCCTCGCCGTCGCGGCCAACGCGGGTTGGCTCGCACTCGCGCTCACGGCGCGCTTCGAATTCAAATGGTGGTTCCTCGCGTTCGACGTCCGCAGGCCGGGCGGCTTCGCGACGTACTGGCTAACGTTGCTCGTCAGCGCCGTAGGCGCGGCGGCGGCCCTCGGTTTCCTCATCCGTTTCCTCATGCGCCGATTTCCGAAAGTCGGCGCCCTTTTCCAGGCCGTGGGCACGGCCCTCTTCGCCGGCCTGGTCGCCTACCACGTTATCTCGCCGCTGGCTCGGCCCTTAGCGCGGGGGCCGGACATCTTCCTCGTCGTGCTCGACGCCTGGCGCGCCGACGCCTTCAATCACGAGTTGACGCCCAAGCTGACGTCGTTCGCCGAGCGTCACGCAATCACGTTTCGCAACGCACGCGCCACCGCGCCCTGGACGGAGCCGTCGATGGGCTCCGTCTTCACCGGGGAATATCCGGACGAACACGCGCGGCGCCACCTTATGACGCCGCCCGAGCGCCCTCCCACCGTAGCCCGCCTCCTCCACGACGCGGGATACGATACGCACGCCGTCACGGCCAATCGGCTCCTCCAACGTTTCTCGTACGTGGTCGACGGCTTCGACGATTTCTATTTCCGCGGCGACTCGCCGTTGCTGCGCTTCGTCCATTTCTACGATACTAATTGGTACGGCCCGGCTATCAGGAGAACCGTCAAACGCGAACCGACGTACGAAACCAGCCGACGCCTCGCCGAGAGGCTCGACGCGCTGGCGTCAAGGCCGGGACGGCGGCCCCGTTTCGTATGGGCACACTTCATGGACCCGCACACCCCTTACGCGCCGCCGCCCGGTTATTACTTACGCGGGGATGAAAGGTTTATATACGAGTACCGCAAACGCACCAAGCCCCGGCGCTTCGCTCACCGCCGCCTATACGACGGCGAGTGCCGCTTCATGGACGACCTCTTGGCGCCCATACTCGAGAAAATCGCGGCGAACGGCCGGGCCGTCGTTATACTCACTTCGGACCACGGCGAGGAATTTTGGGAACATAAAACGTACGAACACGGCAAATCCGTCTACGAAACGGTCCTGCGCGTACCGCTGATTATCGCCGCGCCCGGCGAGCCGCCCGCTAACTTCAACGAACCCGTTACGCTCCTCGACCTCGGCCCCACGGTACTCGACCTCGCCGGCGTAAAGAAACCCCTTAACATGCGAGGCGGGAGCCTCTTGCGAGCGCCGGCGGGCGAACCGACGCTCATTTACGCCGGGAGCAAATTTACGGAATCGCCCGACTACAAACCGAAAAGGCGTAATTGCGTTATCTGGCGCGATTGGAAACTCATATTGCCCCACGACGGCGCGCCGCGGGCCGGGGAGTTTTACGACTTGCGCGTCGACCCCGAGGAAAAAGAACCGTTGCCGGGGAGGCGGCGCCTCGCTCAAACCCTAAGGGTCGCCCTCACGGCGTGGAAAGAGACGGTCTCCGCCGGGCCGGCGGTAAACGTCGACGAAGACCACGAAGCCGAACTGCGGGCGCTCGGCTACATACAATAAAATTTCCGAAGACGGCGCAGCTCCTCGCTTCCGAGGCGCTCAACCAAATCGCCGCGCGGCGATGATTTTTTATTGATTATTGACTTCGACGGGGCGAGCTGATAGTATTCCGAAAATAACGTGAAGAGGAGAAGAGCACGCCCGAGCTAGTCGGTTACGCCGCGTTGGGTTTGGTCCAAGGTTTGACGGAATTTTTGCCCGTTTCGTCGTCGGGGCATCTCGTCCTGGCGCAAAAATATTTGGGGATCGAACCGCCGGGGATACTACTCGAGGTCGCGCTGCACGTCGCGACGGCGCTCGCGATCGTCATATATTTCCGTCGGCGCCTGAAAACTATATTCGCGGCCTCCGCCGGCGGCACGGGAGGTTGGCTCAGGTTCGTCGCGCTCGTAGCCGTGGCGTCGCTCCCCGCGGCCGTAGTCGGCCTCGCCTTCGAAAACAAAATCGAGCTGCTCTTCGAAAGCGGCCGGGCCGTCGGCGCGGCGTTGCTCTTTACCGCGGCGGTGCTGGTAGCGTCGTCCTTTCTTAAAAGACGCGACGCAAAGCTCGCGGCGTTGGGTTTCGCCGCGGCGCTCGCGGTGGGCGGAGCCCAGGCGTTGGCCGTCGCGCCGGGGATTTCACGGTCCGGGATGACGATCGTCGCCGGCCTCACGGTAGGCCTCGCCGGCGCGGAAGCGGCCACCTTCTCGTTCCTGCTTTCGGTCCCGGCGGTCTTGGGCGCGGCCTTCCTAGAGGCGGGTAAAATCGAAGGCTTCGAAGGGAACTGGGCGGGGTTGGCGCTCGCGTCCGTCGTAGCTTTCGCCGCGGCGTTGGCGGCGATATACGTCGTCCTCGCGTCGGTGCGGGGCCGCGGCTTCGGTTGGTTCGGCGCGTATTGCGCCGCCCTCGGCCTCTCCGCCCTCCTCATTTAATCGAATTTCACAAAAGTAGCAGGCACCCATATGATATACTTCGACGAGGAAGGGACCGCCGCGGATTCGCGAATTGCGGCGTGACGCCGTACGGGCAAGGGCCGACGCCGGCGGCCGCTCGAGCGCCGCGGTCGCGAGGCCCGTCATAATTAAAATATATTAATCGCTCCAAGTATGGCCAAAATCAGCGGCAAAAGAAAGGCGGAAGAAGGCTTCAGGTACGGCCGGCAGCTGCTCGGCGTCGTCCTCGTTATAGCCGCCGTCGTATGCGCGCTGAGCCTCGCCAGCTACGACGCGGACGACCCCACGGGCTTGAGCGCGGCGGGCCGACCGGTCGAAAATAAATTGGGCATCGCGGGCGCGTGGCTCTCCTTCTGGCTGCTCGAGACGCTCGGCTTTGCCGCCTTTACCCTTCCCTTGTTTTTAGCGTTGTGGGCCTATTTCCAATTCCGCGGCGGCGTATCGCTCGCGCGGGAGTTCAGACTAATCGTCTTTTTATTGGCCGTATTCTTCGGCGCGGCCCTCCTCGCCCTTACGGTGGCCGGCGACGACGAAGGAGCGTTCGGCGAGGCCGTAACGCGCGGCGGCGCCGTAGGGCTATTCCTTCGTAACGCCGTTATGTACGCCGTGGGGAAGTTCTTCGGCCTCGCGCTCGTGGGCGTGGCCTTCGTCCTCGCCGGCGCCTGGGCCTTGGCGGGAGTTACGCCCAAGAAGCTATTGAACGCCGCGGCCGCGATCGTTAGGTGGGTCGGCGGAGGCGCCGCGGCCGTCTTTAAGCGCGAGGAAATCGAACGCTACGAGGAGGAAATCGACGTCGCCCGGGCCGCAACGCCCGCGGAAGAAATCGCGGAAGAACCCGTTCTCGGGCCGCCTCCGCCCCCGCCCTCGGAGCCGGCGCCCGCCGCGGCGCCCTTGTCGCGGCCCCGCACCGGCTACAGGTTGCCGCCGCGCGACCTCCTCGCGCCCCCCGAGCCGCCCAAAGAGGAGATATCCAAAGACTACCTCAACGACTGCAAGAAGCGGCTCGAGGCCGCGCTCTCATCCTACCACGTGGAAGGGCGCGTCCGCGAGATAAAGGTCGGCCCCCGCGTATCCCGCTTCGAGGTCGAGCTCGCGCCGGGCCAGAAGTTCGGCGCGATGAAGTCGCTGGAAGAAGACGTGGCGCGCAACATGGCGGTCCCGGGCATCACCGTAACCAGCGTCGCGAGCCGGGGAGCCGTCGCCGTCGACGTACCGAACCCGGTGGCTTCGCGCGTCGTTCTGCGGGAGCTGTTGGCCACTACCGCCTTCAAGAAGGACCGTCAACGGTCCAAATTGACGGTACCGTTGGGGCGGCGCCACGACGGCCAGGTCGTCACCGCGGACCTCACGAGAACGCCGCACCTCCTGGTCGCCGGCGCCACCGGTTCCGGCAAAAGCATCTTCTTGAACTCGGTCGTAACGTCGCTCTTGATGACGGCGACGCCGGAAGAGGTACAATT
>CAZWAM010000075.1:6463-10517 GCA_964631855.1 uncultured bacterium | reverse complement strand
TTCGGCCTTAATTTAAATAAAATCGGCGGCGGCGAAAGGCGGTTTTTCCTTCGAAATACAAGTTTTTGCCGACGGCGCGGGAACGCTATTTTTTAAACTTTCCCGTTAACAATTGAGTCAAATAGCCGGATACTAAGACGAGGGAACTCGTCCCGGGTCAGGGTTAATTTTGAAAGAGGTTGACGTGCGTGATGGATAGTAACTATAATTATCGTAATGCTACGCCGCCTAAGCCGGCCCTTCCGCCACGGCGCCTTATACGTTTCGTTTTTGGCGTTCCGGGGCTTAGTCGCGTTGACGCCGCGGCGGCTCGCGCTCCCGCTCGCGGCCTTCCTCGGCCGCCTGGCATATCTCGCGGGAGGCCGCATCCGCGACGGCGCGACCCGTCGCTTAGCCGAAACGCTCGGCTGCGACCGGGCCGAAGCTACGCGCATATGCCGGCGGATGTACCGCCACTTCGCGTTGGACCTCGTCGACCTGATAATTTTCGGCGGCTGGCGGCGGCGATACCTGCCGCGAGTTGTGCGCGCCGACGGCTTCGAACGCCTCGAGCGCGCTATGGCCGAAGGGCCCGGCGTCGTCGGCCTTACGGGGCACGTGTCGAATTGGGAACTTTTGGGCGGATACGTCGCCTGGCGGCTGGGCGGCATCGCGGTTCTGGCGACGGTGGCCTACGACGAGAATTTCAATCGCACGCTCGTGAATTACCGCCGGCGCCTGGGCGTGCGGACCATTTACCGGACCGAGCCGCCCGCGGCCGCGCTCAGGTGGCTAAGGCGGGGCGGCTTCCTGGGGGTCCTCGCGGACCAGGACATCGCCGACGTCCCGAGCGTTACGGTCGATTTCCTGGGTCGGCCGGCGCGGACGCCGGTAGGGCCGGCCCTCCTCGCCCGGCGCGCGCGGGCGCCCATAATGCCGATGTTCATCGTACGGGAGGAGAACGATGACTATCGCGTCGTCGTCGCGGCGCCGCTGCCGAAGTCGGAAGCAAATGAGATTAAGCAGGCCTTGGTGGACGATACCGCGGCCTGGTCCGCGGCGGTGGGCGAATGGGTCAAGCGCCACCCGGAGCAGTGGGTCTGGGTCCACGAGCGGTGGCGCGGTTCGACGCCGTAGGGGCGCGCGGCAAGCGAGGGAAATATTAACACCTCACTTAAGATTTTGTTCGTTTTTTTACGTAATTGTCTAATTTCCTTGACGTGGCGTTCAGATTGTGATAAAAATAAAATGGATAAGAACGTGTATTTTCAACCCGCAAAATCGAGCCGGTGGTCATGGTTAAAATAAATTCGGTACGGAATATCGTGGGAATTGCGGCTTCGGCCGCGGTAAGTTTGTCGCTGGCGGGCGCCGCGGGAGCGTTGACCGAGAAGGCGGGGTTCCCCGTTTTGGTCGACCTCGAGCGGAGCAGGCCGGTCGAGAGCTCGCCGTCGATGGGCGACATAGACGGCGACGGCCGGGATGAAATCGTCGTCGGCTGCAAGGACGGGAAGATTTACGCCTTCGACGGCCGGGGCCAGCTCCTGGCGGGTTGGCCCGTAATGACCGGCGATACGGTGGCCGGGTCGCCCGCGATCGGCGATATCGACGGCGACAAGCGCGACGAGGTTATCATCGGGTCCGACGACGGTAACATCTACGCGTTAAACGGCAACGGCACCGCGGTGCCGGGTTGGCCTGTGTCGACGGGCGGCGCGGTGCGCTCGACGGCCGCCGTCGCGGACTTAGACGGCGACATGCGCGACGACGTAATCGTCGGCTCGTCGGACGGGAAGGTCTACGGGCTGTCGGGGGACGGTAGTCCCATTATCGGGTGGCCCGTGCGAGTGGGCGGCGGCGTGGAATCGTCGCCCGCGGTCGCGGACGTGGACGGCGACGATTTGCCCGAAGTGGCGGTGGGCGCGGACGACGGCAACGTCTACCTCATCGACAACGACGGCAAGATCGTCCCGGGTTGGCCGGTGGAGACGCGGTACTACGTCCGCTCGTCGCCGGCGATAGGCGACATAGATAACGACGGTTCGCTGGAGATAATAGTCGGCTCGGACGATTTCAACGTCTACGCCTGGAACGCCAACGGGACGTTGGTCGCGGGGTGGCCGGTCGCTACGGAGTATAAGATTTCGGTCGCGTCCCCCGCGCTCGCGGACCTCGACGGCGACAAGAGGCTAGACGTCGTCGTCGGCTCGGGCGACACGATATTGTACGCCTGGGACGGCCGCGGCTCGCCGGTCGCGGGATGGCCGGTGCAAACGTACGGCCGCCTTTATAATTCCTCCCCTTGCGTCGCGGACGTTAACGGCGACGGCAGCCTCGAAATCGTAGTCGGCGCGGAAGACGCGAAGCTCTACGTCTTCGACAGCCGCGGCCGGCAGATCGAGGGCTCGCCGGTGGGTTTGGCCGGCCCTTGCCATTCCTCGCCCGCGGTAGGCGACGTGGACGGCGACGGCCTGCTCGAGCTCGCCGTCGCGGATAACGCGAGCGCCCTCTGGTGTTACGACTTGCGGGGCAGCGCCGCTTTGGGGCGCGGCGCCCGGTGGAGCGAGTTCCACCAGAGCCACTGGAAGGCCGGCGTCTACGGCTACGTCGGCGGCGCGAGCCAGCTCCCTAAATGCGTCGTGCCCAAGATGGAGGGCGAGTACGCCGGCGACTTATCCATCGAGTACAGGCTCTCGGACCCGCAGCTCGATACGCTCGACATTAAAATCCTTTACTCCGACGATTGGGGCCACACGTGGCACGAGGCCACGGCCTCGGGTGTGACGGAGGACCTCGGCCCGCACCGCTACCAGGGTGCCATAATCTGGGATTCGCGCGCCGACCTCAAGGGGCCGCTCGAGAAGGGCGGCGAACGCGACCCCGACGTCCTCGCCGACGAGTGGCGCGAATACCGCGAGCAGAAGGACGTCAAGGTTAAAATTATCCCCGTAGACCCTAACGGCTTCGGGACCGCGGGCGAAACGACGTTAATCCACGTCGACAACAACGTCCCGCCCTCGGTTACGCTCAAGCCGATAACGGAAGAAGTATCCAAAGACGTTTACGTAGATTTTGAGATAGAAGACCCCGAGCACGACCTGATCGCGCTCAAGGCCGAATACAGCTTGGACGGCGGCGCGACGTGGCAGGAGGCCGTCGTGGACGGCGCGGTGGCCGATATTCGCTCGAGCCGCTACAAGAACAGCCTGACCTGGGAGTCGGATAAGGACGTCAAAGGCCTCGACCAGGAAGATGTGGCGTTCCGCCTCGTACCATCGGATAACGACCCGGGCGACGTCGGCGTAATAGCCAAACTCCACGTCGACAATAACGCCATACCCCAAGTCGCCGTGGAGGACATCGAGGAGGAAGTCGGCGGCGACGTAACTATCGCGTACGCGTTGTCCGATGAGGAGAGCGACGTTCTGGCGCTGAAGTGTCATTACTCGCTGGACGGCGGCCAAACGTGGAAAGGGGCGGGGGTCGCGGGTATAACCGAGGGCATCGGCCCGGGCATGTACGAGGGCGACGTCGTGTGGAATTCGCGGGCCGATACGTTGGGCGTGGACCGGACGTCGGTCCAGTTCCGCGTCACGCCTCTGGACAACGACGAAGGCAAGGCCGACGCCACCGGTTCTTTCCACCTCGATAACAACGATACGCCTACGGTGGCGATATCGCCGGTGGAAGGCGAGCAGTCGGGCCCGGTCCAAATCATCTTCGACGTGTCCGACCCGGAGGGCGACGCCGTCACGCTCCTGCCGGAGTACTTCGACGAGGCCGACGATAGGTGGAAAATCGCCACGGTCACCGCCGGCCTTTCGGACCTGGAGCCCAGCAAATATGCCGGCAGCTTCGTCTGGGATTCGTACGTCGATATGCTCGGCATCGACAATCCCCAGACCAGGATGCGCATAACGGTTTTCGACAACGACGAGGGCGAACCGGTGGAGGCGAGGCCGTTCCACGTCGACGACAACTCGGCGCCGGCGGTCCTGGTCAACGACATTACGACGGAGCAGGAGGCGGATGTCGTCGTAACGTATACCCTCTCGGACCTCGAGCGCGACACGTT
>CAZWAM010000075.1:5306-6363 GCA_964631855.1 uncultured bacterium | reverse complement strand
TGCGCGACGACGAGGGCGACGCGCTCTCCATCTTTTGCGAGTACTCGAACGACGGCGGCCGGACGTGGACGCCGGCCACCGTCTCCGGCACGACCGAAGGCATTAGCGGGAGGGCCTACGAGGGCGTTATCACCTGGGACAGCCCCGCGGACGTTCCGGGCGTCGACCAGGAGGACCTCCTCTTCCGCATAACGCCCGCCGACCTCGACGCGGGTGAGCCGGCGGTATCGGCGGCCATCCACGTCGACAACTCCACGCCGCCTTCCGTCGCCGTGGCGACGCCGGAGGGAGAGCAATACGGCGACATCACGATAGAATATACCATCGCCGACGAGGAAAACGACGTCGTCAGCATCGTGGCGGAATACAGCGAAGACGGCGGCATGACGTGGCTGCCCGCGACGGTCGAGGGCCAGCTCGACGATATCTATTCCTCGGCGTACCTCGGCAGCGTCGTCTGGCGTTCGCAAGAGGACCTCGGCGGTACGGACCAGACGGACATCACCTTCCGCGTCGTGCCCGCGGACAACGACGTCGGCACCGCGGGCCGCGCCGAAAACTTCCACCTCGACAACAACGAGATCCCGACGATAAGCGTCGATACGCCCCAGGGCGAACAGGCCGGCAACGTCGAGATAAGTTACCAGCTCAACGACCCGGAGTCCGACGCGTCGTTGATAAAGTGCGAATACTCCACCGACGACGGCTTCACCTGGCACGAGGCCACCGTCGCGACGACCACGAGGATAGACCCGACGCGTTATACGGGCGTCGTCATCTGGGATTCCAAGGCCGACTTAGCCGATATCGACCGCGAAGACGTCCGCTTCCGCGTTACGCCTTTCGACAACGACGAGGGCATATCCGACGTAACGGGCGCCTTCCACCTCGATAATAATATAGCGCCCGCCGTCTCGGTGCCGCCCATCACCGTGGAGTCGGGCGGCGACGTCGAGATCTCGTTCGACATCGAGGACGCGGACGCGAGCGACGTGAGCCTTAAGGTGGAGTACTCGACGGACCGCGGCGCGAGCTGGAACGAGGCGACGGTCGCGGG
>CAZWAM010000075.1:0-5206 GCA_964631855.1 uncultured bacterium | reverse complement strand
GTCGGGCCCTCCTTCGAGACGACGGCCTTCCAGGTCGATAATAACGAACCGCCGAGGGTCGAGGTTCTCCCGCCGGCGGAAGTAGGCCGCGACCGGGTTGCGATTAGCTACCGCGTCGCCGACGCCGAGGGCGACGCCGTCGACCTCTATTGTGAATATTCGGTCGACGAGGGCGTAACGTGGGACGAGGCCACCGTCTCGGGTGCGCTCGAGGGCGTAAGCCAGGCCACGTACGCCGGCTCGTTGACCTGGAACGCTCGCGAGGACGTCGGCGGCACCGACTCCGACAGGATCCTCTTCCGCATCACGCCGTCGGACCGGGACGCGGGAGGCGCCGTCGTCTCGCGGCCTTTCCGCGTGGACGTAAACAACCCGCCCTACGTTGAGATACGCGAGCTCGCCGGCGAGCAGGGCGACGAGATAGCCATAGATTACGAGCTCTTCGACGAGGAGGGCGACCAGCTCGCCGTCAAGTGCGAGTTCTCGAAGGACAACGGCGCGACGTGGCAGGCTGCGACGGTGACCGGCGATACCGCGGACATCTCGACCATCACGTACGCCAACACCGTCGTGTGGCAGGCGCGGCAGGACCTGGGCGCCGCCGACTCGAGCTCGATAGCCTTCCGCATTACGCCCTCGGACGCGGACGTGGGCGAGGCGGCGCAGATCACCAATATTAACGTCGACACCAACCGGCCGCCCGCGGCCGAGGTCAGCGTCGCCGCGGCCGATACGATGGGCGACGTGACGGTCAACTACGTGATCTCGGATGAGGAAAGCGACGCCGTCGACCTCGTCGTAGAGTACAGCGACGACGGCGGCTTTACGTTCGAGTCGGCGACGGTCACGCCGGCCGTCGAGGGCCTCGGCCCGGGCCGGTACCGCGGAACGTTCACCTGGCTCGCCACGCAGGACGCGCGCGGCGAAGACCTGACGGATGCGGTAGTCCGGATAACGCCCAGAGACAACGACGAGGGTGAGGTCGCGTTCTCGACGCCTTTCCGCGTCGACAACAACCAGCTACCGACCGTTACGGTGCGCGCGCCGCTCGGCGAGAAGGTCGGCGGCGAGGTCGAGATCGGGTACTCGCTGACGGACGCCGAGGGCGACCGCCTCAGCATCGTCGCGGAGTACTCGACGGACCGCGGCGCCACCTGGAAACCCGCGACCGTATTCGGCCTTACCTCGGACATCGGGCCCGAACGGTACGACGGCACGATCGTGTGGTCGCTCTTGTCGGACGTCCCGGGACAGGAGCTCCGCGACGTCGCGTTCCGGCTCACGCCGTACGACAGCCAGCAGGGAACGCCGGGCGCGGTCGGCGAGCTCGTCGTGGATACTAACGAGCCGCCCCAGGTCGTCGTGGGCGACGTGATCGCCGAGCAAGAGGGCGATACGGTCGAGGTCGACTATACGATCATCGACAACGAGGGCGACGCGGTGAACCTCAAGTGCGAGTATTCGACGGACGGCGGTACGACGTGGCGGCCTGCGACGGTCCTCACGTCGACCTCCGGCATTTCGGAGTCGAGCTACTTCGGCACGCTGAAGTGGGCCGCGGCGGGCGACCTGGGCCGCGGCGCCGAGACGGATGTCGTCTTCCGCGTCACCGCCTCGGACGCGGACGCGGGCCCGGCGGCGGCGAACCGGCCGTTCCGGGTGGACCTCAACGCCGTGCCGACGGCCTCGCTTACCTCCTATACGGAGCGCGATGACGGTTCCGTCGGGGTCCAGTACGGCATCCGCGACGACGAGAACAACCCCGTCACGCTCAACGTCTTCTACTCCGAGGACGGCGGCGCGACGTGGTTCCCGGCGACGGTGGCCGAAGACCTAACGGACCTCTCTCCCGCTTCATACAGCGGAACGTTCACGTGGCAGCGCCTCCGCGACGTCCCGACGATCGTGCCCGGCTCGAGCATCAAACTCCGCGCGGTCCCCTACGACGAGGACGAGGGCCGCAGCAGCGACATATCGCTCCAGCTTAGGACGCCGGGCGGGGAGTAAATAGGAAGATCGCTAAGCTGGTATAAAAAGCCTACTTGTAATATGAGAAGGGTGCGAAATGGCTAAGAGTTACTTAGAATTATTAAAACAGCATCTCCGGCAATTAGAATTGGAGATGGCTATTCCCGAGCAGTATATTCAAAAACTCCGTACGAAAATAACGGCGTTAGAATCGGTCGAGAGCAAATACGAAGAACCCGACCGAGGAGGTTATAACCTCGAATGGGCGAAAAAAATGGGTGACCTAGAGGCGGAAATGACTTTTTACCACTTTTTATTTAACGATAAGAAGTTAGCAAAATTGTTGAAAATTATTGCTAAACGTGAATACGAGCCAGTTACCGAACCCGAAGATGAGATAAAGGAATTAGTTATTTATAGTTATGTGTCTGCTTCGCGGGAATACGAACTCTTCCGGTTAGAAATGGAAGACCTTTCCGAGCGTGAACGTCGGCCGTTTTTCGAGAGGGATGTTTTCGACGAATATTTCGTAAAACGCTTCTACGATAATCTATTCGAATATTCTTTTGACGTTTTAAAATATAAATGGCCCGGAATAGTTTTTAAGGAGAGCGATTTAAAAGAAGCGGTCGATTTGTTTAAAAGTAAATATAGCGCATTTGAATTTGTTGGAGGGGTAAAGTAGTGGGCCAGGTCCGGGAAGTTTTAACCGACACCGGGTTTTTTTACTTTCTAGCCGACCCTCGAGGTAGGGATTATGAAAAAGCTGATTCTTTTCGCCAATACTACCTAGAAAATGGTTATTCCTTCCTATTAACGGATCTAATTTTCGCCGAATTAATCCTTAGGATAAGATATGATTTAGATTGGCGAAAGGCTAGGGAAATAGGGGATGAAATTTTAAACAAAGACGAGTTCGAAGTGGTGGCCGGTTGGGATTATTTAAGAGGTAGTTGGGACGAGTTTTTCCTGAAATATCGCGATAAAAGATTTTCGTTCACCGATTGTGTAAGTTTCAAGGTTATGAAGGAATTAGGTATTTCCGAGGTTATCACAGTAGACCAGGATTTCGACCGGGTTAACCAAGGTTTTTTGCCCATTTACCTTTAAAAATTTTTTACCTATACGAGGGCGGCCGCGGGGCCGCTTTTTAAAACGAGGTTTCGATATGGCTAAGAGCTTTTTAGAGGCGTTGAAGGGATTCCTCGCGGCGATGAAAGCGCAAGGGGAATTACCTGATAAATATATCCGGCGCTTGGAGCGGGAATTAACGGCGTTAGAACCCCAAGAGGAAAACCATTTCGACGCCGAACGCGGCGTTTATGACGCCGAGTGGGGGTTGAAGTTAAGTGACCTCCAAGCCGAAATGTTATTCTACCGTTTTGTTTTTAACGATAGGAATAGGAAGCTGGCCCGTATCTTCAAAATCATCGCGAAGGGCGTTTACGAGCCGAGGGAAGAAGAGTTCGAGGACGAGATTAAAGAACTCGTTATTTACAGCTACGTATCGGCGTCGAGGGAATACGGTTTGCTCGACGAAATCTTCCACGACCCCGAGCTGCGGCGGCAGAAACCATTATTTCGGCGCGAAGTTTACGATAAATTCTTCATCGAATACCTATATGATAATCTGAAGGAAATCGCGCTCGACGTCCTTGAATTCCGTAAGATCGGTTTAAACGCTGGGGAAAAGGAAAGGTTAAGCGCCGCCGTCGACCAGTTCAAACGGGAGCACCCGAAGGAAGAATACCTTACGAGCCTCGTACCTCTGAATAATGCGTAAGGTTTTCGCCGATACCGGTTTTTTCGTCGTTTTAGCAAACGAGAACGACCCCCGGTACGAGACTGCGTGGTTTTATAAGGAGTACTTCGTTGGGGAAGCGTATACCTTCGTTTATACGGATTTGATTTTCGCTGAAGTTATAAGGCCTGGGAGACATCGTTTGGATTGGCGCCTATGCGCGAGAATTGGGGCCGAAATATTATCCAGCGAGGAATACGAGCTTGTTAGAAGCGTTAACTACGAAGCAATAGCGTGGGACGATTTTTTCTTGAAATACGACGACAAAGAATTTTCATTTTGCGATTGCGTTAGCTTCGCAGTAATGAAAGGTTTAGGTATTAGAGAAGTAATAACAACCGATCAAGACTTCGGTAGGGTTAACCTGGCGTTCGAACCCGTTTATTTGCGTTCGGACGATTAATCCCGGGCGGCCCCAAGGCCGCCTTTTTCAAAATGGAGAACGCCTTGCTCTACGGGATGCTCGAGCTCAGCATAAGGTGTCCGAAGTGCGACGGGCCGATTCCCCTCAACGGCCCGTGGGAGGTCGCGCACTGCGACCGCTGCCAGGCCGACGTCGACGTCCCCCGCGACTACTGGACCGATATGTTAAGCGATATCGCCGCGGCCTTGAAGACGGAGCTACAGGAGGGCGAGGGGACCAACGCGACCATCTTCGGCAACTTCCACACGACGCTGCTGTACGGCAGGTTGAAGCCGTACTGCCTGGGTTGCAAGGAGGACTTCGAGCCGCGAGCGGACGCGGCCGAGGAATACGTGTACGCGTGCGCGAGTTGCGGCTACGAGACGCTCGTGGCGCCGGCGCCGGCGTGGCTTGCCGCGGAGTACCCGGCGGCGCGCGTAGTAGTCAACGCGACGCCGCGGGGTAAAGTTGAAGGTGAGTCTGCGGCGGTTTCCGGGCCGATAGTCTTCAGCTGCCTGAAGTGCGGCGCCGCGCTGGAGGTGGACGGGACCGAACGCCTCGTGCCTTGCTCCTTCTGCGGCGTGAAGGTATACCTGCCGGATGACCTCTGGCTGCGGCTGCACCCGGCCAAGACCAAGGCGCGGTGGTTCGTCGGCTTCGACGAGCGTAAGGTCGAAGCGGAAGAGGACTGATCGTACGTCCGCGCGTCCATTTTTCACGTTGACTCGAGGCCGCGACGTGTGGTAGTTTTTCCGCGAGGTGAGTTGATGAATAGACGGCTGGTTTTCGCATTCCCGTCGCTCGTAGTAGCGGCGGCTTTGTTGATGTTTAACGGCGGTTGTGGAGGGGACGACGAAGCGCCCACGGGACCAACGGGCCCGCAATGGCGCCTCGTCCAAAGCCCCACCAACCGGGACTTGAACGACATGGACGCGGTGTCCGTCGCCGACGTCTGGATGGCCGGCGACTACGGCAACTTTGTTCACTTCGACGGGAAAACCTGGACCCTTCATCTCACCACCATACTCAACGAC
>CAZWAM010000074.1:5602-11100 GCA_964631855.1 uncultured bacterium | reverse complement strand
CGTCCGCCTTGCGGCGCGCCAGCGCTAAGCAGTACGCGACGGCGACGATGGCGGCGAAACCCAGGAAGAGCCCCACGAGGCCGCGCGCGGCTACGGTTCCCCCGGCTCGAGCCAACACGAACACGCCGAAGGCGGCGCCCACCCCCGCGGCGTAGCGCCTCACGGGCGGCGCGGCGATCATTATAACGACCGCGGCCGCGCCCCATATGAGTTCGCCGTACGTAGCGAATGCGCCGCCTACGATAGGTATAACCAGCGCTATAACCCAGCGCGCGATTTCCCCGGGGCGGTAGTTCATTATATTTTTTCTAACGTATCATACCGCCTCGCCGGTGTCAATCGAGCCGGAGGCCGGGGGCCGAGATAAATTGACATTACGTATTTTATATGATATTTTTAATAAAAAAGGCGGTAGCGCGGCGGCGCTACAGAGAGGTGTTCGATATGCTTGCTAAGCCGTACCGCATATTACTGGTTGTGGGCGCGGCGCTTGTTCCCGCGGCCGCGCTGGCACAGCCGATGGCCGTCGACGACGTCGTCAAACTCTTGGACAATAACATTAGCGAAAGCATAATTATTACCCGTATCGAAGAAACCGGTTCCTACTTCAGCCTGTCTACGGACGACCTTATAAAATTAAAAGAGGCCGGCGCCTCCGACGATTTGGTAAGGTATATGATAGTGCGGAAGCCGGGCGGGCCGCCGCCCGAGACGCCCGGGGAACCGAGGGTTAACGTCACCGGGCGCGTTTCCGACGAGAAACCGGCGACGACGCCCCAGAAGTGGGTGGAGCTGACGGTCAAAGTCGACGGCAAGTACGTCGTCACGTCTCAGGCGGACTTGAACGTGTGGTACGCGGCTTACCTCGACGGCGAAAGAATATATTACAGGGACCAGTGGACGAGTATGACGACGATTACGACGGCCGAGACGGGCGTCGGCACCACCCAACGCATTCTTCGGCCGGGCGTTTTCACCGTGAAGGTCCCGGTGGGCACCCACACCCTCGGGCTCGCGTGTTGGTCCGGGCGCCGGGTGCCGACCGACGATCTCGCCAAGGCGAACGTTATTTACTCCAAGCAGATAACGGCGGTAGAGAATACGCCACTTACGATAAGACTCACGGGTAAAACCGACACGACCTCCGATACCTTCGTCATCGTCCACTGACGCGGGGGCGTTTTGCGGCTCGCTTCGCCGCGCGGGGCTTTTGCGGGCGGGCCGCGGTTTCAATATAAATAAAAAAATGGCGGAGCAAAGGGCACCGCAAGAGCGGGTGCTCGTCGTCGAGGACGAGCCGAACATCCGCGAGATTATAAACTTCAACCTCGAGAATTGGGGTTTCGAGGTCATACAGGCCACGGACGGCGAGACGGCGCTGGCGATGGCCGAGGAGTATTCGCCGGACCTCATATTGCTCGATTTGATGTTGCCCAAGATGGACGGCATCGAGGTGTGTCGCCGCCTGAAGAGCGGGTTTTGGACGAGCCGCATCCCCGTGATAATGTTGACCGCCAAGAAGGAAGTGAAGGACAAGGTCCGGGGGATGGAGGTCGGCGCGGACGACTATATTACCAAACCCTTCAGCCGCGAGGAATTGGAGGCCCGCGTGAAGATGGTCCTCTCCCGGACCAGGTCGCAGCGGGACCGGAACCCGCTGACGAGCCTGCCCGGGCAAATAGCGGTGCAAGGGCACGTGGAGACGCTACTCGTGGAAGTGAAGCCCTTCGCCTTGCTGTACCTCGACCTCGATAACTTCAAGGGGTTTAACGATTATTACGGCCACAACCGCGGCGACGAGGTCATAAAGTTGTTGGCGGAAGTGCTGCTTGACGCGGTCAGCCGCAAGGGTTCGTCGGGAGATTACGTGGGCCACATCGGCGGCGACGATTTTACGGTAATTTGCTCGCCCGACGCGGCCAAGGAAATTTCCGATAAGATTATCGCCGAGTTCGAGGGTAAGGTGGCCTCGCTCTTCGCGCCCGAGGACCTCGCGCGCGGCTACTTCGTCACGGTCGACCGCCAGGGCCGCGCCAAAAGGCAGCCGTGCATGATACACGTGACCGTCGCCGCGGTGTTGAACGACAACGACCAGTATTCGTCGTACGTCGAAATGGCGGATGTGGCGACGGAGTTGAAAAAGTACGGCAAGACGATGGAAGGCTCCATCGTAGTGTTCGACCGGCGGCGGGCTTAAGGAGGAAGTTTGCGGGGAGGCGCGATGAAGGCGGCGGCGGTTATTGCGTTAATCGGCGCCCTTAGCATTTCGGTGGCGCGCGCGGCGTCGGAGGGCAAGACGCCCACGTTAATTTATCGGTGGCTTATCGGCGAACGGTGGGTCCGTGAGAGGGGGCCCGAAGGGCCGGCCGACGTTAGTAGAAACTTTTCGTTCACAACCGGCGCGGAAATCGTCTTCGGCCGGTGGCGTGGCGGCTATAATTTTTCGAACTACCCTGGTTACGGTTACCCCCGGCACGGGGCGGCGGTCCAGGAACACGAGTTTTACGGGGGCGTTGTGCTGAGGGGTGGCCGCGGTTATAGTTGGCGGCTGGCGGCCGGCCCTATACTCTCGCGGGCGAATTTTACCGAGGGAGGCGTGGAGGCGATGCCGGCTTTCGGGAAGTCGTCGTTCTTCCTAAGGCCCTCGGCCGCGACCGAACTGGCCTGGTTCCTCACGCGTCGGCAGACCCTCGCCGGCCGGCTCCGGTACCGCTGGCGCATAAAGGCTGCTAATTGGTCTTATCGGCCCTCGTCGTACGGCTTGAGTTGCGATTCGCTTGAGGCGAGGGCTTCTTGGAAGTATTTTCTAGGGCCGGTATTTTCCGCGGACGTCGTCGCCGCGGCAGTTCGCGATGGCACAGCGCGGGGGTTCGGGCCTTATTATATGGGCGAAGTTTATCCCCCCGCGACCGAGTTGCATCTCTACGCCGGCGGCACGTTTTATTTCTCGGCGCTCGCTAAGCGTCGATAAACTTCCAAGCTAGCCGAGGTTATCGCAAGATAATGGCTACGCCCCTTAAATTCGAGAAGACCAAGAAGGTGGCGATCGCCGACGAGATGCGGTCGTCGTACCTCGACTATTCCATGTCGGTCATCGTCCGCCGGGCCCTGCCCGACGTCCGCGACGGCCTGAAGCCGGTCCACCGCCGCCTGATCTACGGCATACGCGAGCTGGGCGCGGGCGCGGGCAAACCGTTCCGCAAGTCGGCGCGCGTCGTCGGCGACGTGTTGGGCAAGTACCACCCCCACGGCGATACGGCCGTCTACGACACGCTGGTCCGCCTGGGGCAGGACTTCGCGATGCGCTACGTGCTCGTGGACGGCCAGGGGAACTACGGCTCGGTGGACGGCGACGCCGCCGCGGCGATGCGCTACACGGAGGCGCGCCTTGCGCCGCTCGCCGAGGCCATGCTCGCCGACATCGACAAGGACACGGTCGACTTCGTCCCCAACTTCGACGAAACGCTCCGGGAGCCGACGGTCTTGCCCGCGCTCCCGCCCAACCTCGTCGTCAACGGCGCCGACGGCATCGCCGTGGGTATGGCGACGAAGATACCGCCCCACAACCTGGCCGAGGTCGCGCGCGTCGTCACGGCCCTTCTCGGTGAGCCCGACATGACGCCCGCGGAAGTGGCCGCGCTGCTGCCCGGGCCGGACTTCCCCACGGGCGGCTTGATAATAGGGCGCGCCGGCGTAGAGGAAGCGTACCGTACCGGCCGCGGCCGCGTCGTCGTGCGCGCCCGGGCGTCGGTGGAGGAAGGCCGCGGCGACCGCGAACGGATAATAATCAACGAGATACCCTACCAGGTCAACAAGGCGCGTCTCCTCGAGCAGATCGCGTCCCTCGTCAAGGAGAGGAAGGTCGACGGCATAAGCGACCTCCGCGATGAGTCGGACCAGGAGGGCATGCGCGTCGTTCTCGAGCTCAGACGCGGCGCGAACCCCAAGGTCATACTCAACCAACTCTACAAGCATACGCAGTGTCAGATAACCTTCGGCGTCATCGCCATCGCGCTCGTAGACGGCCAGCCGCGCACGTTGAACCTGAAGGATATGCTGACCTGTTATATCGAGCACCGGCGCGAGGTAGTCATGCGCCGGACCGCGTTCGACCTCGAGGCCGCGCAGAAGCGCGCCCATATCCTCGCCGGATTCAAAAAAGCCCTCGACCATCTCGACGAAGTCATCAGCCTTATTCGTAAATCCAAAGACGTGGACAAGGCGCGCGCCGGCCTGATGGACAAGTTTAAATTTACGGAAATACAGGCGCAGGCCATTCTGGATATGCGCCTCGCGCGCCTGACCGCGCTCGAGCGGCAAAAGGTTTTGGACGAGCTCGCCGCGATGAAAAAGCTTATCGGCGAATTGAAGGCCATCCTCGCCGACGAGAAAAAGGTTTACGGCCTCGTCAAGAGCGAAATAACGGAGCTCGCCGAGAAGTACGGCGACCCGCGGCGGACCGAGATCGTCCCCGCCGAGGGGGAGGACTTCTCGGTAGAGGACCTGATCGCGGCCGAGGACATGGCGGTGACGCTGACGCACGAGGGTTATATAAAGAGGACGCCGCTCGCCGCGTACAAGCGCCAGGGCCGCGGGACGCGCGGCGTTTTGGGCCACGCCGCGGGCAAGGGCGAGGACTTCGTCGCGCACCTATTCATAGCGTCCACGCACGCCTATCTGTTGTTCTTTACGAACCGCGGCAAGTGCTACTGGCTCAAGGTTTACAACATACCTGAGATAGGGCGCGCGGGCCGGGGCCGGGGCGTGCGCAACCTGCTCGAGCTCGCGCCCAAAGAGCAGATAAGCGCCGTCGTAGTGGTCGACGACCTCGCCGCGGGAGGTAACTTGTTGTTCGCCACCGGCCAAGGCCAGGTTAAGAAGACGCCGCTCGAGGCCTACTCGCGGCCCAAGCGGGGCGGCATAATCGCTCTCAGGTTGGCCGGAGGCGACGACCTCGTCGGCGCTCAACTCGAGCGGCCGCGCGGCGACGTCGTGCTGGTCTCGGCCAAGGGCAAGGCTGTCCGGTTCCCGTCCAAGGAGGTGCGGGCGCAGGGCCGGGCCGCGGCGGGCGTGCGAGGCATGAAGCTCGCCAGGGGCGACGCCGTCGTGGCCATGCTCGTGCCGGCGGCCGGCGAGGGCGTTCTGGTGGTTAGCGAGAAAGGCTTAGGCAAGCGAACGCCGCTCAAAGAGTATCGCAAGATGCACCGCGGCGGCGGCGGCGTCATTACGCTCAAGGCGGGGGCCAAGACGGGCCGGGTCGTCGGCGCGAAGGCCGTCGCGGGCGACGAAGACCTCGTCCTCATAACGGAGAAGGGCGTCGTCAACCGCGTCGCGGTGGCGGATATATCCAAGCAAGGCCGCGCGACGCAGGGTGTGCGCGTGATGAAGGTTGGGGGGGGCGACCGCGTCGCCGCGATGGCAGCGGTGAAGGAGGAGGAGGGCTAGTAAAGCTTAGATATATAATTATTTAAAAATAGCGCGGCCCTTAAGGAGGGCCG
>CAZWAM010000074.1:0-5502 GCA_964631855.1 uncultured bacterium | reverse complement strand
AGTAAAGCTTAGATATATAATTATTTAAAAATAGCGCGGCCCTTAAGGAGGGCCGCTTTTTCAATCGGCGGTTGGCGCTCTACGCAGGCCAAACGGGTTAAACTAGCCGAAGCTTAGCGCGCGTTTAGACGCCAGGAGGTCCTCGTACCAAGCCTCCGTCTCCGCCACCATTCGCGCGAGGCCGAACTTCTCGACGGCGCGCTGGCGCGGCGCGGCGCCCAGCTCCTCGCGCCGGCGGTCGTTTTCTAATATTTCGTTTAAGGCGGCCGCGAGCGCGGCGGCGTCCCCTCGCGGGAAGATTGTGCCGGCGCCGCCGGCCAGGGCCTCCGCGTTGCCGCCGGCGTCCGTCGCGACGCAAGCGAGCGAGGACGACATCGCCTCCAAGAGCGCGTTAGAGAAACCTTCCGCGTCCGAGGAGAGGGCGAAGACGTCCGCGGCGGCGAGGTATTTCTCTACGTCGCGGACCGTTCCCAATAGCCGCAGGTACGGCAAAAGGCCCAGCCGCCCGGCCTCGGTCACGATATTTTTTTTCTCCGGCCCTTCGCCTACCAGGACCAGGTACGGCCTGGCCGCGGCGTTAAGGCCGGCGTGTATTTGCGCCAACGCCCTAAGAAGTAGGACGTGGTTTTTGACGGGATTTAGGTTGGCGACGTTAATTATAATCGTCGCCGCCGCCGGCACGTGCAGCTCGCCCGTTCGTATAGCATCGCGCGCCGCGGCGAAGCGCGCCCTGTCGAAACGGCCCGTATCGACGCCGTTGTAGATGACGCGAATTTTTTCGCCGTCTTTCCCGAGTAAACGGCGGTAGTGTTCCGCTACCCGTTGGGAATTGGCCAGGACGGCCGTCGCGCGGCGGGCGGCGTAGCGGTCCGCGGCGCGGTGGTACCACTTCTTCCAGGGGTCCGTCGAGAGGAAAGAGATTATAATTGCCGCGATGCCGGCGCGGCGGCCCGCGACGACCCCCCACAGGTTGGCGGCCGTGAGCTGGCAGTGAAGTACGTCGGCTCGAGCGGCGGCCAGGATTTCTTTGAGCGCGCGGAGGCGGGCCCGCCGCGGCCTGTGGGGCACCGTTGCTAAGTTCGGCAAAAGGTCGTACGGGACCGCCGACGTGCGACGCTCCTCGGATATGAGCAGAACGTCGTGGCCCCGCGCCCGGAGCCCACGGGCCAGGAGGATGACCTGCCCCTCGGCGCCGCCGACGTCGAGTTGCCCTATGTAAACGGCTATCTTCACGGCGGGGCTTTTCCCAAGTTAACCGGGGAAAGGCGGCGGCTCTTCGCGCGGCGGCTCTTCGGGAGGTGGTCCTTCGGGAGGCGCCGCCGTCTCGGCCGGTTCCTCTTCCGCGGTCGCGGCCTCTTCCGCCGGGGGCGGCTTTTTCTTGGGCAGCCGGTAAAGCGTGGCTACGGCGACGTCGAAGGCGCGCTCGTCCGGGTGGGTGCCCCAAACGGCGCAGGCGGCTATTATGTGGCGCCGCTCGACGTCCCAACTGCCCGCGGCGAGAGTGAGTTTCGTTTTTTCGCGCGGCGCGAGGGACGCCACCGTCGCCCGGCTCGCGTGATACGGCTTTACGCCGCCGGTTCGGGCCAGGAAGACGTCGACGTTGCGGAGGACCTTTTTCCCTACGTTTTCGAGGGAGACGTCAACGCGGGGGCCGCCGATGACGCGGTTTATGCGTATCTTGAGCGGCATCGTACCGTGCCGTTCGCGGAGGCGGGTGAAGGCCGCGGCGCCCGCCACGGCGTAATCCATACAGGTGAATTCCTCGCCGCGCCGGGAGTACAGCGCGCGCTCAAAGTCGAGCCAGAAAAGGCCCTCGACGTTGCCGCGGCCGTAGAAGCCGTTTACCGCGGCCTGGTACCGGTCGAACATCTCGTACGGTTGGTTCACGCCCGGGTTCCATTTATTCTGCAGCAGGTAGCAGTCGACGCTTATTCCCGGTATCGCGTTTACCTGCCCTTGCTCGAGGTATTCGGGCCAGCGCTTTATGAGGTAATCGAACTCGTCCTTCGTCGCCTCGTACAGCATCACCATGCAGTAGTCCACGCCGGCGTCGTTTAACATCAGTATATCCTGGCCGTGCTGGTGCCCCATCTCCCAGCCGAGCGTGAAGGTGAACAGCGGCTTCGTAATGCCGGCTTCCTCTTTTATCCTCTTCACGGTTAACGCGACTTTGCGCCCGCGCCACCACTGCCACAGCTCGACCATCCGTTCGTCGCGGCCGCGCAGCTTGGCCACCAGCCACCACATCTTGCCCTCGAGCGCCCGCCCTTCCCAGTCCGCGGGAACGTCGAGGGCGAGGTCGGCGATGAACTCGTCCACCAGCTCGTAGCCGCCGAAGCCGGTCCTGATGTAATCCAGGCCGACGTAATCGTAGCGGGGGTCGTTTTGAAGCTTGCGCGCGAGCTCGACCACCTGGCGGAAGCGGCGTTCGTCGTTGAGCGATATATGAAGGGTGTAGTAGAATTGCCCTTCGACGAGGTTGCGCGAGAACTTGTAGGGCAGCGGCACCTGCGTTTTACCGTAAGGCAGAAAGGCGCCGAGCCAGCCGCCGAACTTGATGCCGCGCGCGTGGCATTCGTCGGCGAGCTTGGGGGTGAAGTCAAGGTTGTATTGATACCACGGCTTCTCCATCGTGGGCGCGTACATCCCTTTCGTAATGCCGACGAGCGAGAAGAACGCGTCCGCGCCCATGAAGTCCGCCCAATCGACGAGGGCCCTCCAGTCGTGGTTTTCGCCCGGCGAGGCGACGCGGAGGCGTTCCCATTTGCCGTCCGACTCCAGCGTTACCACGCAGAGAGGTTTGGCGGGCCTTTTCGGCTTGCGGCCGACGATGGTGAAATCGGCCGCGGCTTCTGTGGGCCCGGTGCACGTATCGGCGACCACCTCGGCGCGGTACTTCCCGAGCGGCGGGTTCCAGGGAATGGGCCAGCGCGCTGCGAACGAGCCGTCTTCCCGTTTACGCCACTTCAGCTCTTTTATTTTGCCCACCGTCGTTACCGCGTCGCCGCCGCGGGTTATCACGCCCCGCAGGTCGTCCGCGGCGACGTCGCCGAGGACGTCAGCGTCTACCTCGACGCGGACCTCCACGACGTCGTAGCGGGGGTACGCCGTTTTCGACGTGGTTACGGCAAGGGGGCCGCGAGGCGGTTCGGGCGCGGCGGTCGGCCTACCCTCTTCGGCCTTTTTACCGCACGGCCCGCAGGAGAGCAAAGCCAGGGCCGTGAGCGAAGCCGCGGCCGCGATGGCGAGTTTTATCCGAAAGTACGCCCGGTAAGTTGCGGCGCGAGCCATAGTTTTTACGAGCCGCCGATGACGAATTTCACGCCGGCGCCGGCGAGCTTTTTGGGCAGGTAAATTTCGGCAAGGGTCGCGGCGAGCGCTTCCTCGGCTTCCGGCGGTAGGGGCGGCTCGAGCGCTACCGCGCCCGGGTGGCCCTCTCTGTCTACGACGAAGGAGACGCGCGTTTCGCTTTCCGCCGTTATTATTTGAGGGGCGACGGCGAGGACCGTGTCGTATAGGGGGAACGAGTTGTACTGGAGGGCGCGGAAGAGCGAGCGATATTCCTCTTCGCTTACCGGCTTGCCGCCGCGGCTCGCCGAGAGTCGGTCATACGGGTAAGGTATTAACGTGACGGTCGCCGCGAACGAGACGTTCTGGGCCTCGCGCGGGAAGACGAGGTGGGCCGCTTTTTCCGCGAACGGCGCGTTCAAGTCGGCAGGCGCGCCGGTCACGGCCGCGGCCGCGGTGGCGCCGGCCTCGCCCAGTTCGAACTCGAGTCGTACCGTAACCGGCGTCACGAGATACGGCGGCGACGTCGCGAGCGTAAAGGGACGAGCTATGGTGGGCGCTTGTTCCGCCAGTTCCGCGGCCAGTACCTCGGCGAGTCTCGCGGCGGGTTCCGTTCCCTCGGCGGCACGAATTACATTTAGGGAAATAACTTCGGCGCGCGGGAGGCGGGAGACGGCGGCAAGGGTCCAGGGAAAGGCCGGGGGCGCCAGCAGTTCTTGCTCCGTGGCGTAAACTAAGCGACGGTCGAAGCCCGCGGCCGGCGGCGCCTCTTCGCTTTCGGGGCGTTCCACCTCGAGCGGGACGCGCGCGGCGCGGTGTTTATAATAACCCCAGAGCGTAAGGCCCAGGAGCGTGGCGCTGATCATGCCGTAACTTACGGCTTTTACGACGCGTGGGCGGACCGGTTTCCTACGGACGATCACCATGGGTTGCAAAAAATTTATTTCGTATAGGTTCTCCGGGAAGGTCGGTTTTACTCGTATTCCTCCTCGCCGCGCAGCTCGGTGAAATCGGCGAAGGAGAGGAAAAAGTCCGCGAGCAGCTGCATCAGCGCCAGGCGGTTGGCCCGCAGCCGCTCATCGTCGCACATGACCATAACCTCGTCGAAGAATTTATCCACCGTAGGCCGCATCGCGGCCAGGAGCTTGAGCGCCGCGTCGTAGTCGCCCCGCGCAACCGCGGAGCGGATTCGTGGTTCGGCCTTCCTATATGCCCCGAGCAATTTTATTTCCTCATCTTGCGTCATCAACTTCTCGTCGAGTTCACCCCAACGTAATTCCCGCTCGCGGCCTTGGCGCAGTATGTTGATCGGCCTTTTGAAGGCGATCGCAAGGCGGATATATTCCTCGCGGTTTTCGTAGAGCGCGGCGAGCGCGGCCAGGCGCCCGAGCGCATCCGCGGGCCGGCAATTCGGAAGGGCTAGGACCGCGTCCACCATGTCGTCGCGGAACCCACGCTCGAGGAATATTTGCTCCAGGCGATTCCGGATGAATTCTTCAACTTCGCGGGGGATACCTTCGGGGGCGTGCGCCGTAGAGGCTGCGTGCGCGACGTATCCCTCGACGGGCAAGCCGGCGAAGACGTTTTCGTCGTCTTCGAGAAGCAGTCGGCACAGGCCGATGGCGGCGCGCCGGAGGGCGAAGGGGTCCTTAGCGCCCGTGGGCCGGTGGCCCGCGGCGAAGAGCGCCACCAACGTGTCGACCCGGTCGGCGAGCGACAGGATGCGGCCGGGCTTCGTCGCGGGAAGCGGGTCGTCCGCGGCGACGGGGCGGTAGTGTTCGCCTACGGCCGCGGCTACGGCGCGCGGCTCCCCCCCGGCCTCGGCGTAGAGTCTGCCCATCGTTCCCTGGAGGTGGGCGAACTCTTTTTCGCGGACCATTTGGGAGGTTAGGTCCGCTTTGCAAAGCGCCGCGGCCCGCGCGAGGTTCTTCCTTTCCTCCTCCCTTAAATTCAGCTCATCCACCAAAGCCGCGGTCAACTTTTCCAAACGCGCCGCTTTGTCCGCCAGCGTCCCGGCGCCCTCCGCGAATACTACGCCCGCCAGCGCCGCGACCAGGTCCTCGAGCGGCGTTCGCCTGTCGACCTCCCAGAAGTAGGCTGCGTCGGCCAGGCGCGCGGCCAGGACCCGCTCGAGGCCGGCGCGGACGTTGTCTTCCGCTTCGGCCCGGGCGTTGTGGACGGCGAAGAAGCGCGGCTCGAGTTCCCCCTTTTTAT
>CAZWAM010000073.1:10157-11589 GCA_964631855.1 uncultured bacterium | reverse complement strand
GCGAGCGCGAAGGCCACCGCCCCTCGCCGGCCTATAAGCGTTGGCTGGCTTAGTTCCCCCAACCGTATCTTTTTGAGCGCCCACGCGAGGATACGCTGGAGGGCGGCTGGTTGTATTAATATTATAAGCGCCAAGGCGCCCGCCGCCGCGGCGGCAAGCGACGTCCAGGATAACCCGCCGCTTAGGAAGGCGGCCGCTAATGCGAGGGCCGCGGCGACGCCGCCCACGGCAGCAAAGACGTTCTCGTAGGCGACCGCCAGCCCCGCGCTAAGCCGGGGGACCCCTCTTTTTTCGTACATGTAAACTTTTCCGAGAATGACGGCGAAGCGCCCGGGGACGTAGCGCCCGAGTAGCGTGTAGAAGAAAGGCCGCAACCCCGCGCGAAAGCTCAGCCTGTACCCGACGCGATGGAGCACGGCCAACGATACCTTGAATAAGGCGACGTACGAGGCGAAGAGAACGGCCGTCGCCGCCAAGGCCGGTAGGGGTCGGGGGGCGCGCCAGCCGGCTCGTACGTCGGGCCAGTTTTCGACGAGGACTTTGCCGACGAAGAAGAGCGCGCCGGCGACGATTATTATCTTCGCCGCCGTCCAGACGACGTGCCGCCAATAGCCTTTATCGGTTGTCATTGCCTCGCCGGCTGAGGATGAATATTCGCGTCGGTGCGGCGGCGGGCACAAGCTGCGCCGCGGCCGCGAGCAAGCGTTGGAGCGGGCGCCATCGCGGGACGACGTCCGCGGCGGCGAATTTTTGCGGGTCTCGTACGACCGCGGCCGTGTATTCGCGGACGTGGAAAGGTGAGATTAATTTAAATAATCGGCGATAACTCAGCAGGTTTACGTCGTAGCTACCTTTGTGCCCGGCCAGCCTTAAGTATAAATCGGCCCAACCGCCGGGCAACCACGAGAGGAAGGGCAGGCGGTAGTGGGGCTCGACGAGTTGGTATTTCCCCGCGGCGGCGAGGTATACGAGGCCGGTCGGCTTGAGGAGGCGGTAAACCTCGGCGAAGAGCGCCTCGGCGTCTCGCGCGTGTTCGTAAACGTGGTTGACGATAATGAGGTCAAACGCGGCATCGTCGAAGGGGAGGCGCGGCGACTTTTGACACACGAAGTCCAGGTTGGGATATCGGAAGCGGGCCCGCGCGGCTTCTATCGCCGCCTCGTCGATGTCGAGGCCGACGAAAGCCCCGGCGATTTTCGCGAGGTAAGCCGCGATGGCCCCGGGGCCGCAGCCGAGGTCGAGGCCCCGGACGCCGGGCCAGGGCGCCGGCCCTAACTCCTCTTCCAGGACGCGCCTTATTTTCCGGCCTTTACGGGCGCCGCGGCGTACGTCCGCGAGCCGGGCAAGTTGTTCCGGCCGCGAGGGGTAACCTGCCGGCCGGCCCTTCATTTTTTGTGAGCTACGAGCATCCAGTTCAGCGCGAATAGGCCGT
>CAZWAM010000073.1:5945-10057 GCA_964631855.1 uncultured bacterium | reverse complement strand
TGCGGCGCCGTGAGGACGAGCGTCCCCCCCGGCTTCGATACGCGGTGCAATTCCGCGAGCAACGCCGCCGGCTCGCGCTCGTGCTCCAGGACCTGCGAGCAGAAGACGGCGTCGAACGCGTCGTCGGGATAGGGAAGGCTTTTGAGGTCGGCGGCGACGTCGGGCCGGTCGCCGGCTGAGAAGTCGACGCCTGTCACGTGGCCAAATTCCTTCAGTACCGGCCTCCAGGCGCCGTAACCGGCTCCGGCGTCCAGTATGCACCCTTTTACGTGACGCGCGCCGCGAACGAGGAACGTGCGGTATAGCGCGTAGAGGCCGGGCGTTAGGAAAAAATAACCGCGGCGGCCGGCCTCCCTCAAGCGTACCTCGCGCCAGCTGGTCGCGAGCGTCACCGCTACGCCTCCGCCGCCTGGGCGTAGAGTTCCGCCAATTTTTTGAAGTCGCGTTCGGCCGCGGCGGCCTGGCACGCCGAGGCGAAGCGCTCGCGCCCCGCCCGGACCGCTTTAACGATTTGGGAGGTGAGGTCGGCCGGGGAGGCCGCTTCGGCAAGGAAGCCGGTCTCGCCGTCGCGGACGAATTCCGGTATACCGGCGACTCGGCTCCCCACGACCGGGCACGCCGCGGCGAAAGCCTCCAGTATGACTGTGGGCATCCCCTCGGTCTCGCCGTCGCGCGCGACCACCGAAGGGACCGCCAAAACGTCCGCGCCGTTGTACATCAACTTCAGCTCGTCGTGCCCCTTCGGCCCGACGAAGGATACCGCGGCCGCGAGGCCGAGCTCGCGCGTCAACCTCTCCAAATCGCCGCGCAAGGGGCCGTCCCCGGCCGCGACGAGCCGAGCGGCGGGTAATGCCGCTCTAATTTCCGCCATCCCTTTTATTAAATAAACCAGCCCCTTCTTCTCTACCATCTTGCCGACGAACAGGACGGTAGGAGCGGCGGGCCACCCGAGCTTGGCTTTGGCTTCTGCGGGCGAGTAATCGGGCGCGAACGAGGCGGCGTCGACGCCCGCGGTGGCCGCGACGGCGTCCACGTCGAAGCCCACCAGGCGGCTCGCCTCCGCGACGATGAATTCGCTGTCGGCGAAGATATTGTCGGCGGTCGCTATTACCCGGGCCGCGACGCGTCGGCCCCAGGGCACGCGGCGGAGGAAGAAAACGTCCGCGGCGTGGATGGTTAATAAATGGCGGATGCCCGCGCCCGCGGCGACGGGACCCACGGCCCACCCGGCCGGGACGAGCCAATGGGCGTTTATGGCGTCGAAATGGTAGTTTCGGAGAAGGCGTAGGGCCGCGCGCCGGAACCACCACAATAAAAATGGCGCCTGCATTTTGGCTAGCGGGTCACGTTTTACGTTCGCCATAACGCCCGTGCCGTCGGCGAGACGTTCCAGCGCTGAGGGCAGGAAATATTTAAAACGCCGGACCTCGACGGCGCCGAGCTTTTCCGCGAGGGCGGCGCCCGGGTGATGGGGCGCGAGCGCGGTTACGTCGAAGTATTCGGCCAGCGCCGCGGCGAGGTCGTAGACGAAGCGCGCCGTCTGCCGGTCGCCTTCGCCGAGGGGGAACGTCGAGGAGCAGACGAGTAAGCGTTTCATCGGCGGTCGTATTGACTCGATTTTATGCGGTAGAGTACGTCCTCGAGGAGGCGTCGGTTGGCCGCGATGAGGTCCGACAGCAGGGCGATTATAATAACCTGAAAGCCGAGCAGGATCAGGACGCCGCCCACGACGAGCGATTGGACGTGGCCCGTGGGCCCCGGTAAGGTAAAATAAAAATATAAGAAGCGGCCCAGGAGGAAGAGGCCGGCGCCGAAAATTATCGCCCCTACTGTGCCCAAGATCCTCAGCGGCCTGAACAGCAAATAGGCCCGGGTTATCGTGTTCAGGGACCGCTCCAGGTATTGGGGAATCGTGCGGAAGAGGCGGCTTGGGCGCGTCGGCGGGTTGACCCGGACCGGTATTTGCTTGACGGTAAGGCCTTTGTAGCCGGCTTGAATGAGCGTTTCCAAAGTATACGTGAAGGAGGATAGGACGACGAGTCGCAGCGCGGCCTCGCGGTTGTAGGCGCGGAACCCGCTCGTCGCGTCCGCCACTTTTAATCCCGAGAGCGTCCGCACCGCGAAGCTCCCTACGCGCTGGAGGGCTTTTTTGAGGGGTGAGAAGTGGGGGATGGCGCGGAAGTCGCGGCGGCCTACGACGAGGTCGGCTTCGCCCGCTATGGCCGGCGCCACGAGCTTGGCGATGTCCGCGGCGACGTACTGGTTGTCGGCGTCGGTGCCTACTATCACGTCCGCCCCTCGCGCCAACGCTACGTCGAGGGCGGTGCGGAAGGCCGCGGCCAGGCCGAGGTTGCGCTTGTGGCGCACGACGTGCGTAACGCCGCAAGCGCGCGCTACGTCCGCGGTGCCGTCGCTCGAGCCGTCGTCCACCACCAACGTCTCGACCGCGTCCGCGCCCGGGAGCTCGCGCGGCAGCGCCGCCAGCGTAACCGGCAGTAACTCGGCTTCGTTGTAGCACGGGATGGCGATTATTACTTTCAACGTTCCGGCGCAACGCGGGTTTCGAGGAGGGTTCGGGGAATAATTTTGTTTTTTATTATAACACTATAAAAGGCACTGCAATACCGTAATTCGGGGGCCGGGCTCCTTTTCGCTCGTTGACTAAATTTCCGTACCGTGTTATCTTCTGTCAAAACGCAAGCCGAAGGAGGATTTTATGGACAAACTTGGTCGGATACTTTTGGTCGGCATCGTCGCCGGGTTGGCTCTTTCGATATTGGGTACGTTAACCCAGTTGGTTCTTAGCCCCCTCAGAGCGGACGTCGAATTCTTCAAGGACCAGGATTTTCAAATAGTCCTTCTCGGTTTCTTCTTCGACCTCGCCATCGGATTCTTCTACGTCTTGGCGTTCGCGATTTCCCGGCGCGCCGGCCCCGAGAGGTTTTGGAAAAAGTTCGTCTTGTTTTGGTTACTATTACTTCTGGTAGGCGTCGTGCCGCGCGCCGCGAGCGTTTACCGCTACCTCGACGTGCCGGACCTTCTGGCGCTCGCGTGGATGGTCGCATGGGCGGTGGAAGCCTTTGTCGTCGCCGTTTTGGTGGTGCTCCTTTTCCCCAAGGCCAAACCGACGACCGGCACTCAAGTTGAAACGCCGAGTTAAGGAGCAGGGATGAGAATAGTTTCCGTTTTTTGTGTGGTCGTGGCCGCCGCGGCCTCGGCCGGTGCCGAGGGTTACCGGCCGATGTACGTCGGCGCCACGTTCTACGTCGGCCCGAATTTTCCGACCCTCGACGGCGTAAGCGAGGAGTTCGACGTCCTCGCCCTCCGCACGCCCGCCCACACGTTTATGATTGGCGGGACCTTACGTTTGAATTTGCCGCGCGGCCTACAAATCGGATATTATGGCGGCCGTTCGGGGTTCTCGACGGCGCGGATATTCGACGACGGCGTCGTTAAAAATTGTGAAATAGATTTCGACGTCTATCAGTTCGTCGCCGGTTATAAAATGTATTTCGGCGAGCGGTGGGGCCTCTTCGCCGGGGGCGGCGCCGGCATCCTCGCGTTATCGTACGTTAAGACGATATCGAGCTCACCCTACCGCTTCGGCAACGTACCTTTTCCGGAGTCGACGACGCACGTGTCGGAGTTGGAAGGTTGGAACTGGTCGGCCCAGGCGTTCCTCGCGCCGCAGTATCGCGTCATGTCTTGGCTCGGCGTGGGCTTCGAGGCGGGTTATTTCTTTATGAAGATACCGGAGGGCGAGCTTAAGCAAGTGGGGACCAAGATGGCCGTGGCGCCCGAGGTCGACCTCTCCGGGCCTTTCGTCAGGTTCGGGCCGATGTTTAATTTTTAACGCGTTTAACGTAAAGGAGGTCTACGGTGCGCGTGCAGCTTTTAACGGTGGCGGTGGCGCTTACGGCGTTCGGCGCGACGGCGGGCGCGAGTTACGTGCAGGTTATATCCTCCTTCGACGCGCGGTTCTCGGTCGGCCCGACGACGTGGTACGCGTACAGCGTCGAGTACGACGGCACGTACCTGTGGACCGCGGTTTTGTATCACCTGGTCAAGCGGACGTACCCGGCGGGTTCGCTCCTCGGCACGTTCCGGATGGA
>CAZWAM010000073.1:1923-5845 GCA_964631855.1 uncultured bacterium | reverse complement strand
GACGACAAGACGCCGGGCGGCCCGTTCCTCTGGCTCGCGGACCACCCGTTCGGCTCCGGGCCGCAGAGCAAGATCTACAAGCTCACGACGGCGGGCTCGATAATCGATTCCGCGAACTGGCCCATGACGGGGGTGGGCGCCTGCGGCTTAGCCTTCGACGGGACGTACCTCTGGGGCGTCAACAACGTCTACCCGCAGCCCAACCTGGCGTTGCGGATGCTCTTCGTCTCGGACATAGGCGTTTCGCCGGCGAGCATAGGGCGGATAAAGGCGATTTACAGGTAGTCGTCGCCGCTAAAACAGAACGGGGCTCCTCTGGGCGCCCGACAGGAAAAGTAGGGGCCGACCTTCAGGTCGGCCCGTTTTTTTTTAACGCAACCCCGGCCACTCCGCCGGCCGGGCCGTCGGGGGGCCTCTCCCTAGCACCGCCTTAGCCGACAGCGCCGCCAGTACAACCGCCAAGGCCATCAGCGCCGAGGCCAATATTAGGAGGACGACGTTACGTTCGACGAAGAGGTAAGCGTAAATTTTTAGCGCGAGCGCCGCGCACCGTGAATTATCAATATAAAAGGGAGGCGGTTGTATAGGAGGATTAATGGCGGTTGCGTAGTTTATCGTTTTTTGTTAATATTTCCGGCCCGGCAGGTTTTGATTATGGAAGGCATTTATCTCGACTACAACTCGACGACGCCGACCGACCCTGAGGTCGCCCGCGCCATGGCGCCGTTCTTCACGGACAACTTCGCCAACCCGCTCAACCTCCACCGCTTCGGCCGGCGCGCGCGCCGCCCGGTGGACGAGGCGCGCGAAAAAGTTGCCGCGCTCCTCGGCGCCGACTCAGCCGAGGAAATAGTCTTCACCGCGGGCGGCTCCGAGGCCGACAACCTCGCCCTTAAGGGCGTAGCCTTCGCCCGGCGCGGCCGCCACGTCATAACCTCCGCCGTCGAACACCCCGCGGTCCTCGTCGCCTGCGAGTGGCTCGCCGACGAGGGATACGACGTTACGTTCCTGCCGCCGGACGACAAGGGCGTAATTCACGCCGACGTCTTGGCGGCCGCCGTACGCGCCGACACGGTCCTCGTCAGCGTTATGCACGCCAACAACGAGGTCGGTACGGTAGAGCCCGTAGCGGAGCTGGCCGCGGTGGCGCGCGAGCGGGGCGTCCTCTTCCACACCGACGCCGTCCAGAGCGTGGGCAAGATTCCCGTAAACGTCAAAGACCTCGGCGTGGACCTGCTCTCCATTTCCGCCCATAAATTCTACGGCCCCAAGGGCGTGGGGGTCCTCTACGTCCGAAGCGGCGTGGAGCTCGTGCCCGTGATACACGGCGGCCACCAGGAGGAGGGTCGGCGCGCCGGGACCCACGACACGCCGGGCATAATAGGCCTCGCCCGCGCGCTCGAGCTCGCGGTCGCGAGCTGCGCCGAGGAGAGAGAGCGGCTGGGGCGCCTTCGCGATAAGCTGAAAGACGGCGTCGTGGCGTTGCCCTCGCCCGTGGTCGTGATGACGCCCGGCGAGAATGCGATACCGAATACGTTGAACGTCTGTTTCCCGGGCATAGACGGCGAGGCGGTGATGATGGCGTTGGATCTGGAGGGCATTTCCGTCGCCACCGGCTCGGCCTGCGCTACCGGTTCGGCGGAACCTTCTCACGTCCACACGGCGATGGGTTGTCCGCCGGAGGTGGCGCGGGGCTCGGTGCGTTTCAGCCTGGGGAAGTACACGACGGAAGAAGACATAGGCCGCGTGCTGGAGGTTTTACCGGCCGTGGTAGAGCGGCTGCGCGCGGTGTCGCCGACTCAAGGTTAAAGGGTACGAAAGAAGGTGTGATATGGCCGCGGTTGACGGCGTATATTGGGCGCTTGCGTTGGCGATCGTAATAATCGCCGCGGCGTTCACTTGGCTCGTCGTACGGTGCGCCGGGACCGTAGGGCGCGTTAATCGGATTCTGGCCGACATGCGTAAAGAAGTGCCGGCCGCCTCGGCGAGCGTGCGCAAGGTCGTAGAGAACGCGGAACAGGTTACGTCCGACATCGCGGATACGACGTCGGTACTGCGGGAAGGCGCCGGGGCCACGCGTTTGCTCGTGGGACGGGTTCGCGAGGCGGTAGGGTTCTTGGACGAGAACATCTTTTCCAAGCTCGCGGCGTTCGCGCCCGTCCTCGTTGCCGTAGGTGGGTGGCTCGCGCGGCTCGTCGCTTCTAAGCGCGGGCCCTCTCCCTCGACGGGTGATAAAAACGAAAAAGCCAAGGAGAAAAAGACGGCTTAGGAGGAGCGAGTTATGGCGGATAGAGAAGGCGGGGCCGGTTTGGTTTTGCTGTCGTTCATGGTCGGCGGCATCGTCGGCGGGATACTCGGAATACTCTTCGCGCCGAAGGCCGGCAAACAGACGCGGGAAGATATCGCCGAAGCCGCGGGCGAGATCAAGAAGGAGGCCGAAAAGTTCTCAAAAGAGGCGAGAGAACGGGTCGACGGTTTTATTAAGGAATCGAAAGAAGTGATCGCCAAGCTCTCACAAAAGGAGAAGGCGAAAGCTTAGCCGGTTCCGGCGGCGAGTTGGGGGGGCGGAAAGTCGTAATGAAAAATATGACCGCGTCGGGTGCGGTCATATTGTTTTCGCGATTCAGCGGAGCGTCCCGTAGTCGGAGGTCATTCGCCGTTTTCGTCGCGGCCTTTTTCTCCGCTTTCGTCCTCGGCAGCCGGCGGCGAAACGTCGCTGCTGGCTAAGCCGGCTGGCGGAACGTCCCTGACGGGCACGCGGCGGTAATATTGGAGTTTGTACTCTTCCGGCAGGTAAGGCGACGGTTCGTTGTTATAAATCGTAAAGGGCATTTTACTGAAATCGGGTTTCGTCCGGGGAATGATAATCTCGACCGGGCGGGCGAGCTCGGGTAAAATTTCCAGTTCCGGGAATTCGATAACCTTCTCGACCTCGACCTTCCCGGTTTCGAAGTTGATGACCTTTTCTTCGCGGACGACGTACGGGAGGTCGACGTCATCTTCGGAATCTTCTTGCTCCGCCGCGGCCGCGGGAGCCGCGAACCACGGCGCACCCGCGATCAATATCATATATATTAAAAGGTTTTTTTTCATTCCCGCCACCCGTAATTATTATAACCGAGAACCGGGAGGTAGTCAACCTTGTCGGCGGAATATAAAACGGCGCGGGAGATATTTCGGGGCCACGTCGCCGAGGCGGGCGAGGCCGTAGGCCGGCGGCTTAGTCTCAAGCCGGACGCCCTCGCGCTCGGCGGCGAGGAGGCGTTGCGGACGTTGGAGGAGGCGAGGCCCGGCGCCGGCGGCTCCTTCGACGTCGAGCGTGTAATACTTTTCGCGGGGGAGTGTAGGGGGCGCGGTTCGGCGCGGTTGGCGCCGCGCGCGCGTGCTCAAGCGGGGGCTTTCGGCTTCCGCCTCGTCCACCCCGCGGCGGGGTGCGCGCTGCCGGTTTTATACGAACGGGGCCTCGCGGGCCCGGGGGATTTGGTAGCGGCGCTGGGCCTACCCGGAGGCCAGACTTCGGGAAACGGCTCGCTCGTGTGGGCCGTCGAGAGCGGCTCGTTGCAGGGGATATTGGAGGGCGGGACGTTCGACGTCGATTTGCCCGACGTCCACCGCATCGAGTGCCGGGGGGAGTTGGGCCCCGCGGCGGGCGGCGTCGACGTCGGATTGTACGTCGCGTCGCAATTCGGCCGGGACGGCGCTCGCGGCGCGTTATTGGAGTTCGGCGGGGCGGTAGTCGAGGCTTTGGGTATAGGGGAGCGCGAAGGTTTGGCCGGCGCCGCGGCCCTTTGCGGGCCCGCGGCGTTGTTGTGCGCGCCGGGCACGACCGCGTCGGAGGCCGACGCTTATTTCGAATACGATTTTACGAACCTGAAGCCGCAATACGCGGCGAGCAAAGGCGCCTCCGGCTTCGAGGTGGGCC
>CAZWAM010000073.1:0-1823 GCA_964631855.1 uncultured bacterium | reverse complement strand
CCGTGGGCGGAAGAGCTTGCCTCGAACGGCGCCGCGGTCGCGACGACCGGTTTTTGTGGTTTCGAAGCCTGCCTCGAGCGGGACGTAGAAGTATACTACGTGAGCGCCGTAAGCGCCGCGGCCGCGGCTTTGGCCGGCGAACTCTGCGACCCGACCCCTTCATGCGCAAATTTATAATCGAATTGACCGTTGTGTCCTGCTTGGTTCCCGCCCTTCGGGTGAGGGCTTCGACGCCGTACGTCGCGGCTGAGTACCCGCTGCGCGTCCGCTGGTGGCCGCCGGCTTATATGGCCGCGGCGAACGACGACGCCGGCGACGCGCTCGCCGTCTTCGTTTGGAAGACTTTCGAGGGGAAGCCGTACGCCGGGGCCGTCGCGCTTATGAGGGGTGAAGCGCCGCCCTTCGAGCTGAGCGGCGTCTGGTCCGCGGCTTTGGACGAACGTTGGGAGAGGGTCGCCGTGGGGGAGGAAGTCGAGGTTATAGATAATACCGTCGAGCCGCCGTTCGCGCGGACGAACAGTTTATGCCGGGAGCTCGATATAAACGCCGCGACGTTGGAGGCGGCCCTATATTACGACGGCTTAGCGGGCAACGGTTACGTTACGCGGCCCGTAATATATGAACTGGATTCCGGCGCCCGGGAGGCGTTGCCGGTGGCTGGCGGCGATTTTATCGATTGGGCCGGCGCGTCGCGTTTGGTGATAGGGCGCGAAGTGGGGGGTAGTAAAGCGGCGACGACGAGTGCCTTGGAGCTGTACGGTTATAATTTGGAAAATGGCAACCTAACCTTCCTCGCCGGCCGCGAGGAGGTTTTAGCTAAGTTAGGCCGAAAGCTATCGGCGGACGCACGGAGTTCGCCGTACCTGCCGGCGGCCTGGCGCCTCGCGCCGACGCCGCCCGACGAGGCCGGTGCGTCGTTACCAAAGGTTATGGTGCCGGCGCGGAACGGTTTCTTCGAGAACGGCGACGGCGGCTTTTCTTGGCGCGCCGAGGGTGGCGAACGGACTTTTATAGGGGAAGGCTTCGTCGTGGCCGCGAGCGGCGACGGGACCTGGGTCGTTGCGTTGGCCGGCGGCGAGGGCGTCAGGCACGTGACGGCGCAGAGGTTCGAGTGGCGTTGACTTAGCCGGCGGCGTAAAGCCGCTGGTATAAATAAGGCCGGCTTTGGGCCGGCCTTTCCTTACCGTCGAAGAGGGTCCCTACTCGGATAAAGCCGCGATGATGGCGCGGCAGAAGGCCGGGAGGTCGGCGGGCGTACGGCTCGTTATGATGCCGCCGTCCGCGACGACCTCGGCGTCCACGTATTTCGCCCCGGCGTTCACTACGTCGTCCACGATGCTCGCGAAGCAGGTCGCGCGTTTGCCGCGCAGCGCGTCCGCGGATATGAGGACCTGGGGGCCGTGGCATATCGCCGCCACCGGCTTTTCGGCGCGGACTATCTCTTTTACGATACCTACGGCTTCTTTGTGCCGCCTTATGCGGTCCGGCGCTTGGCCGCCGGGGATGACGAGGGCCTCATAGGCCGCGGCGTCGACGTTCTTGTACGAAAGGTCCGCCCGGGCCGGGTAGCCGTATTTGCCGTAAAAGACTCCCTTCCGGGCCGCGGCTACGTCCACTACCGCGCCCTCTTCCTCGAGTCTTATTTTGGGATACCAGAACTCGAGGTCTTCGTACCCTTCGTCTACGAAGATTAGTATACGGTTGCCGGCCAGCGTCATAGAAGCTCCTTTATTTCAATACGACCATCCTCTTCGCCGCGGCCTCGGCCCCGGCCTCGAGTCTATAAACGTAAACGCCCGGCGCCAGCTCGAGCGTCGCCGCGA
>CAZWAM010000072.1:0-11703 GCA_964631855.1 uncultured bacterium | reverse complement strand
CGCCGGCCGTCGTACCCCTTGACTTGCGGCGGGACGTACGGGCCCTCTATTTCCGTCGGCGGCTCCTCGCAACCTACGACGGCCGCTAAGGAAAAAGCAACCAACCCGACTTTCGCCGTTAAAGCCGTTTTCATATTCTTACCTTTGATATTTTACCCGGCCCCCGCCTATTATAAGCGGGGCCCCCTTTTTTCCTTCAAATTTATCCCCTTAATATTTATTTCGTTTATTGTTTAACATAAATAAGAAGAAAATTCGAGCTTTTTTTGTAAATATATTAAACTTATACCTGACCTAAACGGTTAGGTAAATTCGCCCGTACGCGCTTTTTTTATTTAAAACCGGTTTACAAAAGGCTCGTTAACCGGGCGTATGCCAATCACGAATTCCCGATCTCAAAATCAAGGCGGTTGGGGAATCCGGCACATATAGGGTACCTTTTTACCTCTATTCTTCGTTTTACTAAAAACGGCAAACGTCAATAATCCCCTTATCCAATAACTATTCTCCCCACCTACGGGCTATCGATCAACCGAAGTCCACGGCTCCGTGATATTTTTTTAAATAAAAAAAGCCCCGCTTATGCAGGGCTTTATTTCGTATATTTCTAAGCGCCCGCCTTAGCGCGCGACGACCAGGCGCTTAGCCGCGGCGAAGTCGCCCGCGGTCAAACGGTAAACGTAGACGCCCGGCGGGAGCGCGAGCGACGTCGGGTAGCGGTGCTCGGCCGCGGCCAGGTGCCCGTCCACCACCGTCGCGACCTTACGGCCCGCGAGGTCGTAGACGGCCAGCGTGGCCCGGCAAGGCCGCGGCAGCGCGAAGCTGAATACCACGGCCCCCCGCGCCGGGTTGGGCGCCGAGGCGTGGAGCGCGAAGTTCTTCGGCAGCGTCTTGCCGGCCTTAGCCGTTACCGGGCCGAACAGCGTCGCGTGGCCGGAGAGCTCGAGCGCCTCGAGCCAATACTTGTACGTGACCCCCTCGGAGGCCGACGCGTCGCGATAGACGTAGGGGCTTTTGCCGGTTATGGGGCGTGCGTTGAGGCGGCCGCGGTCGCGCGCGTCGGGAGACGGGGCCTCGCCCGCTTCCTGCCGATAGAGGTTGTATTTCAGGCGATGCCGCTCTTCCGCGGCCCACGCGAGCTCGACGCCTCCCGAGGCGGCCCGCGCCGTGAACGATTTTATCCGTACGTCCGAGGACGGGTTGTCGACGGTGAAGGCCATCGACTTTAGGACGTTGTTCCCGCCGAAGTCCTTGGCCCAAACGTGGAGCGTATACGGGCCGTTGGGCAACTTCTCGCTGTCGAGGGAGTAGGCCTCGTCGCCTTCCTCCACTTTGCCGTCGCCGTCCGTATTGGTGATGATGAAGTAGAACTCGCGGGAATTGTAGTCGCCCTGCGTCATCCACTGGCCGCTCCGTTTGTATACGACGGTGGTTACGGTCGTGGGCGGCGGGACCTCTCCCGTGAAGATGACGAACTTCTTGGGGGGAATCGAACCGCCTTCGCCGATGACGCACCATTCTATCTCGTAGGGCACTAATTCCCAGTGCGTGTCCACTATTTTATCGCTGACGTGGGCGATGACGTCGACCTGGCCCTTGACTTTACCGGGGTCGACGCGTACGTCGCCGTTATTTTCGCAGAAGGAAAACCACTGGCCGGCCTCCGCCTCCTCGAACACGGGCGGCTGTTCGTCGGTTGAGGGTTTCATAAACTCGATAGGGTTGTCTATGGCGTCGTACCACTTCTTGATGCCCGGGTAGTAGCCGCGCGTGAAGTGGACGTGGTGGAACTCCGCGACGGGCCAGTTGGCGAGGTTGCCGAGGCGGTCGCTCTCCTTGACGGGGTCGCCCTCGATGAAGGGTATGGTGCTGTAAGTGAGGTGCCAGTATAGCCAACCCTTGTCCTGGCCTTGGGTGTAGTTGACGATTATCCCGGTGTAAAGCGGCTCCTGGACGCGTATGAGGCTGACGTAACCGTCGGCCACCGAATAGCAAGGGTCGCCGGCCAAACCTAAGCAATCGAGGCCGTCGTGGTAGTACGGGCTGCCGCTGTACCTTTGGTACTCGTAGCAGTTATTACCGCACCGTTGCGGCACGTTGCCGGGGCCGAGCGGCCAACGCTCCGCGCTCGCGGTCCCGAAAAGGGCCAGCGCGCCCAGGGAAAGTATTATTATGGTCCTCTTCATTCCATCATCCCCTATTCCGTGAGCGTCGCTTGCCAACCCTGACCCATCGCCAGTACGCGGGGCGGGACGCCCGCGAGTACGGCTACCGTCGGCGACGAGCCGCTCGGCTGAGCAACGTCGTGCTTTTCTTGCGTGATAATTTTCAGCGAGGCGTCCAGCCACACCGCGGCCTCGCGCGCTTGCAACGACCGCGTCCCCACCGCGAACGACGAGAAGTCGGCTGAGGCGGCGAGGTCCGTAACGCCGAAGTCCGCCGGCGCTTTCCACCGCCGGGCGACGCGGCCGTCGGCCAGCGATACCAGCGCCACCTCGTGATGGGCGCCCACGACGGCCTGCGTGCCGTCTTCGCTAATTTTCGCGAGCCGCGGATAATGGAGGTTATGGGGCGCCTGCCAGACGCGGCCGCCGTCCCGGTAAAGCGCCATCCATTCCCGGTCGACGAGCAGGACCCGGCCTCCGGGGCCGGCCGCGGCAGCGCGCGCGTACGGAAGCTCGTACTCCTCGACGCCGGCCGCGAGGTCGTAAACCTTCGTCGCGCCGCCCAGTACGGCCAGCGCGAGTTTATCCTCGCCGGGGAAGAATGCAGCCTCGAGCGGGGGCCCCACGTCCGCGCCGCCGGTGCGGGCCCCCGCGGCGGAATAGAAATCGAGGCGCGCGGGCGCCGTCGGCCCCTCGCCCCGTACCGTTACGAGCGCCGCGGCGCCGGAGTCCGCCACGTAGGCCGACGTCGCGCCGACGTCCGCCGCCGTCCAAAGCAGGCGCCCGCCGTGGTCGTAGACGCAGACCGTGCTCGCGGGCGGCATCGCACCTTCTCTTATGGACACCACGGCGAAGGCCGCGCCGCCGGGCGACGCGTACGCGTACTCCCGGGGGCCCAGGCCGCGGACGGTCCCGGCCTCGCTCGAGACCTTGTTGTCCCAGACGGCCAGGTACTGGCCTTGCGGGCCGGCGCTCAGCGCCGCCCACACGGCCCCCGCGGCCAGCAGGGCCGTCAAGCCGGTTAGAAATTTATTCGCCATTTCATACCCCTTACGGAATCGTTGCCCGTGTAATGAATTCCCTTTCTCGAGCCGCCGGTGCCGCCGGGGGAGGTTCCTTCGCGTTCTCGCCTCGCGCGACAAGGGCTACTATATTTATATATTATTTATGGCCAATATGTCAAGCAATACTTATTCCGGCGGCGGCGCGTTCCCGCCGTATTTTCATCTCGGAGGTTCGGCTGAGGCGGCGGGGTGCCTCGCAGGAACGGCGGAATAAATTACCGGCGCGGGCCGTTTTTATTTTAAAATAGGGAAACGGAAAACGCGGAGAGGTTATGGAAGGAGCGACTCCCTACGTCGGCGAAGCTTTCGCCCTGTTGACCGCCATCGCGTGGGCGTTCGCTGTCGTCCTATTCAAGAAGAGCGGCGAGACGGTCCACCCGGTAGGCCTTAACCTATTCAAGGACGTCTTCGCGCTCGTACTATTCCTGCCCACGATGTGGCTTTTCGGCGAGACGCTCTGGCGCGACGTACCGGCCGCGGAGTACCTCCTGCTTCTGGCGAGCGGCGCGCTCGGCATCGGCTTGGGCGATACTTTCTTCTTTATGAGTTTAAACCGGCTCGGCGCCGGCCTTACGGCCATCGTGGACTGCCTCTATAGCCCGTTTATAATCGGCCTCTCCCTTCTATTTCTCGCGGAGAGGCTTAGCTTGCTCCAGGGGGTTGGCGCGGCGCTCGTCGTCGCCGCGGTGCTCGTGGCCTCGCTCGAGTGGGGAAAGGGGCTAATCAGTCGGCGCGACCTGGGATGGGGGATTTTTTACGGCATACTGGGGCTGGCGACTATGGCCGTGGGCATCGTAATGATAAAACCGTTGTTGGAGCGGTCGCCCCTTTTGTGGGCGACGGAGCTTAGGGTAATCGGCGGCGTCGCGGCGCTGGCCGTTATCCTCCTGTTCCACCGGCAACGCCGCGCCATCGTGTCGTCCGTGGCCTCGAGGCGCGGTAGGCGTTATATGGTCGGGGGCTCGTTCGTGGGCGCGTACCTCGCGATGGCGCTCTGGCTCGCGGGGATGAAGTACGCCCAGGCCTCGGTAGCCGCGGCGCTGAACCAGACGGCCAACGTCTTCATCTTTATCTTCGCCGCGCTGCTTTTGCGCGAGGCCATCACGCGCCGGCGGACGCTGGGCATTATCCTGGGCTTCGCGGGCGCAATCTTGGTGTCGTTTGGTTAGACGCCGCTATTAAGCGTTAAGGCGGGCTTAATGCCCGCTCTGGAGGAATTGTAAATGCTGTTAAGGGTTATCGGTAGGGGTACGGGTCGTTCCACATCGCAAACGAATAGCTAGAAACGCTATCTCCCACGACAACGTCCTTTACGATATGTTCGCCCGCTTCGGTGAACTTACCCAAAACTAGTTTATCCTTTTCACCGGTCTGGGTTCGCATGTACCAACAGCTCCGGTCGAAGTCCGCGACAAGGCCGCGCCAATACCCTGTTTCAGATCTACCGCGCCGCCATAATAAGCTCGCGGACTTTTTGAAGAGGGCCAAGTACCAAACGCCTGATTCGGCCTCAACGTTCGCCAGGACATTCCCCGTTTTCCGGCCCACGTCCAAGATTCTTCCGCTTACGTTTATCGTTTGGACCGGTTTCCCCGAGCGGTCGAGCTTTAGAAAGTGCGGAGCGTCGTTCGCGGCGAGCCAAACGCCGCCGTCGGTTTGGTCGACGAAGGGCTCTCGTACGGCGTATTCGTAACCTATTTCGCCTAACGTCTTCGAAAATATCGGGTCCCCGTTTTTATTGAATTTGTAAACAACGGAAAAGGCTACGGCCCATACTTTGCCTTCGGCTTCGTAAACGTCAATGGCGTGCAATGGCTCCGGTACACGCTTCGTTTTAAGCCGTTCGCCTTTGTAGTTCAAGGCCGTTAAAAGAGGTTCCTGCCAATTACGATAATGACATATCCAAACAAGTTTCTCGTTCGTATCGAAAACGGGGCCGTAGGCGTACCCGTCGAAAATTAACGTGTTCCTGAACTCGCCCGTAGCGTCGTATATAGAAAATGACGCCGCCATGCCGTTAACCCAAATATCGCCGGTAGAGGGGTTTATCCTTGCTCTGTAAAAGTTACTCGTACGCCATTTCGAGTATACTTTTTCGCCGCTCTGGTCGTATTCGTACCAGTAATTGCCGTAGAGAACCCACAAAGGGTGAGGTATTTTAGGAGGGGTAGGCTGAGGCGGTACGTCTGCGTCGAAGATGCAGGAAACGACCGAAATCGCTACTACCGATAAGAACGCCGAGAATGCCGCTAGCGTATGGCCCCGCATATCTATATTCCCTCGTGACGACTATAACACAAAAATACTCGAAAAGCATTTTAACTGGTTTAATTTCCCCGGTTATTTTATATTACAATGACCCGAATAGTCTGGTCCTCACGGCCTGTATTTAAAAAGGGAGTCGTCTTATGGGCGAAAAAACGGCACCGGAAGTCAACGTCCGCTTCGTCTACAACTTCTGCGGCGACCTCGCCGCGATGCGGCATTTCTACACCGACGTACTCGGGATGACGGAGAAGAGCTATAGCGACGAGCAAGGCTGGCTCGTCTACAAGAGCGAGGGCTTCGAGTTGATGTTCTTTCGCGCCGACGGCGGCGAGGCCGGGGAAAGAGAATGGGCCGTACAACCCGGCGGCGGGGCCGGGACCGCGGAAATCACCTCCTGGTCCGTCGAGGTACCCGAAGAGGATTTCGCCGCGGCCGTGAAGCGGCTCGCCCGGGCCGGCGTCCCGCGGCAAGGAAACGTGAACGTCCCCGATTGGCGCCAAGGGTGTTATTGGGGGATTACGGTAATGGACCCCGCGGGTTTCACCGTCGAGGTCTATACGGTCCCGAAAGACCGGCCGGCCTCGACGACCTGGCCCGGCAAGTAACGGCCTCGACACAACCAAATAAAATCAGGAGGTCAAGAGATGGCTGAGAAAATTAACATGGGTAAGTTCTTTTTATGCCTGAAGGTACGCGACGTGAAACGCTCCCTCGAGTTCTACCGGAAGTTGGGTTTAACGCAGGTGGGCGGCACGGTGGAGGAGGGGTGGGCGATGTTGGGGTACCACAACCTCTGCCTGGGCCTCTACCAGGGGCATATAGAACAAAACCTCCTCAACTTCCGCGGCGGCGACGTCTTCGCGATCGCCGGGGAGCTTAAAGCGCGGGGCTTTAAATTGAAAAAGGAAGCCGAACGCGAGGCCGACGGCAGCGACGGCGCCTGGCTCGAGGACCCGGACGGCAACCTCATATACTTCAATACCCACCCCGACGAACGGGAAGAGGCCGGCTGCGATTAGAGGAGGGTTTGCGCGGGAGGCCGGCGTAAAGATAACGAAGATTAAAGAGGACGAACGGCCGCCTTCGCGCGGCCGGCCGGCGCGGACGCCGCGGCGCGGGAGCTCCTGATAAACTGGCTTCCGGGAAGGGCCGTCTTTAATACGGCGGATTTTTAAAAGACGCCGCTCCCGCGCTGCTCCAATTTTACGGCAAATTATATAAGACGGTTAAATTTAAAATGTATTTATTTTCTTGACAAGGACGGCTAAGTATTTTAGCGTATGTTTAGTTTAAGAGGAATTTATCCCCCGCTTGAAGGGGTTTGAGGAGGACGATTGACTGCCACGGGGATGGGAAAAGGCAGATCGCCACGCGGCGGCGTGCGCGCGCGTCGAAATAAACCGCCGGGTTGGACCACGGGTCCACCCGGCTTTTAATTTCGGTAAACGGAGGATAAGGAGGAAAAAATGAGATGCCGCATAATGTTCGGCGTAGTTACCGTTTTATTATTAACCGCCCTAGGGCACGCCCAAACAGCGGAGTTTAAGGTTAAGGAAGAAAGCTTGGACGGGGAATTTAGGGACGTGCGCCGCTACGATTGGGTTGCGGTCAAGAGCCAGTTGCACATTAATATTCCTGGAAACTGGGTCGTAAAATACTCCGTCATCGACAAAGACGGGGCGGTGAGAAAAACGGGCGAATATACAGCGAGTGTCGAGCACCCGGTATCATCCAAAGCCGACCCGCAAGGTTTCGGGGCAGCAGGTGATACCCTATACATCAACGCCTACGAAAAAAACCCGGATCCGGGACAACCGCCCCTTAAAAGTGAATCTCTCGAAGCAAAGATCGTAAAAGAAGGTTTCGTTGCCCATCCCTCCGATGCTTTTGCGTTCACGCCGGTTGTAATGTACGAGTTCGGTAAGAAGGAAAACCCCGCAGGCGGCGAAACCACAGATGTCGCGCCCGGAATAGGCGCGCTGTATTTATTCACGGTAAGAGACGTCGAACGCAAATGGCTTACACAGTTCCCGTTCGGCATTAACGTGTCTTACGCCGACTCCCGAGTTTTAAAAGAGGGGGAAAAGGCCCTGGAAAGCTCGGGGGTTATATCGGGCGGGTTAGCTGTCGGATGGAAACCTTCCCGCGAATACGGGTTCTTGATACTAGTTACGGGAGGCCTCGCAAACTTTTTAGGCGACGACCGGTATTATTACGTGGGCGGCGGCTTTGGACACTTTATTATGGCGAAATAACCGGGCGTCGTCGTAGGAGTACCCCACCTCCGTAAAACCTCATCTTGGGGTTGGCCGCGAATACCCCGCTCCGGCGGGGTTTTTTAATTAACTGGCTTTCAAAACCCCTTGCCTTCCCAACTTACGGGTGTTATATTCCCGCAAATCGGTTCACGGCAGGCTGATTCGCATCCAGGAGGGCACGTTTTGAAGATAGAAGGGATAACGGACCTGGCGTCGCTCGCGGCCTTCGCGCGCGAAAACGACGTCGCCAACTTAGATTTGAAATTCGTCGACCTCGCCGGGCGGTGGCACCACGTCACGGTCCCCGCGGCGCGGCTCTCGAGTAAATTGTTCGAATACGGCGTCGGCTTCGACGGCTCGCAGAACCCCGGTTACAAGACGATCGAGGCCGGCGACCTCGTCCTCAAGGCCGACGCGACGACGGCGATGCTCGAGCCGTTCTGGGAGAAGCCGACGATATCGCTCATATGCAACATCCACGAGGCGGACACGGGCGAGCGCTTCGCGCGCGACCCGCGCGCCCTCGCCCAGCGCGCGGAGGCCTACCTCGCCGGCCTCGGCGTCGCCGACGGTTACTGGGTATCGCCCGAGTACGAGTTCCACCTCCTGCGCAACGTCTATTACGCCTCCGAGCCGGGGCGGTGTTTGTACTTCGCCAACGCCCCCGAAGAGGAGGAGGGTTCGCACATCTCCGCGGCCGTCGCGACGCCCGGCTACAACGTCCCCCGCGAGGGCGGCTACCAATCCATCCCGCCGTTGGACGAATTCTACGACCTGCGGGCCGAGATGGCCGCGGCCATCGAGGCCTCCGGCGTTCCCGTACGCTACCATCACCACGAGGTGGGCGCGACCGGCCAGTGCGAAATCGAGGTGGGCTTCCTCACGCTCGTCGCCGCCGCGGACATGAACCTGTGGGTGAAGTTCCTCATCCGCAATCTCGCGCGGTGGCGCGACCTGTACGCGACGTTCATGCCCAAGCCGATATACGGCGAGGCCGGCAACGGCATGCACGTCCACCAATTCCTGGGCTCGGCGGAACGGTCCGCCTTCTACGACGCCGACGGCTACGGCGGCTTGGGCGACCTCGCCCGCCACTTCATGGCCGGCATCTTGAAACACGGCCGGTCCCTCGCGGCGTTCACGAACGCGGCCACGAACTCCTATAAGCGCCTCGTCCCGGGGTTCGAGGCGCCCGTGCGCCTCTTCTACTCCATCGGCAACCGCTCGGGTACGATAAGGATACCGAAGTACGCGGCCCGGGCCGAGGAAGCGCGCTTCGAGTACCGGCCGCCGGACGCGACGTGCAACCCCTACCTCGCCTTCTCGGCTATGCTCATGGCGGGCCTCGACGGCGTTTTGCGCGAGATCGACCCGGGCGAACCGCTCGAGGAAGACCTCTCGAAGATGCCGAAGGCCAAGCAGAAGCGCATCCGGTCGCTGCCCAAGTCGCTCGTCGCGGCGCTGGACGACCTCCGCCGCGACCACGATTACTTGCTCGCGGGCGGCGTCTTCACCGAGGACATCATAAATGCCTACATCGAGACCAAAATGGAATACGACGTGCGCGCCCTCGACCGACGGCCCCACCCCCACGAGTACATATTGTACTTCGACATGTAGCGGCCCGCAAAAGCCCAGGGGAGGTCAAAAAAATGTTATTTTTCATTGATGAATCCGTGCAGGGGGACCCGCAAGGTAACGACGTAGCGGTCCTGACAGGGGTAGGTATAAAAGAGGAACATTTGAGGGAAATAGGTCGGGAATTATTTAACGCTAATAAAACTTTTTGGAATGTAAAGGAGCCGTTCGATTTCGAAATAAAAGGCCGAAAACTACTGAATAAGAGACAAGCCAGACTCCCTAAGAATGTCTCTTACGCGGAGAACATTATTTACCTTTGCAAGAAGTACGAAGTTGTTTGGGCGGCTACGTTTAAACCCGAAATAGGAGCGCAAATGGACGCTTTATGGCGCGGGGAGGACCTACAGGAATCAAGGCATTTATCACTCTTATTCAAAAGATTACTAGAAAGGATAGCAAGGATAGCGGCGGATTATGACCCGAACGGGTACGCGTTAATGTTATACGACGCGCCGGATAAATCGAGGTGCGAAAGAATAGCTACTTTGATAATGAGTTATTTCTATAGAACCCAAACCGGCCAAGAATGGAGGAACGTAATACCTACGCCGTATTTCGTAGACTCGAAAATAACCCCCGGTATACAAATAGCAGATTTGTTCTGTTACATAATAGCAGGCGGAATTGCGGGAAGAAGGGAACTACGAGGTCTCTTCGATTTACTTAAAAGGGAGATAATGTACGTTAGCTTAGACGGAAGCATTAGGGGTTTACGCGGATGCCAAGAAAAGGCCCGCGAAGACGGGGAAGAGACCGGCGACGAAGATTTATAAAAAAAATGGAAACCGGCTGCCCGAAGGCAAACGCAACGCGGATTAAGCGCCACGCCGATTTCCACAAAAATAATATCACATAGGAATACTAAAAGTCAAGAAGAAAATACTGTTTTAGCGAAATTTGGATAAAAAACCGAGATTTTAGTTTAAAAAATTATCGGAGCCGTATATGCTTAAAAACGCTACGTTTATACTAGTATTCGGCCTAATAAGTACTACCGGCTGTTGGTACGGGACCTTTATGAGCCCGCGCGCCATCGGCACGGGCAAGATCCGCGTCCGCATCATCGGCGATTTCCCGGCGTACGTGAGCGTCCACGACCGCGACAAGGACCGAGCCAAGGTGCCGGGCCCCGGCGGCAAAGAAGTAACGCCCGGCTTCGGCGACGCCGTCGTCAAGGGAATGGTCACGTACGGCGCCGGGCCCCGCTTCGACGTCGGCGTCCAGGCCAATATGTACTCCGTCGGCATCCACGCCAAGTGGTGGGCGCACGTCGTCCCCGAGCATCGGCGCAAGGGTATGGACTTCGCGCCTATCCTCTTCCTCGATTATATCTTCGCGACGCAGCGCATCGCGCCGAAGCTCTCGCTCGTCGGCGGCTGGCCCATAAGCCGCGTCGCCGAAGCGTACATAGGCTACGAGGGCTTCTACGGCCCGCAGATGAACCGAATAGACGACGTATACGCGGGCCGCATCAAATTCGACGACATCGAAAAGCAGGAGCTCTACCAGGACAACCTCTTCATCGGCGTCGACTTCGACTTAGAGCATGTCGGCTTCACCGCGGAGATCGGCTACCCCATCAACCGCAACGACCGCGACAAGTCGACGACGATTTGGTTCGGCCTCGGCCTTTACTCCGAGGAGGTGTTGAAGAGGCTCTTTTAACCGAAGGGTGACGACCCGGGCGCCCCGCGCGGCGCCCTAATCGAGCACCATAACGGAAGACCCCGCCCAATAGGCGGGGGTTTTGATTTCATTTGTCGGCAAGGTAATTCTTAGCGGCGGTCTTGGAAAATAATACCCTCACTCTTTTCCGCGGCCCCGGTTCACTTCTTCCAGCGTATAAGTATCGCCGCTTTGGAAATCCTTTCGGCTGCCTGCGATTTGGCTCTCATCGTCCTCCAACCGATTACCGCGGGCGACCTTGTCGGCAAAATACAATAGCTCCAAGATGGCATCCTCGTCCAACGCTACGGCCTTCTCAATAAGCTCGCCTAAGAGTTCTTGCTTGGTCATCAGTACCACCTGGGTATATTATAACATCTTTAAGGGACGCCGATATAACAAAAAGGCGTCACGGCCCCGGCCGCGCAGCCTGCCGGTGGAGGGCATCGGCGCCATCCTGGCCATCGATTGGTTCCTGGACCGCTGCCGTACGACGGTGAACGTGTGGGGCGACAGCGTGGGGGCCGCGACGGTGGACCGCCTCGAGATCCAGCGCCGCGCGACGCGGGACGAGGTGGCGGAGTATTAGGGGTAGTCTGTTTGCGGCAAATGGGAACCCCGCCTCGAGGAGGCGGGGGTTGC
>CAZWAM010000071.1:0-11745 GCA_964631855.1 uncultured bacterium | reverse complement strand
GCCCCCTCTTTTCCCGCGCAGCATATCGCGACCGGCTGTGCGGCCTTCGCTACCGCGCTGGCCGTGGCGCCGGCGTTGACGAAAGACGCGGCGTACGACCGCGAGGCGTCCCGGCATCGCTCCAGCGCCGCGGTGCCGTTGGAGGTGCACAATATTAAAGGTTTCCCGCTCACCAGGGCCGAGGCGTACTCGAGAGGGGAATTGCCGAGGTCGAAGCCGGGGACTTTGAGGCCGCGGCGCTCGCCGCCCAGTATCGGCTCTTCGCCGCGCCGCTCGAGCTCGCCGCGTGCGGCGAACGCCTCGTCGATGTCCGTCCGCGCGATGACGTAAGTTGCGCCGTGAACGAGCGCGGTCGCGGCCGTGGTCGAGGCGCGCAGGACGTCAATTACGACCGCGGTCGTTCCCGCGGCCCCCTCGCCGGGGGGCGGCTTACCGTCGAGCCATGTCCGTAGCGGCAGCGGCGTCATTACCTTCGACTTCCCGCGATTACCCTCTTTCCTTTATATCGCTCGCCTCGAGTTCGGCGATGAAGGCCGTCGACATTTTGCCGTCTTTGAATAGGCGCGATTGCACGACGCGGTAGTGAAAGGGTATAGTCGTCGGGACGCCCTCGATGGTGGTCTCGGCCAGGGCGCGCGCCATGCGCGCGACCGCCTCATCGCGGTTGGGCGCCCATACGATCAACTTCGCGAGTAGCGAGTCGTAATGCGACGGCACGGCGTATCCCGGGTAGATGTGGGTATCTACGCGCACGCCCGGGCCGCCGGGCGGTATGTAATTTTCTATCGTGCCCGGCGCGGGGCGGAAGTCGTGGTCCGTGTCCTCCGCGTTTATTCGGCATTCGATGGCGTGGCCCTCGAGCCGGGGCGGGTTTTTGAGGAGCGCACCCCCCGCGGCGATGCGGAACTGCTCTTTTATAATGTCCACGCCGGTCACCATCTCCGAGACCGGGTGCTCGACCTGGACGCGCGCGTTGACCTCGATGAAGTAGAAGGGGCCGTCTTCTTCCACTAAAAATTCCACCGTGCCGGCGGATCGGTAGTTCACGGCGCGGCCCGCGGCGACCGCCGCGGCGAGCATCTTTTCCCGCGTTTTCTGCGGCAGGGCGGGCGCGGGCGATTCCTCGACGAGCTTTTGGTGGCGTCGTTGGATGGAGCAGTCGCGCTCGCCGAGGTGGATGACTTGCCCCCGGCCGTCCCCCAGGATCTGGACCTCCACGTGGCGCGCGCGGGGGATCAACTTTTCGACGTACAGCTCCGGGTTGCCGAAAGCGGCCTCGGCTTCTACCCCGGCGGTGGCGAAGGCTTTCGCGAGGGCCGCGGGCGTATGCGCTATCCTCATCCCCCGGCCGCCGCCGCCCGCGACGGCCTTTACCATCACCGGGTACCCGACCTCGTCCGCGACGTCCAACGCGTCGTCTTCCGTTTTGAGGGGGCCGTCGCTGCCCGGGACGAGGGGGAGCCCGGCCTTGGCCATTATCTTGCGCGCCGCGGCCTTATCGCCCACGTCGGTTATGGTTTCGTACGCGGGGCCGATGAAGGCGAGGTTGGAGGCCTCGCACGCCTCGGCGAAGTAGGGGTTTTCGGCGAGGAAGCCGTAGCCGGGGTGGACGGCTTCGGCGTCCGTAACTTCCGCGGCCGCGATTATGCGCGGCACGTTGAGGTACGACTTAGCGCTTTCCGGGGGGCCGATGCAATAAGCCTCGTCGGCGTAGCGGACGTGGAGGCTTCGCGCGTCGGCCTCGCTGTATATGGCTACCGTCTTGACGCCCATCTCGCGACAGGCGCGGATGACGCGGACGGCGATTTCGCCTCGGTTGGCTATGAGTATTTTATCGAACAATCTTGGTTTACCTTTGTTCAAATTACGCCGGCGTAAGGCTGAACAGGGGTTGGCCGTATTCTACCGGGGCGGCGTTTTCGACGTGGATTTTGGCGACGGTGCCGGCGTACTCGCTCTCGATTTCGTTCATGATTTTCATCGCTTCGATAATGCAGAGGACCAGGCCGCGGGATACCTTGTCGCCCTCGACGACGAACGGGTCGGCGTCCGGGGCCGGCGCGCGGTAGAAGGTCCCCACCATCGGCGACGTTACGACGACCAGGTTTTCCTCCTCGACTTCGGCTTCGGCGGGGGCTCCGGGAGCGGGGGCCGTACTCCCGGGCAGGGGCGGCGCCGTTTGCGTCGCCGCGGCCTGGAGCGCTGGGTCGGCGGCGCCCCCGGCGGCGAAGAAGGAGACGTTCGCCCCGGGTGACGCGCGGCTTATCCGGATCGTACGGAACCACGAGCGCACCTCGATTTCCGCGACGCCGCGCTCGTCCATGAGGTCGAGGATTTTTTTTATTTTTCCTATATTCAAAGCGATCTCTCCCTTGAGCTATCGCGTGGGCGTCGGGCCTACTTGACGCGGTCGACGTACTCGCCGGTCCGGGTGTCTACGCGTATTACGTCCCCTTCGGATATGAAGAGCGGGACCGTGACCACGGCGCCCGTTTCCAACGTCGCCGCCTTGGAGCCGCCGGCGGCGGTGTCGCCGCGGACGCCGGGCTCCGCTTTAGCGACGACGAGCTCGACGAAGGTTGCCACTTCCGCGGCCACGGGCCTGCCGCGGTAGGAGACGAGCTTGAGCGACATCCCGTCTTTGAGCCACCGCGCGGCGTCGCCCAACTCGTCGGCGTTTAAGGCGAACTCCTCGTAGCTCTCTTCGTCCATGAAGTGGTATTCGTCGCCCGCGGCGTACATGAACGTCGCGTTGCGTTCGTCGAGGCGGGCGCGCGTCACCTTGTCGCCCGCGCGGAGCGTCCGCTCGTGGCTCGCGCCCGTAATCAGGTTCTTCAGCGTGACGCGGACGAAGGCCGGCCCCTTGCCCGGCTTCACGTGGGCGAACTTCGTCACCAGGAAGGGCGCGCCGTCGAGTTCGATGGCTTTGCCCGCTCGCAGGTCGTTGGTGTTTATCATCTTTTCCTAATTGTTAGCCCTATCGAAAGAGATAGTTTTTTTCGAAACGTTGTACGCGAGTAATATGGGTTCTTTAACGGTTACGTTGCATTTCGTAGCAAGGGGAATCGGGAAGGACCACGGTTTAAACGAAACCAATTTCTTTTTTAAGTTTGCGGTCGCGCCGCGGCCTATAAGTACGGGTTGTATGTCAAACTTTTCTATTGGCGTAGCGACGTTTGCGGTTGATAGTTGACCTACCCAATAAGCGTAGTCTTCTATTTGGGAAAGCGCTTCTTTGGGAACGGGGCCTTTCTTTAATTCTATGACGGTGGCTTTGTAGCGAACGCCAGCGTTTTTATGTAAGCATAGGATATCGACTTTTTCTCCGCCGATACCATATAGGACGTTATTGCCGAAATACTCGAGTTCTTCACGAGGGCCGACGATTTCGGACAATATAGGTACGTTTTTGTCGATATTTCGGATTATCCATGCTTCAAGTGAATTTTCGAATTTCGTTTCCGGGCCGGGCCCGAGGTCTAACGCTATCGGTTTTTTTATTATCTGATCCGGTTCTTTGTATCTTTTGAATTCATAGCTTTCCGAGGGGTTATTGCTATTTACGCGCCGCAGTAAGCGCGCTAATTTTTGGGCTTCTTCCGGTAGTATGTGGGTGATACTCCTAGCTCTTCCAGCGCCGAAAGTTTTCCGAAAAAGCATGGTCCATAGCATACCGTGATTTGTGTGGTTTATATAAGCCGTGTTGTCGTCTACCGGGTATAAATAATAAGATACAGGCGCTATCAATACGCGGTTCGGTAAAATATGTTGGCCATGTTCTTTTTTACATAATGGGCATTTTCTCGAACCTAGAGCTCCGGCCTTACCGCTTTTTAAGGAGTAGGGTTCGCGGCATTTAGGATTAGGGCATTTACCATAAACTGTTAACGTTCGGGAATCGCCGAAGCCGGGGACGTTTTTTTTATCGAAGAAAGGCGGCGATATTGCTCGGTAAATCCCGCGAAATCCCCTTTCTTTCCTCGGTTCGTCGATCCTACTTTGGTAGAAAAAAATTAAGTCTCCGGGGCGGACGGCGAACAAATCCGCGTATAACCCGTGTCGTGTGTTTTCGTTATAAGGGTTTTTTACCCCGCAAAATAAGCGGTCCCGGTGCACCGGGAACGTAGTAGCGTCCACTACGAATACATGGGCATTATTAACCACGGGTAGCCCTCATTTTTTATCGAAAAGCGGGTTTTCTTCTAATTTACCATTTCCCGCCAACTTTTCTTTAAGCCTCGTTCGGTACCTTATAGGTCGGTTAGGTTTCTCCTTTTCATCGCCCGTAGGTTTGTAAAAACATAAAATGTAACTATGTACGTTCATAGCTTGGTACGGCGGTTTCCCAAAAGGGCGAAACGAGCCGCTCCTGTAATAGCGCCAAACGTATAAGTCGAATAGAGAAAACCCTAAGTCCTCCGTTATTTTTATAACGTCGGCGTGTACCGGGATGATCTTTCGAGAGGCACCTATCCTGTAGTCCGCTATGAACAAGCAGAAATATTTACCGTTTTTCAATACGCGGTAGACCTCAGAAAACGCGTCGGTAATCCCTTCTAAAAAACCTTCGTAGTCGAAATTGCTCAGATCGCCGTCTATTCCGGAATACTCTATCATCCCGGTATAGGGGATGTCGGTAATTACGGCGTCTACAGACGCCTCGGTTAAAGGCAAAGACCTCGCGTCGCATACCGCGGCTTCGTGTTTGGTATTATTATAAACGCCCTCGCCGTTATTTAACTCTTCCTGCCGCGCCCTTAGTTTTTTTATTTCCTTTTCTATACTTATTATTTCGTATTTCTTACTCGTGTTTTCTTTTTGCGTCGACGCGTCTTGGATAAGGAATTTTATGGCCGCGTCTATTTCGGCGCGGTCTAGCCTTTTTAACTTAATTTTCGTTAATTCAACGGCTTTAGGGTTAACATCGTAATTAACCGAATGCCTTCCTTGTAGCTTTGCTTCAACGGCGACAGTACCCGAACCACAAAACGGGTCCAATATAACTTCACCCGGTTCCGAAAAACGGTCTACTATTTTGGCAATAACAAGGGGCCGTATTTTCGTAGGATATTCCCCGATACCATGGACGCTGTAATTGGTAACGCCGCCTCTTCCAAAGTCCCAAACCGATTTGTAGCTCATACGGTTCTTTTCAAGGGTTCGCGTTTTTCGTTATAACGTCCGCCGCGCCTCGGCGAGGCGCGGTTGATTTCGGCCAGCGTTTTCGCGCCGCGTATTTCCGGCCTCGCGCTGGCCTCGTACTCGGGGTCGAATCCGTGGCCCGTCTATATCCGCGCCGGCGCGTGCGCTACGCCGCTACAGCGCCCTTATGACTTCGGGAAAGAGCGTCGCGGCCGCGTTCCAAAGCGCCGCTTTGTTGCCCTCCCGCGACATAACGACGGCCAGCGTCATCCGCAGCGGGAGGTTCGTCAGTAAGACGGCGCCCTTGGAATATTCGATGACTCCCTGGATGAACTGGCCCTGTTCTATGTCCTCGACCATCGCCCGGGCCGCGGCGGCGCCGTCGCGCGTAAGGGCCGCGAGTTCGTCCGCGTCGAGCGCGGCGTCGTTGACGACCGACTCCAAAGGGAGGCCGTCGCCGGAGACGAGCAATACCGCCCGCACGCCGTCGAGGGCCGCTATTTTGTTTAGGACGTCTAAGGCTTTTTTCACGGCACGCAACCCCGGCTTAGATTTCTTTGACCAACTTGGCGGCGAGTTTCTTCAGCTCTATGCGGCCCCGGCCCACGTTGCCGCCGGGCTTTAGGAGGAGACAGAGGAAGTAATCGTCCTGGGCTTTCTCGACCAGGATGGTGATTTTTTCCGTTTCGAACAGCACTTCCGCGAGGCGACCCAGCGCGAGGTTTTGGGAGACGTCCGTTAGGGCCTTGAGCGCCGTCGCGAGCTCGACTTCGGTAACCGCGGTCTCGAGGTCCGGTTGGATGGTTATGTTCTCTACGCCGATGCCGTCCGTACCGCAGAAGAACGCGGCCACCGTTCCTTCGACCCGCTCGAGTAAACCCGTCAACATTTGTTTGAAGTCCACTACGACCTCCGGCGCCCGTGCCGGCCGTCTCCGGGCCGGTTACAGTTCTTTTAACCTGATTGAATCAAGCCAACTTAAAAAGTCCTCTTCTTTTTCGAAGGGTTCGCGCGCGAGCTCGAGCGGCTTCCGGCGCGGGTACCGCTCCGGCTTTACCGCGAATTCGTCCTTGCCCTCGCGGTCCGCGGGTTCGACCGCCGGTTCCTCTTTCGCGAACGGGATACCGGCCTCGACGTCCAGGACGAAGTCGTCCTCGCCGGTTGTGCCTTCCGCCGCGGGCACGGCCGCGGCTACGTCGAGCCGGTCGACGCCCTTGGTCGCGGCGCCCGCCGACGTTATGTCGAATTCGTCGGTCCCGCTTATCCCGGGAGCGGCCTGCGCCGCTAGGTCGGCCACGTTTACGCCCGCGGGCAGGTCGAGCGCCGTCGCGAACCCCAGCTCGAGGTCCAGTTCCTCGGCGCCGCCGGCCCCCGGGCTAGGCGTAACGCCCGCGACGTCCAACTCCCAGGAGGCGCTCTTATCGTCCCGGATTATGAAGTCGTCGAACGAGGTCAAGCCCGCCGTAGCCGCCACCGCTTGCGCGAGCGTAATTTCCTCGAAGCCGGCGAGGGCTTCCTCCACCCCCGCGGAGACCTCTTCCCAGAGCTCGAGCTCGTCGTGCTCGAGCAGGCCGGATACGGCCTCTATTTTTTTAATTAACTGAATGACGGAGGCGCCCGTCGGCGATTCCTCGCTCGCTATCACCGCGTTTACGTGGTCGTACGCCTCTTGCGCCGCGGCGTTGTACGGCTCGCGCGCCAGGACTTTTTCGATTATCTCCCGGGCGCGGACGAAAAGGCCCTGGTCCTCGTATATCTTCGCCAGCGTAAGGGTCGCGAACTCCGGCTCGGCGGCCGCGGCTTTTTCAACTTCGACGATCGGTTCCTCCGCGGCGGCCTCTTCCGCCGGCGGCACCTCAACGCGTTCGGTTTCCGGCGGGGGCGGCGGGACGGGCGTTATTTCCGGCGTGGGCGCGCTTACGACTTCCGCGGCGACTTCGGGGGCTTCCGCCTCCCGCGCGAACGGGCTTCCCTCGATGAGCGTACTCAGAAGTTCCAATTTATAGGCGTACTCTTCATTATCGGGTTCTATCTCAAGTATTTTCAAGTAATAATCCCGGGCCTCGGCCAGGCGGCCGCGGTTGCGCAGTTCGTCGCTCAAAAGCCCCAACGCCGATACGTTGTAGGGGTCCGCGGCGAGCACTTTCTTTAGTTCGACGACCGCGGCGCTAAATTCGTCCAGGGCGATGTAACACCGCGCCAGGAGGACGCTCGCGCTGAAGTAGTTGGGGTAGGTTTCGAGGCCGCGCTTCAAGACGTCCACGGCCTTCTCGAAGTCGAATTGCCGAGTGTAGAGGCTGGCGAGCGGCGCGAAGACGAGCGCCTGCGGCTCCCGCTTCAGCAAGTCCTCGTATTGACGAAGCTTGGCTTCTTCCCTTGGCGTTAAGCGCGCCATATATTTTCGCTTAGCGACGTTCTATTTTTTCCCTTTCGATATTTTGCATTATTATAAACCATTACTCTCAAGGCCGTCAAGGTAAAAAGCGGGGCCTTTTGGTAGTAGACGTTATCGGCCTGCCGTCCATCCCGCCGCGGTCCAAGCCGAGCAAGGAAGCAACCGTCGGCGCGACGTCATCGAGCGTCGCCTCGAGCGTTTTCCCTGCCCCTATCCCGCCGCCCGCAGCGAGCAGCATCGCCTCCGTGGTATGCTCGCCCTTTTTTGCCGCGTTGGCATACGGCGAAAAGAGCGGCCCCGGCCCTTTGCCCTCGCTTACGACGACGTTTTGCGGCGCCTCGAAGACGAGATGCGGCAAGTCGGCCGTCGCCGGCCCCCGATATAGGTCCTCGCGTTTTTTGACCCAACGCGCGCCGTCGGCCTCGTCCCCGGCCGCCGACGTCAACAATCGGCCGATCTTTTCGGTTACCGCGTGTAACTCTTCCGGCGCCACGACGCCCTGGGGTTGTTCGCCCGCGGCGTTGACGACGACGCCGCCCCAGCGCATGTACAGCGGGAAGCCGTAGGCCGCGGTTCGGCGCCAGTTTACGGGCAAAGGCCGCGCGCGGCCCAACAGCTTTTTCAGGCCCGCGAGGACGACATTCAACGCGTACTGCCCGAGGGCCGCGCGGACGCTCAGCAAGCCGGCCTTTCTCAAAAGCCGGTTGACGAAGAAGGTCCTTCTCGGCCCGGGGCCGAAGCCGTGGTCTGAGCAAACGACGAGCGCGCCGTCCGCGCCGAATGCCTCGTACACTTTTTCGCAGGCCGCGTCCAACGTTCCGAAATAGGATGCCGCGGCCGGCGGGACCGTGGCCCGCGTCTCCCACGCGTAGGCCTCCGCGTAAAAACGGTGGAAGAGGCGGTCCGGGCCGGTGAAGACGGCGACCGCGAGGTCGAAGCGCTCCCGGCTTAGGGCCGCGGCCGCGACGCGCGCGCGCGAGGCCGCCAGCTCCCCAAGCCGGCGGCATAACGCCGGAAGGTCGGCCGGAATCGCCTCGTCGAGGTCGTAGCCGTAATCGGCCAAAAATTTTCGAAAGGCGGGCGGCCAACAGCCGCGGTCGCTCCCCGGCGGCGTAAGGACGCCCGTGACGATGACGCCGTTGACCGGGCGGGCGGGAAACGTGACCGGCACGTTCAGTACGAAGCACCGGGCGCCGGCTTCGCCCGCGAGGTCGTAGATGCGGGGCCATCGGACGTCGGCGCTGCTGACGAGGCGGCCCGGGCGGACGAAGGCGTAGTCGGCCATATCCCGCCGGCGGAAGTCGACGACGCCGTGCTTGCCGATGCCGACGCCGGTGGTTACCGTCGTCCAGGCCGCGGTCGAGACGGGAGGAATTGTCGAGAGCGCCGGCCCGAAGATACCGGCGTGGGCCCGGTCGGCCAGAAAGGGCATAAGGCCCGCGGCGAAGGCTCGCGCCGTAAAGTCGTGGCCGAAGCCATCCAGACCTATGAGTAGGACGCGTGTCACGTTTTATTTTGAGAGGGGGAACCGGCGACCAGCCGCGCCGCGGCGCCGGCGAGGGCTATGAATGAGAGGCTTACGAAGGGGTGGACGAAAGACATCGAAACGAACATACGGGCCGCGATGCCGGCGAACGCGGCCGCGGCGGCGAGGCCGAAAGTGGCCCGGTAACCGGCCTTGTCGGCGAGCGCGCGAACCGCCGCCCGGAGGGAACCGACCAGCATCGCTACGAGCGCGAGGAGGCCGATTATGCCGGTCTCCGCCCATAGAAAGAGGTAGACGTTATGAACCGGGTACTCGAGCGCCCAGGGATTGTACAGCCGCGCGAGCTCGAGGTAGTTGCCTTTGCCCACGCCCAGGAGCGGATGGTCCCGTATCATCGCGAGGGCGGTTCGCCAATCGGCGAGGCGCGAGGCCGCGGAGAGTTGGTCCCCCTGGACGCCGCGCGCCAGGGTAACCGCCGCCGCCGGTATTAGCAATATAACGCCCGCCACGGTCATGGTTACGAGCGCCCGCGTCGGCGCGCCTACGGCCCGCTTCTTCAACCACGTAGCGGCTACGACGACGGCGAGCGCTACCGCGGCGCCGAACCACCCTCCGCGGGAGAAGGTGACGAACATCGCCGCGGTCGCCAGTAGTAGTATAAATAGATAAAGTGTTCGCCGCCGCGCCCCGGCCGCCGACAGGAAGTACGCCGCGGCGAACGGCATAGCTATTTGGAGGTATTGAGCCGTCACGTTCGGCTCGAAGGTGCCGCCGCCCCGGGCGACTAAAAAGCGGGCGGCCTGCGGACTTGGGCCGCTGAAGATAAAGGCGCCCCAGCCCGGCTTTTCCCAGAGGCCGAAGCTGCTTTGGGCGGAGAATTCTATTAGGCACAGGGCGCTATGTGCGACCGCGGCCGCGAGCACGGCGCTCGCGACGGCCCCCGGCCCGGCCGAGGCGAGCTGCCGAAAGACTACGTACGCCGCGTAGAGGCGGGCGACGTCCAGCAACGCGCATAACGTAGGCGCCGGCTTGGGCGCGTTGTAAAGGGAGAAGGCCGTGGCCGCGCCGGCCGCGATTATCGCCCAGGATATGAGGTCCGGTTTTAATATATTCGTCAGCGCGCGACGGTACGGTTCTACGCCCGCGTGGACGGTCCGTTCTTGCTTCAGGTTTGACAGGAATACCCAGGCCAACGCGATTAAGATTATGACGTCCACTGGGTAGGCGATTACGTGGTCGGCGTTGATCGCGGGGAGGCCGGCGCCGCGTCCCACGTGCTTGGCGAGCGGCAACGATAGCGCGGCCCAGAAGAATATCGGCATGAGCCACGGGCGGCGCGTTGCCCAGCCGGCCGCGGCCGAAACCGCGGCCAGGCCTACGATTGCGATAAAGATAGCCTCCAGGGCCGCGCCTTTCGACGCCGAATAAGCAGCCGCGACGACGACGAGGGCCGACGCGGCGACGCCGGCGGCTTTCTTAAATTTAACGTCCGTGGCTCTCACCGCCGATGCGCACCTCGCGTACGAAGACGTTGCGGTCGAGGCTGCGGCCCGGGTCGGCGTAGTCATTTTCGAAAATGAGGCCGACCTCGTTCAAACCGTTTTCCAGTTCGACCGTCGTCTCGTAAATATCTTCGCCGGTCACGTTCATATAGAACGTGCGGGCGGCGTGGCCGTTGACGGTAAGCGTAACGATAGGGTATAGGCCCTGAACGGCGTAGCCTTCGGCTATGACCGCCGCGGGCCTTCGACCGCTTCCGCGGAAGGTCAGCGTCGCGGGCAACCTTCCCAGGCTAAGGCGGCGTTTGGAAAGGATAAAACCGTCGGTAGCTTCGAGCTTGCTGCCCACGAAAAAGTTACCGTAGCGGCGCCTCAAGGCCCGCCAAATTTCGCCCCGTAAGCCGGCGTAATCGGCCGTCCTCAGCAGGCCGAAGGCGGCGCGAAAGTTTTCCCGGTCGCCGGCCCATAATGTTTTATACAATTCGGCGGCCGCGATGAGTTGGCCGTCTTTTTCGAGCGCGAGCGCCTTATATAAAGCGGCGTCGGGTTCGTCGTCCGCCGGGGCGTCGAACGCCTCCGCGGCCTCGCGGTAACGGCCGACCCAGAGCAAGGCCCACCCCCGCGCGAAGGGTCCGGCCGCTTCCGCGCAAAAGGAACGGAACAGCTCTTCGCGCGCGAGGGGTTTATCGGCGAGTGGCGACGCCGGCGACGCCGTGGTCGCGAGGTCGCCGTACATCGCGGCCTTCTCGTAGTCGCCACGCGCGAACGCCGCCAGCGCGAGCGCGCCGTCGAAGGGCCGCGGCGAAACGGAGGAGGGTCGTCGTTTATAGAGGGCCTCCAGCTCGGGCCAGGCGGCGCCGCTTTGGCCCGCGGCTTGGAGGCTGACGAGGTCCGCTCGCGCGCGCCAACCGGCCGCCCGGGCGTAGCGTGCGTATTTCGTTGCGGTGCCGTAGTCGCCCCGTTCCAGAGCCACCTCGGCGCCACGTACAAAGCCGAAGCCTACGCCCCCCTTTACGGACCCGAGGGCGAGGCCTACCGCCAAGGCTACGAACGCGGCGCGGGGCAGCCTTTCGCCGGCGGGGAGGATGCCGAGCACGACGAAAACGGCGAGCGGCGCGAGTATCAGGTTGAGCGTCGGCGGGCCGGCTAAGAGGGCCGCGGCCGCGGCCGCCGCTACGGCGCCGAGCGCCGTGAGTGCGGCGACCCACGGGAGCTCGGGCGCC
>CAZWAM010000070.1:1479-11850 GCA_964631855.1 uncultured bacterium | reverse complement strand
CGGCCCGTTTTTTTTATCGAAAAAACCCCCGACTCAGGTCGGGGGTTAATCGCTCAGCCGCTCACATTCCGGCCGCTGAAGGGGGCGGTATATAAAATGCTACCACTCCATCCGGGCGCCGCGCTCCGGCGGCCCGGCGAGCGACGTATAAAGGCCGAACAAACCCGGCCGGCGGCCCGCCTCGAATGGCGGCATCGCCTCGAGGCGGCGCTCGAGCGCTCCCTCGACTTCCCGGCCGCGGGCGCCCCCCGCCGTCGCGACGACGTTCAGCTTGGCGGCGTCGGCGTCAATTTCGATCGTGTCGCCGTCGCGCACCGCGGCCAAAAGGCCACCGGTCGCGGCCTCCGGCGATACGTGGCCCACGCACAGGCCGCGCGTCCCGCCCGAGAAGCGGCCGTCCGTGACCAACGCAACCTTATCCCCCAGGCGCGGATGCGAGGCGAGCGCCTCCGTCAGGTAGAACAGCTCCGGCATCCCCGCGGCCCGCGCCCCCTGGAACGGCAGGACCATCACGGTACCGCGGCGTACGCGGCCCTCGTTCACCGCGGCCCGCGCCTCCTCCTCGTCGAAGAATATACGCGCGCGCCCCTTGAACTTGGCGGCCGCGGCCGCGGCCACCTTCACCACCGCGCCCGCCGGCGCGATATTTCCGAAGAGGACCTTGACGGCGCCCCGGCGCGAGAGCGGCTTAGCCGCGGGCCTTATCACGTCCTCGCGGGATAGGCCGCGGCAGCTGAGGCGCCGCGGGTTCCGCTCGAAGAAAGCCGTCTTCGCCAGGTCGTTCAAGTTCTTCCTCACCGTCGAGCCGGTAATCGTCGCGGCGTCGAGGCGCAGGTAGTCGCGTATCTCGTTCATCACGGCCGCGGCGCCGCCGGCGTACCACAGGAACGCCGACGGGTGTTTGCCGCTCGGTCGAACGTTCGCGATAAAAGGAACGGCGCCCTGGATGCGGTTGTAATCGGCGAGGTCAAAAGGAAGGCCGAGCTCCGCGGCGAGCGCCGCGACGTGCAAGAGCGCGTTCGTAGAGCCGCCGACCGCGGCGTGAACGGCGAGCGCGTTGTGCAGCGCGCGCTCGTCGACGACGTCCGCGAACCGGAGGCCGCGCCCGAGCGCCCGGGCGAGCAGCGACGCGGCCTTCTTGGCCGAACGGACGAGCGCGAAATCCGCCGCGGGTATGAGCGCCGACGCGGGCGGCGCCACGCCCAACGCCTCGAGCATAATTTGCATCGTCGCCGCGGTCCCCATAAAGGCGCAACAGCCGACGCCCGGCGCCGCGACCTCGTCGAAGTGCCGGATTTCGCCCTCCGGCACGGGCCCGCGCGCCGCCTCCTGCGCCAACGTCGCGACGTACTCCAACGTCCGGCAATCGTCGCTCGGCGGCATAACGCCGCCGGGTACGAAGGCCGCGGGCAGCTCGAGGCGCGCCGCGGCCATAAGGTGCGCCGGGACGGCTTTATCGCAGGAGGACACGAACAATACGCCGTCGGCGTGGGCGGATGTCGCGTGCAACTCCGCGGCCAGCGCGAGCACGTCGCGCGACGCGAGCGACAAGGCCATCGCCGGCGTCCCCTGGGCGACGCCGTCGCAAATATCGGTGCAGCGGTAGTCGAGGGGGCGCACGCCCGCGGCGAACAACTCCTCGCGAGCAGCGGCCGCGACGGCGCCGAGGTGATAGCTGCCCGGGTGGCTCTCGCCGGCCGCGGCCTCGACCACCACGAGCGGTTTGTCGAAATCGGTCCGCGTGAAGCCGCAGCCGAACCTGAGCGCCGCTACTTCGGCGCCGAGCTCGGTCATCGCTTTACTACGGCGTTTGTTCGGCATAGAAACCCTCCAAAAGAACGGCTCGAGCCGGCGCGCCGTCGCCTCCCGCGAGCGCGAGCGGCGCCGCCGCAAGGAAATATTCCCCGGCCCCGACGTCGGCCAGGTTCAAGCCCTCTAATATCATCACTCCCGCGCCCAAGAGCACCCTGTGTGCCGGCGCCCCGTCGGCGCCGAACTTCTCTATGGAAAGGTAGTCCCATCCTACCAACGCCACGCGCCGCTCGGCCAAGCTTCGGGCCGCGGCCGCGGCTAAGTAAACGTAATCCGATACGAAGTCGTCGCGGCTCCAAAGCGCGGAATTATCGGTTTTAAATAAAATCCGCTCGCCGGAAGCCGGGGCCAAGGCCTCGACGTCGGCGGGCTCCACGTACGGGCGGCCCGCCAAATCTACCACCCTACACGGCCCGACGAAGGGGGCGAGCGCGACCGACGAGAGGTCGGCACCGCCCTCGATAAAGTGGTAGGGAACGTCGACGTGCGTGCCGGCGTGGCTGCTTAGCGTCAGGAGCGAAACTTCGGCCGCGTCTCCACTCTTGCGGCTTCGCGCGGCCGCTTTGCGGAACGGCGGGTCGCCGGGGTAGGTCGGCATACGCTCACGTAATGGTAAGGAAATATCTATAATACGCATCACGCGCCTCGGCTTAGGTTAGCATAACCGTATCAACCGGTCAAGAACGGCCCTCGCTGAAAGATATTGACAAACGGTACGCAACCGTCTATAATTGGTCGCGGAGGCGGTTTTACCTACTCCCATTATTTTTGAGGTTATTTGATAACTTTTTCACATATTCCGAAAGCGTAATGACGCGGCCCAAAAAGATACCCGGCACCACCGTCTCCCGCCTGTCGGTTTACGTCCGGGCGCTGCAGAAGTTGCGCAACGAGGGCGTCGTCACGACGTCGTCGGAAAAACTGGCCGAACAAATCGGCCTGACCGCGGCGCAAATCCGCAAGGACCTCGCGTACTTCGGCCAATTCGGCGTACCCGGCCGGGGGTACTACGTCGAAAACCTACATAACGAACTCGCGATGATCCTGGGCATAAACCGCCGGTGGGAGGTAGCGCTCGCGGGCGTAGGCCACCTCGGCTACGCGCTGCTGGCTTACAACGGCTTTAAGAAACAAGGCTTCGACGTAGTAGTCGCGTTCGACAAGGACCCGGCGAAAATCGGCCAAACGTGGGAGGGCGTAAAGATATACGACATCGCGGAGGCGCGGTCGGTGCTCCCGGAATGCGGCGCCGAAATCGGCATAATAGCGGTTCCCGCGGCGAGCGCGCAGGAAGCCTGCGACGCGTTGGTCGCGGGCGGCCTCAAATCTATATTATCTTTCGCGCCCGGCCGTATAATTGGGCCCCCCGACGTGACCGTGAAACGGGTCGACCTCGCGATGGAGCTCGAGTGGCTTTCGTACTACGCGACCAACGTCGGCGAGCGCGGCTAAGCCCCCGCGAGGTGATTTGAGAGTCAGGTTCTCGGGCCGTGGCGTACGTCGCCGCGCCGCCCGTTTCATAATATAACCGCCCGGTTGGGAAATGAAGAAAGCCGTTGTCGTCCTGGTACTCGGCGCGGTCGTCGTCGCCGGTGTTTTAATTTATAAATATTACGAAGCCGCGGTAAATCGAAGGCCGGGGAAAGCGGTGACCAAAACGGTGGCCGTCCCGCCCGGATACACCACCGCCCAAATCGCGGCCCTTCTGGCCGGGGAGGGCCTTATCGCGGACGCAAGGCCCTTCGTCTGGCATTGCCGCCTCAACGGCCTCGACGGCAAACTCCAGGCCGGCGAATACGAGCTCTCGAGCGACGACGGCACTCCGGCCATCGCCGCGAAGCTCGCCGCGGGCCGCGTATACGTAGTCAGGTTCACCGTACCGGAGGGCTACGACAAAAAGAAAACCGCGCGCGTCGTCGCCGACGCCGGAATATGTTCGGCGGAGGAATTCCTGGAAGCGTCCGGCCGCGGCGACCCCGAGGGCCGCGTGCCCACCCGAGACCTGGAGGGCTACCTCTTCGGCGACACGTACGAGGTAACGGCCAACGCCGGCGCCGATGTCGTCGTCGCGACGATGCTCGAGCGCTTCTTCGAGGTAACGGGCCCCGAGGAACTCGCACGCGCGCGCGAGCTGGGCCGGCCGCTCCAAGAAATAGTAACGCTCGCCTCCATCGTCGAACGCGAGGCGCTGCTCGCCGAGGAGCGGCCTCTCGTCGCCTCCGTATTCTACAACCGCCTCGCCCGGGGAATGAGGCTCGAGTCGTGCGCCACGGTCATCTACGCGTTGGGAGACGACGTGCGCCGTTTAACGGTCCAAGACTTGAAAGTCGACTCGGCCTACAACACTTATATCCACGCCGGCCTGCCGCCGGGCCCGATATGTTCGCCCGGGCGCGAGTCGCTTATGGCCGCGCTGTACCCGGCCGAGACCGGCTACCTGTTCTTCGTATCCAACGGCGACGGCAGCCACACGTTCAGCAAAACGCTGGGGGGCCACCTGGCAGCGCGCGCCGAAAAAAACAAGAAGCGGGAAAAACGGTGAGTTTTCGGGAACGTTTAAAACCGCCGGGCGCGGCCGCGGACGACGTTCTCGTTTGGGAATTACAGGTCCCGGCCGAAGCCGAGGGCGCGGTGGCCGCGATATGCGACGGCTACGAGTACAAACTCCAGCTGCGCTCGAAAATGGGCGGCCGGAAGGGGTCCTTCGCGGCCTGGGGCGCGCCGGCTTTCCGCGACGAGATAGAAGCTTTGCTCGCGGACCTAGGACGCCGCTACGGCGTTGAACGCGCCAGGCCCCGGCCTTTTTCGGAAGCGGACCTCGCCGCGGGAATGCACCTCGCGCCGCGGCGGAAAAAAACGGATGAAAATGAAAACGAACCCCCTCAAAAAAATGACGAAAAAAAAGAGAACGCCCCCTCGTAAGGAAAAGAAAAAAGCCGGCCCCGTGCAGAGGACGATACGCGACGTCGTAATCATCGTCGTCGCGTACGTGTTTATCAGGCTCTGGGTCGTCGAGGCCAACGTCATACCCTCGGGCTCGATGGAGGACACGCTCCTGGTAGGCGACTACGTACTTGCCGAGAAAGTCACCTATCACTTCCGCGACCCGCGCCCGGGCGAGGTCGTCACGTTTATAACGTACGCCCCGTTGCCCGACGTCCTGACGTTCCGCGATATGAACGCGCGCGAAGCGGTCCGCTTCTTTCTCCGCAACATCCTCGGCGAGGCACGCACCGGGCCGCGCCTCCTGATAAAACGCGTCGCCGGCACCCCGGGTGACGTCCTGGAATTAAAAGGGAAGGTTTTGTACCGGAACGGGAAACCCATAGAAGAGCTCTATCTTAAGACGGACGCCGGCAACGACTGGGGCCCGTACGTCGTCCCGCCGGGCCGCTTCTTCATGATGGGGGACAACCGCCACGACTCGAGAGACAGCCGCGTAATCGGGCCCGTGCCGCGGAAGTACATTACGGCCAAAGCCGAAATTATTTACTTCTCGCTCACGCCCGTGAAATGTGCCAGAAACGGCGCCCCCATCGCCCGCGTAAATGGCCGTTGGATTTGCCTCGCTGAAGGCAAGGAAGCGCGTGTCGGTTGGGATTTCGCGCCGACGTCGCGGTGGCGCTTCGACCGCCGTATCCGCTGGAACCGGATGGGGGAACTCGTCCGTCTCCTCCGCTAAGTTGCGGCCTGGCCCTTCTTCGTTCCGCGTAACGCCGCGAGCACGTCGGCGTAAAAGCGCGCGCGACGCCGGCCGCCTTCCCACACTATCCCCGGCACGTAAAATATCGAGCGCCGCGCGTAAAGCGAAACGCGCGAGCACAAGGCCACGAGATACCCGCCGATGCCGCCGTGCCAACGCCGGGCGTACCGCGCCGCTCCCCGGTGCGACGCGACGACGACCGCCGGGTCCGGCACCCGTCGGCTCCCGCCGGTGTAGTGGCGGACCGGGCCGACGGGCAGGTACCAAATCTCGCCGCCCGCTCGCCGGAGGCGGCGGCAGAGCTCGAGGTCTTCCGCGTATAAAAAATAATTCTCGTCGAAGCCGCCCACGGCCTCGAAGGCCCGGCGCGCCACGAGCATAAACGCGCCGCAAAGCGCGTCCACCGGCGCGGGCCCTCGCTCGTAAAAAGCCGTCGGATAATAGCGGTGCGCGAGCGCCGAGCCCGCCCAGCGCGATTCCTCCAGTCCCGACACCAGCACTAATAGGTTAATAAGCGTCGGGAACCTACGCGCGCAAAATTTCTGGAGGCGGCCGTCGCGGCCCACTACCTTCGCCCCGACCGCCGCGGCCGTCGGTATCCCCGCCAAGAACTCGCTCAACGCGGCCACCACTCCGGACGGAACGTCGACGTCGGGGTTTACAAAGAGCAGTTGCTCCCCCCGCGCAAGACGCGCGCCGACGTTGTTCGCCGCGGCGAAGCCTACGTTCTTCCCGAGCGGGACCACCGTTACGCCCGGGACCCTCGCCGCCACGCCGGCGCTGTCGTCGCTCGAGGCGTTGTCGACGACGATAACCTCAAAGCCGCCGGGGACCACTTGCGCCTTTAACGACGCCAGCGCAACCGCCAGGAGGTCGGCGCAATTATAGCTTACGCAAACGGCCGATACCGCGGGCGTCATTACGCCGGGCCCTCCAGCTCACGCGCGAGCGCGGCTATGTTCTCGAAAGGGTCGCCCGCGTCCCGGCCGAGGTAGGCACGCGCGAAGGCCTCCCGGCCCGCGTCGAAGTAGTCCGGCGGCGCCGCGAGCACGCCGTCGACCGCGGCCGCGAGGCCGGCAATATCCCTTACGCCGACCGCGGCGCCGTACGCCACGTACGGGATGTAATCGGGCAGGTCCCTCATTAAATTTACGTGGACCAGCGGAACGCGGCCCACGACGGCGTCCACCCCTATACCGGAATGACCCGTGACGATGGCGGCCGCTTCCCTCAAGACGTCGGCCAAAGGCTCGTCCGCGGCGACGGCGGCGTCGGCCAATCGCGACCTCCGAATTATTGCGTGATACAACGCGTGGGGTTCCGAAGGGTGAGGTCGAAATACGAGGCGAAGGTCGCGTTCGCTCGCGTACGACGCGCAAGCGAGCGCCACGGCCCTATTCTGGTCGGGGTCGTAGTTGTTGGTGGCGACGACGAGCGTGCGCCGCGCCCCGGGCCGCGCCGGGGCCGTACTCCTTAGCCGGCGCGCTACGACCGCGGCGTAGGGCGAGCCCACGACCGCGACCTTCTCCGGCGGCGCCCCTCCCGCCACCATCCAATCGCGACTTACCCGCCCCCACGCCGCCATCTTCGTCGAGCTGAGGGGCAGGTAAGCGAAGGTCGGTCCGCCGGTGATATGGTTTTGAATAACAAGCGCCGGCGTCCCGCGGCGGGCCGCGACCGTGGTGACGAGTCGGCCCGTCATGTGGACGTCGCTCAGGTGTACGACGAGCGAGGGGCGCCAGCGCGCCAGGAATTCCTCGACCGCCGCCGCGAACATCGCGAGCGTAACGAGGTACGCCTCGGGCCGAAACGGAAAATGCTCCCGAAAGAACGCGGGGAGACCCGGGGGCAAGTCGAAGCGCTCGAAGAGGCCGGCGCGCTCGAGCTCGCGATAATCGGCGGTTAAAGAACGCAGAAGGCGCCGGCTCAGGGCGAGGGGCGGGAGGCGGTCGACGAGGGCGTCGCATACGATGCCGGCGCGCCCCGCGTCCCGAGCCGCGGCCAACGTCGCCGCGACGTACGGGACCTCTTCGCCGTACGCCCGGCAAAACTCCTCGTAGACGTCGAGCTCGAAACGGCCGAACTGCCCCCAAAATACGGCCGCGCCGGGGCGCGTCATAGGGCGGCTAAGCCGGCGCACGCTTCTACCCCGGCGGGCCTGCCGCCGCGCCGCGAGGAACATCGCCGGCCAGACGCGGCGCCGCACGGCCAGCCCTGCGCGCCGGGCGAACTTCACGCCGCGCGCCTTCCCCAACGATTCGTAAGGAACGCCCCGGCCGCGCAACGTCGCGCCCAAAAACGACGCGCACAGAGAACCGTCGTCCGCAAACAAGACGCGAGCGGGGCGGTAAGTATCGAGGACGTGGTCCAAAACGAAATTTAACCTGAGGTAGGGTTGGAAAAAGTTGAAAAGGTCGGCCTGCGCCGAAGCCCCGACGCCAACGCCCTCCCGCTGCAGAAAAACCTTTTCATCTGAGGTGAACCAATTTTGCACCATATCGGAAGCCAAGCGATGGCTCTCGTAAGTAATCGCGTAATCGATGCCCTCCTCGCCGAGCGCTACGTCGGCCTCGTCGCCCAGGTATTCCCGCCACCCGAAAGACACGATCGGGCCGCGGGGCCGTGCCCGCCTCAGCGAAGCCAACGTGGCGTCGCTCCAAACCAACGCTATCTCGCGCTCGGCGATAACCTCTCCTTGACCAGGGAACGCAGCCTCGCGATGAAACCCGTCTCTCGCTCTACGTACAATCCGAAAGCCCCAACCACCGGGAGGAATAATAATAATCGCAGAAACAAGTTCACGATATCCACCGTCTTGCGCCCCCACGCAGGAGCCAAGTTCCCAACGAGGAACGAACCGCCGTAAAACGCGACGACCAAACCCACGGCGACGGCCGCCGGCGGTAATAATAAGTGCGCGAAAGCGCGCGGGAACGTTTGGGCGGGAAGAGACATTAACCGCCAGGCCGAAAACTGCACCAGGCAAGCGAACGTCACGAGGCCGGCCGAGCTCCCCGCGGCCACGCCCACTAAACCCCAACCGAAGCGGCGCGCGAACGAAATCGCGACGACCGCGACCGCGAGCGAGACGGCCTGCCCTAAGGCGATCGAGCGGAACCGGCCGAGCGCTACCAAAATGTACGCCGCCCCTTGAGCCCCACCCAGGCACGTGACGCCGACGAGCAGGGCCGCGACGACGGGCACCGTGGCTCCGTAGGCCGATAGAACGTAGCGGATAAACGGGATGAGACAGATGACCGCGACGCCGCCGACCGACGCCACGAGATACGTTATAAAAAGCGAAGGCTTTACGAGGTACTCTTCGAAGGCGCGCCGGTCGCCGTCGCGGGGCAGGCCGTAGATGCGGGGCGCCATCGCCTGGCCCACGTTCATCGGCAGAAAATATATAAACGTAACAATCGCGACGGCCAACATATAGTAGCCCACTTCGCGCGCGGAAAAGAAGCGAATAACCATCAATCGGTCGACGGATTGGAGGAGGAAACCCAGCGCGCCTATGCCCGCGAGCGGCAGACCTACCCCGAGAAGCTTTCGCACCGTCGGCCAGGCCGGCCAAGGGCCCGCCCAGGCCCGCGTCCATATCGAACCGACCACCATAACGACAACGCCGCCGATAACCGACCCCACGAAAACGCCGTAGATGCCGTATAAAAATAAAAAACCTACGACCAGCGCGAAGAGGGTGGCGGCCTTGAACGTGGTGAAATAGAAGGACGCGCCGAACTGGCGCCGGGCTCGGAAGAGCGTGGTGAAGTACGTCTCGAAACGCGTCGTTATCAAAAGAAGCGTAAAAGCCAAAAGGCCCCAGGAAATAGCCGGCTCGTACCGGCCCCAGGTCGCGAGGGCGTACGTAGCCAAAATAATCGCCGGCCCCGCCGACGTCAATAAGTTAAACGAATATCCGACCTTGGCGAGACGTTCCGTAAGCTCGGCCGAACCGTGCGTGACGGCGTAGGGGACTTCGCGGCCGACCGCGGTCGTAACGCCGAGCTGAAGGTACGCGCCGTATTTCGTTATAAGGCCGAGCGCGCCCAGAACGCCGTAAAGGCCCGGGCCCAAGTAACGGGGCACGATTACGCCGCGTACGAGCGCCAGGAGTTGCTCGACCACCGAGGCGCCCCATAACTTCGCCGCATCGGTCGCGAGTGAAGTCTTACTTGCGCCGTCGCTGCCGCCCCGCGTCAATTCCGCCTCCGAAGCATCGCGACGAAGCCGGCGTTGCAACCGTCGCGGTGCGGCCACGTGCGGAGGTATTGCCCCTCGCACAGGCCGCCGAATTCCTCCTTTGGGCAAAACGCTAAGCTCGCCCCCGACCGGTCTGCAATCCGCTCCACGACCCTCTCGTTCTCTTCCGGCTCGAGCGAGCAAACGTTATAAACGATCCTCCCCCCGGGCGCAAGAGCAGCCACGCCCCGCGCGAGCAGCGCCTCCTGCGTCGCGGCCGCGGCCTCTACGTCCTCGGGCTGCAGCCGCCACTTAACGTCCGGTTTGCGCCTTATGACGCCCAAGTTCGTGCACGGCGCGTCCAAGAAGACGTAGTCACCCGGCGGCAGCTCGTCCTTCAGGATGTCGGCGCGCCGTATTTCGATATTCCCTAAGCCGAGGCGTCGCGCCGCCGCGGCGCACGCCTTCAACTTCCGGCCGTCGTTATCTACGGCGACGACTTTACCCGCCGGGCCGACGGACCAGGCGAGCTGCACCGCCTTACCCCCGGCGCCGGCGCAAAGGTCCAACGCGGTCGAGCCCGCCGGCGGCGAGAGCCACCGCGGCCCGAGCGACGACGCCGGGTCTATCACCAGGAATAGGCCCTCCGCGAAGGCTTGGAGCTCCGTCAA
>CAZWAM010000070.1:0-1379 GCA_964631855.1 uncultured bacterium | reverse complement strand
CCGGTTCGGCGGGCGCGTCCCAGGAGGCGAGCCGACGTAGTACGCCGTTGACGAAGGGGGCGAGGCCCGCGAACGGCGAGGCCTTGACCGCCGAGACCGCTTCCGCCACCGCGGCGTACGCCGGCGTATTCATAAAAAACAATTCCACCGCGCCGATACGCAAGACGTCGACCACCGCCGGCGGCAACTTCCCGAGGGGCCGCGTCGCGACCCGGCCTAGTTGGTAGTCGATGAAACGGCGGTTACGCACGGCCGCCTTGGCGAGTTCTTCGGCGAAAGAGGCGTCGCGGCGCTCGAGCCCTCGCCTTACGAAACGCTCGAGCGCTTCGTCCAGTTTCCCGCCCCGCCGGACCCCGGCCAACGCCGCGGCCGCGGCCTTTCGCGGCGGCGAACTATCCGCCGACCTTTCGACGCTGCGAGACACCTTCATCGCCGGCCCCGACCGCTAATAGACCCGACCCGCCGTCTACCGCGAGAGCTCGAGACGGCTACGGCCGCGAGCCCCGGCACGGGCTCCTTTAGGAGGCGAGCGCTTTTTTCAATTTCTCGATGCTGGCTACCGGCTTAGGGTCGACGCGCCGCAAAAGCGACAGATAATACGAGACGAGGTCGCCGAAGTAAATAAGCTCGAAGAGCGCGGCGAGGTCATCCTCCGCCTCCGCGCGCAGCTGCGTTACGCCCCGGACGACGGGCGCGATAAGCTCGAGCGCCGCGTCCACCTGGCGGGCCGCGGCGCCGCCCTCGCGCGACGGCCGGAAGACGATGACGTGGAGGTCGCGCGCGACGGCGTTGGGCGCCTCGAAAGCGACGAGCTCGTTGTGGCAAAGTTCGGGGAAAGCGTGGCCGGAGGCGTAATACTTGGCGTTCTCCGCGAGTTGGGTCCGGCACCGCTCCGCGGCGACGGCCGCGAGGGCCCCGGCGCCGTAAACCGCGGCGCCCCCCGCGGCGTAGAGCTCGCGCGCCAGCTTCTTCGCGTCGTTGGAAGCGCTCGGCGCGCCGAAGCCCCACCGCGGCCAACAGCCGCGCAAGTGGGCCGCGACCGCCGCCGCCGTGACGCTCCTGCGCCACATGGGCTGCGATGTCCATCCCGCCGCGGGCGATTGGCTGCTGGGGCGCTGCCGCCCGTGCGGAGGCTTCGAGACCATACCCGGCGCGCCGGCGCCCGACCTGCTCGCCACGGCGACGGCGCTGCACGCCCTGTCGCGAATCGGCGTGCCGCTGGACGACATTCGCGGGCGGTGCCTGGACTTCGTCAACTCTCTCCGCGACGGCGACGGCGGGTATCGCGCCACGGAAGCGGACGAAACGGGCGATTGCGAGTATGCCTTCTACGCCCTGCTGGCGATGGGGCACCTGCGCGAGTAGATCGGGCGCTTGCG
>CAZWAM010000069.1:6934-11968 GCA_964631855.1 uncultured bacterium | reverse complement strand
GCGCTCGAGGCGGTAGGCCAGGGCGACCCCACCGTTTTCACCTCCGCCTCCTTCACCCATTATATCTCGGGCGCCGTCTATCAGCTGGGCATAGTCATGCTCGCGGCCGGCGTCATAGCTGTGATCTACTGTGCGGTCCGGCGACGCCGCGGGTGGGTTCTCCTTCTATTTTGGATACTCGGCTCCTACCTCATTTTAACGTTAATACGAAACAAGGACTACCGCTTCACGGCGCCGATGCTCCCGGCTTTTGCGGTCGCCTTCGGCGTAGCCTTCGCCTCGCTTAGGCCCCGGCGTCTACAAATAGTGCTCGCGTCGCTGGCGTCCGCCTACGCCCTGGCGATTTTTTTCATAACGAGCTTCGGCGTCGGGGACTTGCCGCCGCGGTACGTCTGGAAACCGCTCCGGCATCGCCTCCTCGTCTACGACAGCGAGAAACCCCGTCGGGAGTACTGGCACATAACGGCCATACTCGGCGAGGTCGCCGCCTGGGAACGGCGCGAGGGGCGCCGCGCGAACGTCTGCGTAGTCCCCAACGTCGCCACCTTCGCCGGCATAACTTTCCAATACTACGCGACGCGCGACCGCGTAAACGCCAACATCTTTCGGCCCCGGGAAGATTTCCCCAACTTCTGCGACCTCATAATCGCGAAGAACGGCGACCAGGGCGACGACCCGGGTTGGAAGGCGTTTGCCAAAATGCGAGGCGACCCGGCGTGGTTCCGCAACGCCTACGCCGAAGTCGCACGCTACCGCTTAGACGACGGCTCCACGGCTACCCTCTACCGCCGGCGGGTCCGGCCGCGCGCGGCTTTTACGCCTCGGCCGACGGATATCGCGTCGTTGGCCGGAAATGCCTACCCGGAATTACTGAGCGATTTAAGGAACGCGGCGACTGAGGCTCAGGCCGGGGCGCCCCAAAGAGGTTATTTTAAATTTATCCGGGTCCGGGCACGGGCCGCAAAAGTGGCCGGGACGCCCGTTACCGACCTGGACGTGCGGCTCCGCGAGGTCGTCGTTAACCCCTGGGCGCCTGACGGGGAGGTGCAATTGCTCCGGTTGGGTTCCGTCTCGCTCACCTTCAAAGCCAAGGAGGAGGATCTGGCCGGGAAACTGGAAGATGCCCTCCCGGGTTTGAGGGATGCCGCGGTGGCGTTCGACGCGGGCGGCCTCTCGGCTCGCGCGCGCTACGGAAACGTACCCGTCTCGGTTACCGCGGCGCTCCGCGACGACGGCCGAAAAATACGCGCCTGTTTCAAGAGGGCTTCGGTCTCCGGCGTCCCGGTGCCGGCGCCGCTCCTATGGTATTTGAATACGCAGATAGCGCCCCTTGCCGACCGCGAGCGCCTACCCTTCGGCCTGGGCGCGGTGAGGCTGAGGGGCGTCGCCGCGGGCCGCGTCGAGGTGACCGTGGGCGAGTTGGAGTAGGCCCGGCGATTCCCCACGCCGCCGTTTTAACTAAAGCTCCAGCGTTGCCTTCCTCCCCTTCGTCTTGACATAAAGCCCGCACACCGCTACCGACTACACTTTGGCCTTTATTCCCCTAACTAATTAAAAACCCCCCCGTATAGATAACGTCTTTATCGCGATTAGAACGTAAGCTCGACTTCCGAGCGACCGCCACGCCATCGTAAAACGACGCGGTAAAAAACTTGACTTCGCCTCGGTAATATGTTAGGCTTAACTAACAATGGCCTCTAACTTTCACGCGGCCAGGCCGAAAAGGTTAACGCCTTCGCTCGAAGACTACCTCGAGGCGATATTCGACCTCGGCCCGCCCGCGCGCGTCTCATCCATCGCCGATCACTTGGAGGTAGCCAAAGCCTCGGTAACGCAAGCGGTCCAGCGGTTGGTCGAAAAAGGGCTTGCGGAATGCGCCCGATACGGCCGCGTAAGCCTAACCGCCAAGGGAAGGGCGCTCGCGCGGAAAGTCCGACGGCGCCACGACGTGCTCGTAACGTTTCTGGAAGACGTCCTGGGCGTATCGCACGCCACCGCGGAGCGCGACGCCTGCGTACTCGAGCACGGTCTGAGCGCCGAAACCGCCTCTCGCCTGAGCGAATACGTCGCCTCGTCAAAGAACAAATGCGTCCGGAAAAAACGCAATCGAAAATAAACGGATGCGGCGAACTTGGGAAATTTAAAATCACTATTGGAATTCGACGTCGGCACGACGGTCCGCGTCGTCAAGATCGACGCGGGACGGGGGCTCAAACAGCGCCTTCTTGCCTTGGGGCTCGTCCCCGGCGCCAACATCTACGTCGTCGAAAATAGGCATGGGCCTGTAAGGCTTTGGTTCAACAATTCGCGTATTGCCATAGGCCGGGGCGTCGCGGCCAAAATCCTCGCCGCGGAAGTGCCCAAAGACATATCCGGCGAATCCTCGGCCGAGGAAACGTGCCCCGATAGATAAAAATTTTTTACGCCGTTGTTAGGCTTGCCTAACAAGGGGACTGCGCTTTGCCCGAGAACATAACCATAGCGCTCGCCGGCAATCCTAACGCCGGGAAGACGTCCATATTCAACGGCCTCACCGGCGGCCGCCAACACGTCGGCAACTGGCCCGGCGTAACCGTCGAAAAAAAAGAGGGCGACTACGAATACCGCGGCGCCCGCATCCACGTCGTCGACCTACCCGGGACGTACACGCTGGGCGCATACGCTTTGGATGAAGTAATCGCGCGCGATTTTATACTTTCGAACGAGGCCGACGTAATCGTAAACGTCGTCGACGCCTCCAACCTCGAGCGCAACCTCTACCTGACGACGCAACTCCTCGAGATGGGCGCCAACGTCGTCGTCGCCCTCAACATGTACGACGTCGCCGAGAAGATGTTCGACCTCAAGCCGGGTGAGCTCTCGACGCTTTTAGGCGTCCCGGTGATCGCGACGGTGGGTACGACGGGCCGGGGTATTGACGGGCTCAAAGCCGCGGTCAACGCGGCCGCGGCCGAACCTCCGGCCGATTGCCGCATACGTATTAATTACGGCCACGAGCTCGAGCCCCATATAGAAAAACTAACCTCGCAACTCTCGAATCTCGACGGCCTCCCGCGCTCGCCCGAGCGGCGATGGCTCGCGCTCAAACTCCTCGAGGGTGACGAAGGGGTAACGGAGCTGGTGCGCGGAATGCGGGGGGGCGAAGCCGTCGCCGACGACGCGGCCCGCGCGGCAAAACACCTCAAAAACGTGATAGGAGATGACGCCGTCGTCGCGGTTGCGGACTACCGTTACGGCTTCATAGCCGGCTTGCTGAGGGACGCGGTCCCGCCCAAAGAGCCGTCGCCGCTGCGGTTGACCGTATCCGACAGGATAGACAAAATTGTGACCAGCCGTCGCCTCGGCCTCCCGATATTCTTGGTTACCGCGTACGCCGCGTTCGAGCTTACGTTCAAACTCGCCGCGCCTATAGTCGGCGGCCTCGAGCGCGCCCTCGGCTGGCTCGCCGCCGAAGTCGAGGCTTGGGCCGCGACGGCGCCGCCCCTTCTCACGAGCTTCGTCGTCGAGGGCGTCTTGGGCGGCGTGGGAAGCGTCCTCGTATTCATCCCCAACATATTCTTACTTTTCCTGGCCATAGCCGTCTTGGAGGACTCCGGCTACATGGCGCGCGTCGCGTTCGTTATGGACGAATTCATGCACAAGCTCAGCCTCCACGGCCGCAGCTTCATCCCGCTGATATTGGGCTTCGGCTGCAACGTGCCCGCGGTTATGGCGACGCGAACGCTCGAGACGCGACGCGAACGGATGATAACGATTATGGTTATCCCGTTGATGTCTTGCTCGGCGCGCTTGCCGATTTACGTGCTCTTCGCGGGCGCCTTTTTCGCCGGCCGCCGGGGCCTGGTCGTTTGGTCTCTATACTTTTTAGGAATCGCGCTCGCCGTAACGGCGGCCAAACTTTTCGGTAGAATATTATTCCCGGGGGAGTCGGCGCATTTCGTGATGGAACTCCCCCCCTACCGCGCGCCAACCCTCCGCGGCGCGCTGCTGCACGCCTGGGAACGGACGCGCGAGTTCGTCAAACGCGCGGGCGGCATTATATTCGCGGCGAGCATTCTAATTTGGGGTTTATCCAACCTACCGCCGGGCGTAGCGTACGCGAGCCGCGACAGCGTCCTCGGGACCGCGGGGGCCGCGGTCGCGCCAGTCCTCCGCCCCGCCGGCTTCGGCGAGTGGGAACCGGCGGTCGCCCTCGCCGCCGGCGTCGTGGCGAAGGAGGCGGTCGTCTCGACGTTGGGCGTCCTATACGGCGCGGGCGAAGAGGGGTTGACGGCCGTACTGCGCACGACTTTCACGCCGCTGTCGGCCTACGCCTTTATGGTTATGTCGCTCATCTACATACCCTGCGTCGCTACCATCGCCGTCATACGCCGCGAGACCGGCTCCTGGCGATGGACGCTGTTCGCCGCCGGCTACACCATTATATTAGGTTGGCTGACGGCGACGCTCGTCTACCAGGGCGGGCGGCTGTTGGGCCTGGATTAAAAAACGAAATGTGGGAAACGTTGTCGATAATCGCGGCCGTTATTATAGGCGCCGTAGCCGTATTTCTTATCGTCAGGCGTCAGGCCAAGGGCGACGTACCGGGTTGTTGCAGCAACTGCCCCTACGGCTCCGGCCCGTCCGAATGTTCGCCGCCCGCCGACGCCGCGGCCCTACCTCCTGGCTGCGATAATCTTAAATAAAAAAAGCCGCCCCGGGGAGCGGCCTTCGGTAATGCGTTTGATATACTTATATCCGCTCGAGCCCCGCCGCCAAATCGTCAATTAAATCGCCCGCGTCCTCGATGCCCACCGATATACGCACGTAGCCCTCCGTCAATCCGACGTCGGCTAGCTCCTCTTCCGGGTAGCCGTGGTGCGTCGTCGAGGCCGGGTGCTCGATGAGCGTCAAGACGTCGCCCAGGCTGACGGCCTGGACGCACACCTCGAGGCCGTCGAGTAACCTCTTCGCCGCGTCGTAGCCCGCGACGTCGAAGCCCACCATCCCGCCGAAAAGGCGCATCTGGCGTTTGGCGAGCTCGTGCCCCGGGTG
>CAZWAM010000069.1:0-6834 GCA_964631855.1 uncultured bacterium | reverse complement strand
TGGACCGCGTACGTGGCGCCCAGTTTTATCGGCTGCGTAAGATACGGCGTCGCGAAAGTGTTGTCCACCGCGACCGGGACGCCCGCCTTGCGGCCGACGTCGGCGATGCCGGCGACGTCGAAGACGTTGAGAAGGGGGTTCGACGGCGTCTCCAGGAATATTAATTTCGTGTTTTCGCGGACGTTCGCGCGAACGGCGTCGGCCGTCACCTCCGTCAAATACGTGACGTCGATTCCGAGGCGCGGGAAGTGCTTGGTGAAGAGTTCGTAGGTCCCGCCGTAGAGCTCCTTTTGGACGAGGAAGTGGTCCCCCGCGGAACAATGGTAGAGCGCGAGCGCGTTAATCGCGGCGAGGCCCGAGGCAAAGGTAAGGCCCGCCTCGGCGCCCTCCAACAGCGCGAGGTTCTTCTCCAGCTTCTCGTTGGTCGGATTCGAAAGGCGCGTGTAAATGTAACCCTCCTCCTCTTTCGCGAAGAGGGCCGCGCCCCGGTCCGCGGTAAAGTACGAAAAGGTGGACGTTTGGTATATCGGCGTCGTCACGGCGCCGGTGTTCTCGTCACAGGGCGACGCGCCCTGGACGGCAAGCGTATGGAAGTCGAGCTCTTTCACGGAGCCTCCCTTGCTTTAAAGAGCCTTTTGAGAACCGTTACGCGCGAATATACGACGCCCGCGGTGCGATGTCAAGCCAACCCTTATCTCGCGATAACCATCTTCTTCGCCGCGGTACCGCTCGCAGCCTCGAGCCGGTAAACGTAGACGCCGGGCGGCAGACGCGAGACGTCTACCCGCACCTCGGTCCCGCCGACGTACGCGAAGCCGTCGAACAACGTCGCGACTCGCCTCCCGGCGAGGTCGTATAGCGCGAGCGAAACGTCCGCCGGGTTCTCGAGCGAGAACGGTATGGTCGTCGACGTCCGCGCCGGGTTCGGATAATTCTGGCTTAGGACGAAAAGCGTCTTCCGGACCCAACCGCGTTTGGGGCCGAAGGTCTCGGCCCCCCCGCCCGTAAGGCGGGCCTCGAGCCAGTAGTCGTACGTCGCGCCGCCCACGACCTTTACGTCCGTATAAGCGAACGACGGCGTGCTGCCCGTTATCAACGCGTCGTTGACCCTTACCAGCGGCGCCCGGTATCCCCCCACGTCTACGCGGCGCCGGTACAGGTTGAACCCCGATAACTTCGGCGCCTCGGCCAGGACGGTCCACTTCGCCGTTAGGCCGCCGTCCCCCGGTAAAACCGCGAAGCCGGAAATCTGCACCGCGCCGCCGCGCGTATTCTCAAACATAAAGCTACCCGCCGGCTCGTCCCAATTGGTAACGACGAGGTCCAAATCCGTCGAATACGCGTAGCCGAACTCGACGTTGCCCCGGCCCGCGCGGGGCGCCCGCGCGAACGAGACCCACCCGTCCTCCGGATGAAAACAGAATTCCCTCGGGCCCAAGGTCCGGCCGTCAACGCGTACGTAAGCAAACGTATTCAAGGGCCGATGGCGGAGGTACCAAAGCTTGCGCGCGCCGTCGCCGTCGTAGCGCTCCGCGGTCACGAAACGGAGGCCGTCGTTGTCGACGTCGCCCCATACGGCCTGTTCGCAAACTAAAGCTTTGTCCGCGGGATAATAGGACCAGGCCGGCGCGGAGCCGAACTTCCCGCCGGCGTTCTCGTAAACTTGCAGGGGGGACCACCAACCGCCCGCGGCGAGGTCGAGGTCGCCGTCGCCGTCCACGTCCGCCATCTTAGCGCACGACGCGTACCGGATCGGCGCCGACCAATCGAAGCCCGCTCGTAGCGTTCCGTTTTTATTGATATAAAGTAGGACCTTACCGCTGGAGTTGTCCGAGACGACCATGTCCCGCCAGCCGTCGCCGTTTACGTCGCCGAAGGTCAACTGGTTGAATTCCGTGCTCAGGTCGGTCCGCCACGCCGGCCTCCTACCAAGTATGCCCCCTTCGTTTTCGAAGAGGTAACACGGCTCGCCGTGCCCGGCGATCGCGAGGTCGAGGTCGCCGTCGCCGTCTACGTCGCACCAGCCCACGTCGTTAGCGTCGTAAGACTTGGGGGTATACCAGCTCGCGTACTTCTCCAGAGTACCGCCGTTGTTCTCATAGACGCGCACCGGCCCCGGCCGGAAGTAACCCGATATGGTCGCGAGGTCGAGGTCGCCGTCGCCGTCCACGTCCCCGAGGGCGCACGCGAAGCTATCGTCCTCGTCGGCGTTCGTCCACACCGGGTACGGCGTTAGCATGCCGTCGTCGTTGCGGTAGAGCTGCTCCAGGTGCGGCGACAGAAAACCCGTCACGACGACGTCGAGGTCGCCGTCGCCGTCCACGTCGCCCGCGTCTACGTGGCCGTCGTAGCCGAGGTCCGCGCTCCGCCAGCTTGCTTCCCGCTCCAACTCGCCGCGGCGGTTATAATATACGGCGTCGCGCTCTTTGGCCATGTCGTTGCCGTTGCCCACGACAAAGTCTACGTAGCCGTCGCCGTCGAGGTCCCACAACACGCCGCCCGTGGCGTAATCTTCATCTTCGGATTCCCACGCCGGCTCGTCCGCAAGCGGGACGGCCGCCGAAGCCGACGCCGCCCACAAAAATAACCCGGCGTACGCGACGCCGATAAATATTCTAACACCGTTCACCTTTTTATTATTCTCCTCGCGCTTCCAACCACACGCGGCCCAAGCGGACCTCGCCGCCGCCCCGGCCCTCGAAAGAGACTTTCACACGGTTGACCTTTGATACGTCCATTTTAGGCTTCGTCTTAAATTTAAGGCCGTCGCCTACGCCCTTCGCCTCAAGGTAAAAACGTTCGCGAGCCAAACTTAAATCGATTCGTACCACCTTCCACAACTCGGGCGTAAGTAAAAACTCCTCCTCATAGAAGGCGCCCCGGCCGTCCTCGAGGCAAACCGTCGCCGCGACGCCCTCCGCCGAACCGTTGTTCAGCTCCAGGGCGAGGGCGCCGAAGGTACGCCAATCTTGAAGCACCGGCCGGAATTCGAAGCCACCGGCACGACCCTCCCGGAGACTCCCTACGAGTGCCGGCCCGCCCAACAGATTCCTATTAGATGCACCCCAAGCCTTTTCGAACCCTTTGGCCGAAAAGCGCTGGGGGAGGTCGTCGCCGTTCAAGATTACCCGCCGTAAAAATTTCTTTAAGAAAAAATCGCCCCGGCCCCCCGCACCAGAGGCGCCCCCTTTCTCGTAACCGGCGGCCGCGGCCGTGAGCGGACGGCCGCGAGGAACGTAACGCACCTCGTAATCGCCATTAGGCCCCGTTACGGAGGCCAGGGGCCCCGCCCGGACTACGGCCCCCGCTACCGCGGCGCCGTCGTCGTCTATTACCTTTCCTCGCACCACGTCTTCAGCTATGGCCTGGCCCCACTTGCTCTTAACCAACGCTACGGCCGCGGCCTCGCGCGCGTCGTATAATTGGGCCGGCTCGAGCCCCTCCGCGCCGGGGCGCGGCAGCGTCGGAACGACGCCCGCGGCGAGCTCGTCCGCGTACGCTCCCAAGCCGGCGTCCGCCAGCATCGCCAGATATTCGTAATCCTCCGCGGCCTCGCGTATAAGCTTTACGCGGATGCTCGCCAGCGGTTTATCCAAACCCACCGCCGAGCCGGGGTAGATCAACGCCCGCGCGCCGTTACCCCACTCGTTGCGCGGGTCGTCCGAAAGGGGCTTCGCGTCTTTACGAGGAAAATATGAGACCTCCTCGAGCCGTAAGAAATCGCCGCGGAAACGCCACAGCGCCCACCCAAGCAAGCGGTGTTCGCTCGCGGGCCGGTCGATATAATCTGCCAGGCCGTCGGCGTAGTAGGCCACGCGGACGCCCCTACCGCTTAACGTTTCCAGCCGACGTTGATAAGCCTCGCCCTCGGCGAACGTTATAAGCTCGAACGGCCCGAGTTTTTCGTCCGACGCCCCGGCGGCGCACGTAACGCGGTGTTCTTTTAAAAGCGAGAAATATTTTGCGAGAATGGCCTTACCGCGTTCGGCATCGGGCGTCGTACCGTAGCGCCGACATACCGCGGCCTCGTCCAATCCGCCGACGAGCTCGAAGCGGCCGGCCGGGGGGAAGTCGACGTCCCACACGGTGAGCTCGAGCGGCAGGTCATATTCGCCGCCGGACCATTTGAACTTTATCCGCCCGCGGTATTTGCCGGCGGGCGTTTTCGGCGGGACGTATAGGTCGAACCAGAGGACCGTATTCTCGCCCGCGGCGACCTCGGCGTAACCCGCGACTGGTAATAGCGGGTCGGGCCAACGGCCGCGCGCCAAGCCGGTGGTGAAATTCGTCCGGAGGTCGACCGAGCGCCAATCCACCGGCAGGTACAATTCCCGATATACGGATACGTTTGCGGCGGCGACGTTACCGCGCAAACCGTCGAGGTCGAAAATTTGAAAAGCGACGGGGCGGGCCAGGTCCGAATTGATTACGACCTGAAATGATTCCCACTCGCCGCGCGCGCCCTTTATGGCTACCCGCTCGCGGTCCCAGACGTACGTCGCCGCGGGCCGCGGCGCCTCCGGCCCAATCTTGACGGCGCCACCCTCGGCCCAAATTACCACCGCCGCTCGAGCGGGGGTGCAAGTAGCGAAGCACGCAAACGATAATATTAACCCGCGGCGTAACCGCAATTCCGAACGGCGCCCCTTTACCGAAATAACGCTTTAACTTTCCCCATACTCGCCGGCGCGATATGCTCGTACGCGGGGGCCTGTTCGGCCGCCATACCTTTTACCTTGTTGAAACCGGGGAGGCGGAAGACGAGCGAACCGGTGGCGGTATATTTCGCGACCGAGTTGAGGTCGTAAATGGCGACCCACGCCGAGCCGTCGCCGCTGTTGACGGTGACGACGTTCACCATACCGCCCGCGGGAATGGTATTCACGATCGAGCCCGCGGCGTCGAGCTTATAGAGAGCCGAACCGGCGCCGACCCACGTCGAGTCGTCCTTGTGGTTCACGTCGACGCAAAAACCGCTCGCGAGCGGCGTGCGGAAGACGACGCTGCCCGCGGTACTCAAGCGGACGACGTTCCCACTTTCGATAAGGGAAACGGAATTATCTTTGGCGTGGGCGGCGCACGCGGCCGGCGAGCCGAAACCGCCGAACGACGATATGACCGAGCCGGCCGTCGAGATACGGAGCACTACGCCCGCGGTCGCATCCGTGGCCCAGCAGCTGCCGTCGCCAGCCGCGGACGACACCCAGCTCGCGCGGCCCAGCGGCACGCTCGCCGTCTCGGTACCGTTTTTGTCGACGCGCGCGGCGCCGCGGGGGTTGTGAAGGCGAATCCAGCAGCCGCTGTCGCTCGCGTTCACCGATATCTGTTCCGTATTGTAGCTGCGGCGGAATAACTCCTTGCCCTCGTCGGTCATCTTGACGACGGTCTGGGCGTTAACGGTGAACCAGACGCTGCCGTCGTTCGGGTCTATGCCGACGCCGTACGGGTAGACGAAGGGCCCGACGGTCCGCACAATAGAACCGTTGGGCGAGAGCTTTACCATCCTGCTGCCCCACGTATCGCCGACCCAGGCACCGCCGCCGGTCGCGAACGCCGCCGCGGCGGCCGCGACACATATTATTATAAGCCCAACTGTAACGCGCATAGTCTAACCTCCCGAGGTTATCCGACTACCTTCGCATCTATACATCCAGCGATAATAAATAACACATCCGGCGCCTTTCCACAATCGCCATCGCGTCGCGCAAATACCTTTTCTTGCGCGGCCTTATTATGTTAAATTTTTCCGAAATGGCGCCCCGAAGCGAGACGGCTCGAGCCTTATACGAACTCGCGTCGCCGTGCCGCCTCTGCCCACGGGAGTGCGGCGCGCGCCGGGCCGAGGGCGAACGCGGCACCTGCGGCGTCGGCCTCCTGCCGCTCGTCGCCTCCGCCGGGCCCCACTTCGGCGAGGAGCGCGAGCTCGTAGGGCGCGGCGGCTCCGGGACCATATTCTTCGCCGGCTGCAACCTCGGCTGCATCTTCTGCCAGAACTACGACATAAGCCACCTGCGCGCGGGCCGGGAGGTAACCGCGGCCAAGGTCGCGGAGATGATGCTCGCGCTCGAGCGCCAAGGTTGCGAGAATATAAACGTCGTGACGCCGACGCACGTCACGCCCGCGGTGGCCGAGGCCGTCGAGCTCGCCCGGGCCCAAGGGCTCGGGGTCCCCATCGTTTACAACTCGGGAGGATACGATAGCGTCGAGGTTTTGGAGTTGCTCGAGGGGTACGTAGATATCTACATGCCCGATGCCAAGTACGGGCCGGCGGCGCCGTCCGCGGCGTTATCGGACGCACCGGACTACTTCGAGAAAATGAAAGAGGCGCTCCGGGAGATGCACCGGCAGGTTGGCGACTTGGAGGTGAACGGCCGCGGCGTCGCGACGCGGGGGCTCCTCAGCCGCCACCTCGTCTTGCCGAACAACCTGGCAGACAGCGAGCCGGTTTTAAAGTTCATCGCCGAGGAACTCTCCGCCAACTCGTACGTCAATATTATGGCGCAGTACCGGCCCTGCTACCGCGCCGACGAGGTCGCCGCGCTTATGCGGCCGCCGACGTGGGAGGAAATAGATAAGGTGAAAGAGATCGCGCGGGGATTTGGATTGCAGCGAGGTTTTTAAAAAAAACCGGCGGCCCTAAGGCCGCCGTCGTTGTGGAGGCGAGCGGACTCGAACCGCCGACCTGCGGCTTGCAAAGCCGCCGCTCTTCCGGCTGAGCTACGCCCCCGTCTTTTTAATTTAATTTTAATACGACGCCTAAGCAACGTCAACAGTTACGACACGGCCTCGTATACTCACCGCGTTACTTACCAAGGCGGGCCGACCTGAAGGTCG
>CAZWAM010000068.1:9897-12279 GCA_964631855.1 uncultured bacterium | reverse complement strand
GACATTGCGGTCGTTGGCCTTTACCGACATCTCGCGCCTACCTAAACAACGCCTTGACCCTCCCGATGGACGTCGGCGCGAGGCGCTCCCATATGCTCGGGCAGTGGACCTTGTAGACGACGTACGGGCCGTTGCCGGTGTTGCTGACGTACAGGTAGTTCTCCGCGTACGCCGCGCCCGCCGGGAAATAGCAATTTATGGGGAACGAGGCCGCGAGCGAGCCCGCGGTGGTGTACGCGTACACCCGCCGCGTGGGCGTCTCGTACGCCGGGAACCAGATGACGCCGTTGCGGTAGTCCCACGCGGGATCGCGAAAAAGTATCGGCGTCGGAAAGGAGCTGAGCAGGCTGCCGGCCGTGGTGTGGCGCGTCGACAGGAAGGGGCTCGAGCCGCAGCTTATTATGGAGGCCAACGCGCCGGGCCGCGTTGGGTCCCCCTGGCAGGCGATGCCGCTGAGCGAGTGCTGCGGAATGGGGAACGAGGAGTGGATACTGCCGGTGGAGGCGGCGCACCGCGCGACGTACGCCGGGCTGCGCCGGCTTATCCACAAGTAGCCGCCGTACTCGTAGCCGAGGCCGGTGGTATTACTGAGGAAAGGGGACTGGAAAGAGCCCAGGCGGTGACCCGTAGTAGAGTCGAGGCGAAAGACGGTGAACCACGGTGGCATGTAGCGGCCGTAGCAATACAAGTAAACCGAGTCGCCGCTGGCCGCCAGCGCGCTGGGGTTGTACGCCGGCGAATTGAACGACGCGACGATTTGGCCGAGGTACGCGCCCGCGGGCGCGGCCGCCCCAACCAAAGCCGAAACCAACAACGTAACGACCTTCATCTCGCAACCTCCCGGTAAACGAAAACCTTATTCCTAGTTAAATATATCACACGCCCCGGCCTAAATCAAAGGTATATAGCGACGTAAAAAAACCGGCCTCGCGGCCGGCTACGCTCGGCGTCCTATAACAACTCGACGAACTCCTCGCGCGTCAGGCCGGCGTCGCGGATTACGCGCCGAAGCGTTCCTCTCTTAACCGGCTTATGTGCAGGCAACGTTAATTTAATCGGCCCCTCGGCCGTCTCCTTCTGGAGCCGTATATGCCCGCCGCGCTGCCGCACCACTAAAAAACCGCGCTTCCGTAGCGCGCGTATTATTTCAAGATAGCTCAGCGCCGGTAAGCGCGTCATAACGTTATATCCACGAGCTCGTACTCGGCCTCTATAACGAGGTCGTCTTCTACCGGCTCGAGGTAAAGGGCAAACGCCTCTTTAATATTTTCGAGCGCCTCCTCGCGCGTATCGCCTTCGCTGATACAACCCGGTAAGGCCGGGATATATACGGTGTAGCCGCCCTCTTCCGCCGGTACCAGTACGACTTTAACTTTCACGATATCACCGCCGGGATTATAACCCGCCCGCCGGCCCCTGTCAACCGCTTCGCCGTTCGGGCTATCGCTGGCTAACTATAAGGCCGGATTAAAACGTAACTAGGCTTCCAAATCACCGGTACTTAAAATACCTCAAATATATATTGCAAACTGTAATAGACGCCGACTAAGATGAAGACGACGCCGGTGATGCGCCGCGCCCACCACTCGAACCTCTGGACCTTGTGGAACGCCGCGCCGAGCGAGCCGACGCCCAGGCCGATTATCACCGCGAAGGCGAAGACCGGCAGCGCGGTCCCTAAGCCGAAGACGCCGGGTAATAGTATCCGCGAGTTGTACTTCACCGCCAGCGATATAAGGCTGCCGAAGAAGAGCGCCGCCGATATCGGGCAGAACGACAGCGCGAAGATGACCCCTAACGCCAGCGCGCCGGCCAGGCCCCACCCCTCGACCTTCCTACCTAGCTTCTCGCCCACGCCCGGGCCGCCGCCGCCGAACTTTATCAGCTCGAGCAAGAACAAGCCGACGACGACGAGGACCGGCCCCAACACCTTATTCATATAGTCCTGGAGAAAGATAGAGACGCGCGGTATGGACTGCAAGCCGGCGAGGATCACGACCGCGACGCCGACGTACGCGACGGTCCGCCCGATGGTATATAAGACGCCGCCCAGCAATACCTGGCGCGGGTTGCCCAGCTTCTTGCCGATGTACGAGATGGCGGCCACGTTCGTCGCCATCGGGCACGGGCTTATCGCCGTCAGGATGCCGAGCCACAGCGCCGACGCCGCGCCCAAAAGAAGCGAGGCCACTAGCCGGCCTCCAGGTAGTCGTGGACCTCGTCCTGGATGTACTTTATGAAAAGTTCCTTATCGCCGCTTAGCTGCCACACTTTCATTAAATTCTTCCAACGGACTTCCTCGCCGTCGCGGACCTCGGAGACGACGACCGCCTTGGCGAACAGCTCGTAGTCGTCGTTGAAGTGGCGGCTCTCGGGTACGTC
>CAZWAM010000068.1:0-9797 GCA_964631855.1 uncultured bacterium | reverse complement strand
TTAACGTCGCCGTCGACGGCCAGCGCCGGCGTCATCATTACGTTGAAAGCCATGATGGCCTCGATGTCCGTGATCTTCTCCACCTCGCATTCCAGGCCGAGCTCTCGAGCCGCGGCCTCGGCGTTCTCCGCGAGCTTCTTGCACTTGGGGCACCCCGTTCCCAAAATTTGAATGCGCTTCACGTGCAACCTCCTATCCAAACAACGCGCCGTATATCAGGCCCGTAATGGTCGCCATTATAACCACCAATAAAATAAATACAACCGTCTTCTTCGTGCCGATAACGCTCCGTATAACGAGCATGCTCGGCAGCGACAGCGCCGGCCCGGCGAGGAGTAGCGCCAACGCCGGCCCCTTCCCCATGCCGCTGCCGATGAGGCCCTGAAGGATGGGCACCTCGGTTAGCGTCGCGAAGTACATGAAGGCGCCGGCTATAGAGGCGAAGAAGTTGGCGCGGAGCGAGTTGCCGCCGACCGCCGCGCTCACCCACGACGACGGTATAAGGCCCTCTTGCCCGGGCCGCCCCAACAGCGCGCCCGCGACGAGCACGCCCAGGAGCAGCAGCGGCAATATTTGTTTGGCGAAGCCCCACGTGGCGTCGAACCAATCGCGGGCCTCGCCTTTGTCGGTGGCCGTTACCAGCGAGATGCCGACGGCGCCGGCGGCAAACGGGACCAGCGGGTAGCACGGGAAGAACGCCGCTAAGGCCGCGGTGGGCGCCGCGACGAGCGCCACCTTCCACCACTTCACGCCGAACCAAAGAACGAGTATCACGCCGAGCGCCAGCGCCGAGGCCGACGCCAACCACCATTTAAGGGAGTAAACGGCGAACCAGATCCCCGCTTCCGCGGCCGGCTTCCCCCAGTTCGCAAAGACGAGGACGCCGACCATCGCGGCGAAGTAGAGCACGTTCTGCCACAGCGGCCGGGCCACCTCGGCCTCCGTTATTGCGGCCTGCGCCTCCGCCTTGGCGGCCTCCTCCTTGCGGAAGAAGAAGTGCATCGCAAGGCCGATGACGACGCTGAAGACGATCGCCCCCACCGCGCGCGCCACGCCCATCTCGAGCCCCAGTATTCGCGCCGTAAGTACAATAGCGAGGACGTTGATGGCCGGGCCCGAGTAGAGGAACGCCGTCGCGGGCCCCAACCCCGCGCCCATTTTATAAATGCCCGCGAAGAGCGGCAATACCGTACAGGAGCAAACGGCCAGGACCGTGCCGGAGACGGACGCGACGCCGTACGCCAAAACCTTATTGGCCCGGGCGCCCAGGTACTTCATCACCGAGGCCTGGCTGATGAAGACCGAGATGCCGCCGGCGATGAAGAACGCCGGGACGAGGCACAGCAACACGTGCTCGCGCGCGTACCACTTGACCAACGCCAGCGCTTCGAATATGGACCTATCGAAGCGCGCCGCCCCAACCGGCAAGTAAAAGCAGGCCAGGAAGGCGACGACGATCGCCGCCAGCACTTTCCACTCTCGCTTCCAATCCATTTCCTAAACGTTCCTTCCCGTCGCTCGAGCCAGCGTTACGTGAGAACCGGTCACCGTCCGGCGAAGCGCCACGCCCGATCATTCAACGTAACCGAGCCTCTCTTCGGCATCCGACTTTATTACCGCCTCGACGCACCCGAAAAAGTTCAGGACGCAGGGCATTTTTAGGTTGTAGTAAATACGGGAACCTCGCTTTTCGGAGGCTACGATGCCGGCGGCCTTTAGAACCGCCAGGTGCTTCGAGACTGTGGATACGTCGGCGCCTATTAGGTCGGTCAGTTCGCAGACGCAACGCTCGTGGCGGGAAAGCTGGTCTACGACGAAAAGGCGCGTCGGATGCGCCATCGCCTTTATGACCGCGGCCAACGCGTCGAAACGGCCTTGCGTCTTAGCGTCCATAAAACCTCCAATATAGGGTATTTGGTATTATAACCAAATAGCCAAATAAAGTCAAGAAAAAAAATACCGTCGGGTTAATAACGACAGCCCCCGGCCGGGTCGTGGATGTTTCGCCGCCCGACCGTAACCGCAAAGGCCGACCTTTCGGACGACGTCGACGACCCAGGCAAGTTCGGCCTCCCGTACGCTATCCCCGAGGGCCGCGGACCGTGCTCGCCGAAGACTCCTTGCGGAAGAAGAACAAATTATCGTCGCCGACCTGCCGCGTCTCGAGCAAAGCCAACGGCGGCGGCCCCGCGAACCGCTCCTTCTTGAACGTCTTCGCGACGCCCAGCGTGCGTCCGCCGAAGCCGGGCCAATCCGCAAGTTCTTCTATCGTCCTGAAAGCCAGGCCGCGGCCGTACGGCGGGTCCAGAAAAATAACGTCGTACGGCGCGCTCGGCCGTGTTACGGCGAGATACGAGAATACGTCCTCACAACTGACGCGCGCCACGTCTACGAGGTCCAACGAACGCAAGTTGTCCTCTAAAAAATCCAGTAGCGCGGCGTCTTTCTCGACGAACGTAACGCGCGCGGCGCCGCAGCTCAGCGCCTCTACGCCGAAGACGCCTACGCCGGCGAAGAAATCGAGCACCGCGGCGCCCCGTATCGTATCGCCCAAGTAATCGAACAAGGACCGTTTTAGCCGGCCGGTCAACGGCCGGTAGAACTTACCTCGCGGCCCCTTGAGGACCCTCCCCTTGAGGAAGCCGCCGCCTATCCGAAGCGACACGCGGAATCACCGTCCGTAGTAAAGACGGTCCGCCAAAACGCGCGGCAAACCGGCGCCCCTGACCTTCGCGGCCGCCGCCTCCACGTCGTACGCCACGCGTACGAACTCCAACTGAACCTCGTTCGTATCGTAAACGACGTAACACGCGCGCGGGTCGCCGTCCCTCGGCTGGCCGACGCTACCCACGTTCACCAAGTACCGGTCGCCGGCGCCAAACTCGCCCGCGGGAACCGCCTTAGTATTACCACCGTTCTCGGCAACGACGCCGCCCTGATGCGTGTGGCCGAAAAAGACGACGCTGGCGTCGGTCGCGGCGAACGCCTCTTCCGCGTCGGCGATGGAGGTTATGTAGTTAAACTCCTGCGGCCGCGCCGGCGTGGAATGAACGAGTAACACGTCGCCCTCGGTCGCGGTGAGCGGGAAGTTTCGGAGCAAAAGGCAAGCTTGCGGCGAGAGCTCCTCCGCGGTCCAAAGGGCCGCGGCGCGCGCGGCGTCGTTGAAGTAATTTATTATTTGGTCGCCCAAGGCCGCGGCGTCGTGGTTGCCGAGCACGACGTAACGGAGCTTCCCCGCCAAAGCACCCACCGCGTCCGCCAGTTCCCCGTCGAGCTTCGGTGGAGCCGCCCCGGCGAGGGCCGCGGTAATTTCGAGGCAACGTTCCGGGTCCGCGCCATAGCCGACGACGTCCCCCAAGCACCACAACGCGCCGACGTCCCCGCGGCGCGCAATATCCAAAACGGAGGCGCGGTACGCCTCCAGGTTGCCGTGAACGTCGGAAAAAATAGCTGTTTTCAAAACGGCGTTTGCCCCAAATAAAAAACTACGGTTTACTCTTTGATCACGTAGCGCCGGTATACGTTGTTCAGGACGCCATTAATGAACTGGAACGACCGCTTCGTCGAGCCGTACATTTTGGCGATTTCGATAGCCTCGTTCATAGAGGCTTTCGGCGGCACGTCCTCCAAATACAACATCTCAGCCGTAGCCAGCCTCAGTAAGTTGCGTTCGATGCGGGCGATGCGGTGCAGCTCCCAATTGTCTACCGACTCTTTTATTATCCGGTCGATTTCCGGTTGGTGCTCGAGTACGGTCTTCACCAAAAGCGCCGCGAAGAGCTCGACGTCGGTATCCGCGGGGTGGTCTTCCCAGAACGTCCGCATCGTCGCCTCGTGCCCTTCCGGCCGGACGAGCTCGAGTTGGTAAAGCAGCTTCAATCCCAATTCGCGCGCGATGCGACGCTTACCCAAACTACTTCCCCTTGGCCCCCAGCCTTGCGAAGAGGTCCACCATCTCGAGCGCGGCGAGCGCGGTTTCCCGACCCTTATTGCCGGCCTTAGACCCCGCGCGTTCCACCGCCTGCTCGAGCGTGTCCGTGGTTAAAACGCCGAAGATCACCGGGATGTCTGCCTCGAGCGCCACCGCGGCCACGCCCTTAGCCACTTCCGCGGCGATGTATTGGAAATGCGGCGTGTCGCCGCGTATCACGGCGCCGAGGCAGATAACGGCGTCAAAACCGCCGCCCGCCGCCAAACGTTTTGCTACGGGCGGAAGCTCGAAGGACCCCGGGCAATAGACCACCGTTATGTCGTTTTCGGCTACCTCGTGGCGCTTGAGCGTGTCGACCGCGCCTTCCAAAAGGCGCCGCGTCACGAACTCGTTCATCCGGCTGAGGGCGACCGCGAATTTTCGCCCCCGGCCCGAGATAATACCTTCAACCGTTCCCGCCATCCGCGAACCTCCGGGGCATATATATAAAGCCCAGTTAAAACGTTTGACCGAAGGCCGGTCGATTTAACCGTCTCGCGCTCGTAGCTTTACCCCTCCTCGCCTTCCCCCTTATCAAGCTCGAGGAGGTGGCCCAGCTTTTCCTTCTTGGCCTTGAGGTATTCGTAATTGAGTTTATGGGACCTCGCCTGAAGGGGAAGCCTTTCCACTATCTTAAGGCCGTACGCCTCAAGGCCTATCATCTTCGTCGGGTTGTTGGTCATCAGGCGAATGGTGGTAAGGCCGAGGTCGGCCAGGATCTGAGCGCCGATGCCGTAGTGGCGCTCGTCGGGTTTGAAACCCAACAACACGTTGGCGTCCACGGTATCGACGCCCTCGTCTTGCAATATGTAGGTTTTAATTTTATTGAGGAGGCCGATGCCGCGACCCTCTTGCCTCATATAAAGCAGCACCCCCTCACCCTCCGCGGCGATTCTCTCCAGCGCCCGCTGGACCTGGTCGCCGCAGTCACACCTGAGCGAATGGAACACGTCGCCCGTAAGGCATTGCGAGTGAACCCGGACGAGGACGTTCTCTTTGCCGGCGACGTCGCCCATGACCAGCGCGAGGTGGTGTTCGTCGGGCGTGGTGAGCGATTCGTAAACGCGCATCGTGAACTCGCCGTAGACGGTGGGTAGGGGCGCGGTAAGGATGTTACGCACGAGCTTCTCGTGGCGGCGCCGATACTCAATTATATCGTGGATGGTAATGATACCTATATCGTACCCCTGAGCCGCCTCGATTAACGCCGGCATCCGCGCCATCGTGCCGTCCTCGTTCATTATCTCGCACAAGACCCCTATGGGCGCCAGGCCCGCGAGGCGGACCAAGTCCACGACGGCCTCCGTATGCCCGGCGCGCTCCAAGACGCCGCCCGGCTTCGCACGCAACGGGAAGACGTGGCCGGGCCGGGCGAGATGCTGTGGCCTCGTCGCCGGGTCCGCCAGCACCCTAACCGTTTTCGCGCGGTCACCCGCGGAAATGCCGGTCGTCGTGCCTTCGATAGCGTCGACCGAGACTGTGAACGGCGTCCCCATAAGGCCGGTATTTTCGGACGTCATCGGCGGCAAGCCGAGCTCGTTAGCCCTTTGCTCGGCCATGGGCGAACAGACCAACCCCCGGCCGTGCGTCACCATAAAATTGATTACGTCCGGCGTGACCGTCTCGGCCGCGCAAATAAAATCGCCCTCGTTCTCGCGGTCTCTATCGTCCGTGCAGATTAGTAACCCGCCACCGCGGAAGGTCGCTAGCGCTTCCTCGACCGTCAGAAACGGGCTCCTGCTATTTCGTCCGGCTGTCTTCCGTGCCATAAACACCGGCCCCGTTAACCGCCGTAACCGAGCTCAGCCAGCCGCTCGGGCGTCAAACCGCCGCGGCCTCCGCTTACGAAACGCTCCACGTATTTTGCCATCAAATCGACTTCGACGTTTACCTTGTCGCCCGGGCGGCGGTATTTCAACGTCGTACGTTCGTACGTGTGCGGAATAATCGCCGCGCCGAACTCATCGTCGGCCACGTCAACCGCGGTCAAGCTTATCCCGGCCACGGCGACGGAGCCCTTTTCGACGACGTAACGGCTTAGGCCGGGCGGTACCGCTACGCGCAGCTTGTATCCGTCGCCGTAAGGCGCCAGTTCCCTGACCGTCCCGACGCCGTCGACGTGACCCTGGACGAGGTGGCCGCCGAGCGGCGCGCCCATCGCCGCGGGCAACTCCAAATTGACGGCGTCCCCCGGCCTCGCGCTTCCTATTGTCGTCGTCGTCGCCGTCTCGCGCGAAATATCCGCTTCGAAATAATCTTCGCCGACGTCGACGGCCGTCAGACAAACGCCCTCCAACGCGACGCTGCCCCCGACCTCAAGCACGCCGGCCGTCTTCGGGGCCTTTACCTTTATCCGGCCGCCGGCCGCGCCGCCCGCGAAACGCGCTACTTCGCCGACTTCCGTTATTATACCCGTAAACATCTCACGGCGTTACATCACCGGTTTCTGCATCGCTCCCTCAAACGCTCGGTCGCGCGCTTCACGCTCGCGAAGTAATCGTCCACGTCGACGAAGTATCCCTCGAGCAATACGTCATCCCCCAAAGAGCGACGCCTCGTCTCACGCAACACCCCGGCGTCCTCCAAGCGGCCTACGCCTCGTCCTCCCACGGGAGACTTGGCGCGCTTACCGCCGATTATTTTGGGGACGGTAACCGCTACTACCCGGTCCACAAGGCCGCGGTCAAAAAAACCGCCCAGTAACTCCTCGCCCCCCTCTACCAACAGGCTCGTTACGTTTCGCTCCGCCAACCGGGCGAGTAAATCGCTTAGCGAGACGCGGCCGCCTTCTTCTTTACACATTATAATTTCGGCGCCTCGCCGGGTCAATCGCGCGACGGTCCGCGGCCTCGCGCGGCGGGTGCAGGCGACCCATACCGGCGGCTTTGGCACGCCCTCGAAAACCCGCGCGCGGGGCGGGAGAACGGCGCGGGACGATATTATCAAACGCACCGGCCCCTCCGAAAGGTCGTAGCCGGGGAGACGGACCGTCAAACGAGGGTCGTCGGCCCGCAACGTCCCCGCGCCCACCGCCACGGCGCCGTGTTCCCACCTGAGGCGGTGCGCGTAGCGCCGCGCCGCCGGCCCGGAAATCCACGTCGCGTCGCCGCTACGCGTCGCGATTTTACCGTCGAGCGACATCGCGAACTTCGCCGTCACCCAGGGCGTCTTAGCCGCGACGAACTTCGCAAAGTCCTCGACCAGGTGCCTGCATTCGCGCTCCCGAACGCCTACGACGACGCCGATACCAGCCTCCTGCAAGGCCGCGGCGCCTTTGCCCGCCACGTCCGGATGGGGGTCGAGGGTACCGATTACTACTTTTTTTACGCCGGACGCCGCGACAAACGGCGCACAGGCCGGCGTCCGTCCACGCGTGACGCAAGGCTCGAGAGTTACGTACAACGTAGCGTCCCGCGCCCGAGCGCCCGCCTCCCCCAAAGCTATTACCTCGGCGTGGGGCGCGCCGGCACGTTCGTGAAAGCCTCTCCCGAGTATTTTTTCGCCCAAGGCGACCACCGCGCCGACGGCCGGATTGGGCGCGGTCCGCCCTTTTCGCAATCGGCCGAGCCTAAGAGCTTCGGCCATCATTCGCTCGTCGCGCGTAGTGGCCAATAACGTCACGGAACCGCTAAAGGTCGGGGGGCGGCCGCGATTCGCCGGGCGACTCGTAAACGGGAGGGGCCTTTACGTCTTTAAGCGCAAAGTCGGGCGGCTCGTGCATGTCGCAAAACTTGGTGGGTGCGGAGCCTTCTAGAAATGATTCCGAGATAACTCGCTTACACTTGCTAGTCGCCAACAGGCCCGACTCCTCGCATACGCGCGCGCTTACGACGCCGGGAGGATTTTGGAACGTCACGTCGCCGCGCTCGCCCAGCGCCTCACTCATAAATTTCGCCCAAATCGGTACGGCGTAGGATGCGCCCGTCGCGCTATAACCCAGGGGGCCGTGGTCGTCGCGTCCCACCCAAACGCCCGCGACCATGCCCTCAGGTACGAAGCCGACCATCCAAGTGTCCGCGGTGCCGTCGGTCGTCCCGGTCTTGGCCGCGCCGCGGCCTTTGAAACCAAATCGCCCCGCCAACGCCCCGGTACCGCGGGTGATAACCCCCTCCATCATATTCGCCATAATGGCGCACGTACCTTCTCTCAACACTACCTCGCGTTTAACCGGGAATTCCTCCAGTACGTTGCCGTAGCGGTCCTCGACGCGCGTAATCGCACGCGGCTCGACGTGGACGCCCATATTGGCCAACGTCGCAAAGCCGTCCACCATATCCAAAAGCGTAACGTCGCTCGAGCCGAGCGCGAGCGAATACACCGGAACCAACTCGCTCTTCACGCCCATCCGATGAGCGTAATCGATCACCGTCTCCACGCCCACTTCATCTATAAGACGCGCGGCGACGAGGTTTATGGACAGCTCGATGGCGCGCCGGATGGTCATGGGCCCGGAAGTCGCCCCGCTGTAGTTACGGGGTTGCCAAACCACGCCGTCGGCCTCGACGCGGAACGGCGAGTCCATGACGACGTCGGCGGCCGTGAAGCCGTTGTCTATGGCCGCGGTATACAAAAACGGCTTGAAAGACGAGCCGGGCTGCCGCTTCGCCTGGACCGCGCGGTTGAACTTCGACTCGTTGAAATCGGCGCCGCCGACCATGGCGAGGATGTCGCCCGTAGCGCCCTCCATAGCCAACATCGAACACTGGAGGAATGGCTCCTGCTCGAACGCGAGAAGCACTTTCTTCTTCTTCGCGTAAATGCCCACGACCTTCGCCGGTATCTCCTCGCCCACCTTTATAACCTTATCCGGTTTAAAGGGGAACGACCACTCCGCGGGCGAGATATCCATCGTGCCGGTTATGCCGCCGCCGAGGTCGCATATCGCAACCGCCTTCGTCATATCCGCTACGCGGACGTAACGAACCTGGCCGTTCTCGAGCTTCGAAAATTTCAGCTCGGCGTTGTAGCGAGCTATCTTCTTTCCGTGCCTTTTCTCGAGCCGGTCCAGACCCCACGCCACGGCCTTAGCCGCGATCTCCTGACGGCGCAGGTCCAACGTCGTATAGACCCGCAGGCCGGCGCGGAACACGCGCTCGGAACCGTATCGCCGGATTAGCAACCGGCGGACGTATTCCGTAAAATAGGGCGCGCGGTCCGGGTCGCGCCTCACGGGCGCGACTTCCGTCGGCGTCGACTTCGCCTTTTCGTAACGTCCCCGCTCGAGGTAACCGAGCTCGTACATCTTCGCGAGCACCATATTGCGGCGCTTGAGCGCTTCGTCAGGATTGACATACGGCGAGAACCTCGCCGGCGAGCGCGGCAACCCCGCGATTACCGCGCATTCGGCGAGCGTCAAATCGTCGACGTGCTTATTGAAATATACGCGCGCCGCGGCCTCGGCGCCGTAGGCGTTGTGGCCGTAATAAATCTGGTTCAGATAGAAATATAAGACTTCCTGCTTGGTATAAGCCCCCTCTATTTTGCCGGCTAAGATCGCCTCCCGCAGCTTTCGCCCGAGCGTACGCTCCCGCGTCAGGAAGAGGTCGCGCGCGAGCTGTTGCGTTATCGTCGAACCGCCCTGAACTACGCGCCGGGCTTTAACGTTGGCCCACGCGGCCCTCCCTATAGCTATGTAATCGATGCCGTGGTGCTTGTAGAACCGCTCGTCCTCGATGGCGAGGGTGGCGTTGACGAGGTCCCGCGGGAACGCCGAAAAGGGCCTGAGATAGCGCCGCTCGACCTGAAAGGACGTGACCAGCCCGCCGTGGCGGTCGTATATCTTGGTCGGGAGCGCGGGCTCGTACGTCTCCAGGCTGGCCACGGGCGG
>CAZWAM010000067.1:9825-12299 GCA_964631855.1 uncultured bacterium | reverse complement strand
GACCTGAAGGTCGGCCCCTACATCTATCTGGGCGACTGGCCAGTCGCCCCTACCCGCCAGTCGCCCCTACCTGCCAGTCGCCCCTACCTAAGCAGCGCCTTGACGCGGCCAAGCGACGTGGGCGCCACCGCCGGGTTCGTAAGGTTGAAGTATTGGACGCGGCAGTTGTTTACGTCGCCGACGTACGTCCGGCGGCCGTTCGCGGTGACGGCCACGGCGCCGGCCCCGTCGAACTCGCCGTCGCCGCAGCCGCAAAAGCCCCACTTGTCGAGGAAGGACCCGCTCGAGGTAAAGCACTGGATGCGATGGTTATACCTGTCGGCGACGAAGACGCCGCCTCGCGGGCCGAGCGCCACGTCCGCGGGCCCGTTGAACCGGCCGCTGCCGCTGCCGTACCCGCCCCATTGGCCCAGATAGGAGCCGCTCGAGGTGAAGTACTGGACGCGGTGGTTATAATAATCCGCTACGTAGACGTTGCCGCCGGAGGCGACGCCTACGGCAGCCGGGCCGTCGAAATCGCCGCTGCGCGAGCCCTTAGCGCCCCATTTGCCGAGAAAAGACCCGCTCGAGGTGAAGTACTGAATCCGGTGGTTGCGTGTGTCCGCGACGTAAACGTTGCCGTTGGGCGCGACCGCCACACCCCGCGGCCCGTTGAACTCGCCGTCGCCGGTCCCGAACTTCCCCCATTTGCCTTGGAACCCGCCCGCCAGCGTGAAGTACTGGACGCGATGGTTTAGCTGGTCGGCCACGTAAACGGTGCCGTCGGTACCGACTTCCAGGCCCGCGGGGCGGCGGAAATCGCCGTTGCGCGAGCCGGTCCTACCCCACTTGCCGAGGTACGTCCCCGTAGCCGTGAAGTACTGGACGCGGTCGTTGTAGTGGTCGCTTACGTAGACGTTGCCGTTGGGCGCGACGCCCACGGCGAAGGGGAAGTCGAACTGGCCGTTGCCCGTTCCCATCTCGCCCCACTGGCCCTCATACTCGTAGCGGGGGGGCGAGGCCCAGGCCGCGGCAATCGTTACCGCCGCCGCCAATACGATGATAACCACACGCCTTTTCATCCCGCACCCCTTTCTTTAATGGTCCCCAATTAGCGCGACCGTCCCCCCGCGAGGTCCCCCGCGGGCGGGTATGCCGCTGAGCCAACGTTAAAGAAAAAGAGCGAATACGCAGGAGCAAAAAGCCCCGGCGGCCCCGCGGGCCCGGCCGGGGTATTACTCGCGTTAGCGACTTGCCGTACTGCCGCCGCGCTCTCGTATTCTTCCCCTTAGTTTCCGCCGTCCCGGGCATATCGTCACCCCGCCCAGAAAGTGGCCCGGTAGCCGTTATTAAACCCCGCGCGAACCATTATTGAATAATTCCCCAAATTAGTCAAGCGAAAATTATTCCGGTTCAGGGCAAGGGGCTTAAGCCCCTTGTCGAGGGACGCCGCCGGCCGCCCCTACCGGAACAACGCCTTCACGCGCCCCAGCGACGCGGGCGCGACGGCGACGTTTACCCATTTGAAATATTGGACGCGGCCGTTCGTGGCGTCGACGACATATACCCTGCCGGCCGCCGCTCCCAAGGCTACGTCGGCGGGGCAGGCGAATTGGCCTTCGCCCGAGCCGCGCGAGCCCCATTTTCCGAGGAACGAACCGCTCGAGGTGAAGTACTGGATGCGGTAGTTGTAACAATCGGCGACGAAGACGTTACCGCTCGAGGCTACGGCGACGCCGCGGGGGAAATCGAATTGGCCGTTGCCGGACCCATACGAGCCCCATTTGCCGAGGTAGGACCCGCTCGAGGTGAAGTACTGGACGCGATAATTCTTTGACTCGCTTATGTAAACGTTGCCGTTGGCGGCGAAGGCAGGGCCCCGCGGCCAATACGAGCCCCATTTTCCGAGGAAAGAGCCCGTCGCCGTGAAGTATTGGATGCGGTAGTTATCGAGATCGGTTACGTAAACGTTTCCGTTGGGGGCTACGCCGACGCCTTCGGGGTAGTAGAATTGGCCGTCACCGGACCCGTGCGAGCCCCATTTGCCCAGGTACGAGCCGGTCGGTGTGAAGTATTGGATGCGATCGTTGAATGAATCCGCTACGTAAACTTTATCGCCGGCGGGCGTTACGGCGACGCCGTTGGGCATCTCGAATTGGCCGTTGCCGGTCCCCCACGAACCCCACTTTCCGAGGAACGAACCCGTGGCAGTGAAATATTGGATGCGGTGGTTACCCCTGTCGGCGACGTAAACGTTGCCGTTGGGGCCTACGGCTACACTATATGGGAAACTAAACTTGCCGTTGCCGGACCCCGACGAGCCCCACTTGCCCTCGTACACCCAGGCGCCGAAAGCGCATACGGCCGCAAGCGCGCCCAGCGCCGCGGCCGTCGTAATCGCGAGCTTTTTCATTTACCCAAACCTCCTCGGGCTACTACCCCTTTGAATTAACTATACCACAAAAATTTCTATTATAAAAATAAAAAAGGGCTTA
>CAZWAM010000067.1:7733-9725 GCA_964631855.1 uncultured bacterium | reverse complement strand
CCCCTACCTGCCAGCCGCCCCTACCGGAACAACGCCCGGATGCGGCCGAGGGAAGCGGGGTAAACGGCGGGGCGTCACGCCGCAAGGGACCCCGGACGGCGGTTAAGGAATGAATATCGTGTTGCGAACTCGGCGGATATTTAGTAGCATATATAGCGCGCCAAGAACGGTTAGTAAATTAATCCGAGCGGCGATTTAGAAGAAAGGAGCGGGCCGTGGTTAAAACGATTACGAGGAGGGCGGCCTTTACGGCGTCGATATCCCTCGTATGCGCGGCTTCGCCCGTGTGGGCGAATGGCGGCGTTAGACCCGACCTAACGCCGGCCGAAGACCTCACGATAGCCGCGACGCGGCCCGGCGAAGAGAAAGAAACCGAGGATATTTGGGAAGGGGTTAGGATAAGTAACGCGTACGACAAGCTAATATGCCCTCGTTGTGGGAAGGAAAACGCCCTTAGAGCCGGCGAATGTGAACGATGCGGCTACGAGTTCCCGGCCCCGTCCCGCGACGTTACGGACCCGAGCATGGTTTTCGTTCCCGGAAAAGGTTACTACCGCGAGGGTGCCTTGATCGATCCGGCGAAAAGCAGAAAAAACCTTTGGTTGCCGGGCCTGGTAACGATGGGCGTCGGCCTAACTACCATTTCCGTATCAGCGAGTTTGGCGGCGGCCGAGTCGGTCGAAGGTATATTCGGGGGCGACGCCGACACTAAAGGAGCGGAAACGGCCTTCCTCATCGGGTCCGGCTTAACGGTCGTTGGCGGCGTTTTGGTGTTGGTCGGCTTTACGAGCAAGGCCGAGGCCGTTTACGCGCTCGCGCAGCCCGCGCGGCGTACGGCCGTTGCGCGAGGCAGCTACGGCTTGCTACCAGTCGGCGCCGACGGACTTGATTTCAAATTTGAATTAAGCATAAGTGTTATGTAGAAGGGCGGGGCTTTGTAACTCGCAATCCGAAATACTTACGGGCGAGCGATATCGCAATAAAAAAGAAGCGCCCTCGCGGGCGCTTCGCTTGTATCAAGAACGGATTATTCCGGCACTTCGGCTTTCAAGGCGTGGTAGGCGTCTACTTGGGCTTTGTCTGCGAGGAGGATGAAAACCTCGTCGTCCGTCGTCTCGGGAATATTGAAGGAAATGCCTTCCTCTTGGAGGGCCACTTCGATATTTTTCTGGTCGAGGGTATACATGGCCCCGTCGACAAGGTCGACTACGACGCCTATTACGCCGGTGAGGAAAATGTCCGCTATCAACGTACCGACCAAAATATCGTTATCTACGCGGACCGTAACGGGCTTGTAACCCTCCTTTTCGAACTTGAAAGTATGGGAATCCCCTCGCTTTAGCTTTATGATTGTAGGGGTTTGGTACGTGTTGGCTCCGTCAACGGTGACTGTGCACCCGGGCGTACTACGGATCGCTACTTCGACGCTCGTGCCGTGGAAGATGGTTCCGCAGCTCACCATTAAAAACGAGCCAACCGCCGCGATTGCAAGGACCCTTTTCATGCGCCGCTCCTTTCGTCGACAATATCCCTCTGCGTTAAAAAGTTAAAACCCGCGGCCGGCCTAAGCCCCGACCCGGGCCAGATTATTACCCGTACCGCGTTACAGCGTTCTAGGTAATATCGCATTATACTACGCTTGCCAGCAACGCCCTCGCCCGCGTACACAGGGAACAAGCGAGCCCAACACGCCCTTTTGTTATTATTATAAAATCACCTTATGTGTGTCAAGCAAAAAATTATACCTGACTTTTAATAACATATATGAGGGTGGATACAATTTATCGCGGCTTTCGGCTGCCACGTGCGCCCCTACCGGAACAACGCCTTCACCCGGCCCAGCGACGCGGGCGCGACGGCGACGTTCACCCACTTGAAGTATTGGACGCGGTTGTTGTAGGTATCGGCGACGTACACGCGGCCGCCGACCGCATTTAAGGTAACGGCCCTAGGGTTATCGAATTGGCCGTCACCGGACCCGTGCGAGCCCCA
>CAZWAM010000067.1:0-7633 GCA_964631855.1 uncultured bacterium | reverse complement strand
CGAGCCCCACTTGCCCAGGAAGCTGCCCGTCGAAGTGAAATACTGAATCCGGTGGTTGAAAATGTCGACTACGTAGACGCGAGTAAAAACCTTCTTAATGGCGGTGCCTCCCGGGTAACTGAACTCGCCGGGGCCCCGGCCCCAAGAACCCCACTTGCCGAGGAAGCTTCCGTCCCAGGTAAAATACTGCACCCGGTGATTATACCAATCCGTCACGTAAACAGTCGTGTCCGGCGCTACGAAGACGCCCGCCGCTTGTCGGAATTGGCCGTTGCCTGTGCCGTACGAGCCCCATTGGCCCTCGTATACCCACGCGCCCCAAGCGGAAAAGGCCGCCAGCGCGCCGAGCGCCGCGGCCGTCGTTATCGCGAGCTTCTTCATTTCCCTTTACCTCCTCGGGCCACTACCCTCTGATGTTAAATATTACAAAGAAACCCTAAAGATTGCAAATAAAAAAGGGCCGACCTAAAGGTCGGCCCCTACATGCACCGGGCGTACGGCTGTGCGCGCCTACGACGGCGCAGGGCCGGCCTCGCCGGCCTTATATCCCCGGGAAGAAGAACGTGGCCGCGGCGCGCAGCGTCCACTCCGGGTACGGGGCCGTTTCGCCCGGCTTCAAGCCGGCGGCGTCTACGGCCTCGCCGCATCGGTCGCATCTGAGCTCGAACGCGAGGGCCGCGGTTTTACCGATGGCGAGGGCGCCCTCGGCCTTTTCGATTTCCTCGTGGCCCGGTACGACGACGTAGGCGCCCCAGTTCCGGCACAGCGCTTCCTCGCCCGGCTTCAAGTACTTGACGACGATCTCGGCGCCGCAGCGTGAGCAGTGAAATTTTATAGCCATACGCCAACCTCCGTGCAATTAACCGCGAACGTCGAGCTAAGCTCCGTACATCTCTTCGGCTCTAATGACCTCTCGCGGTTCGCCCCATTCCGCTAAGCCGGAGTCCGCGGCCCCCGGCGAGGGAGCCGAACGATATTACCGCGAAAAAGGTCAACGGCCTCGCGGCCCCCGGCGCTCTCCTCCTCGTAGAGGCGAGGCCACGCGGGTTCGTGGCCGACGATGACGACGGGACGTTTCAATTTATACGTAAGGCAGGTTAACGTCGCTGGCGCTCCGAGTGGGTAAAGCCCGTGTATTAATCTATCATAGAGTAAGCATAAATGTACCGCAATAAATACTAAAACCCGTTTTGTATCATTATTAATACAAAAAAGCGTTTTGTACTTTTTTCGGTTCAATATCTGAAATTGTACTTATTTCGCTTGAATTCGGCGGGAAATAGGTTAATATTAAAATATGATATACGTTGCTTTGATCGGGGATATGGTCGGCTCGAGGGCGTATGGCCTGGACGCCAGGGAAGCGGTCCAGGCCAAGCTGAGGAAGGCCGTCTCCGGCGCGAACCGCGACAAGGTCCGCAAGGCCGACATCGAGGCCGAGTTCGTGATTACGACCGGCGACGAGTTCCAGGGGCTGCTAAAGGTCGGCGCCGATCCGTTGTGGTTCGCCAGGTTTGTACAGAACGTCATGGGCGATGAGCCTCGCTTGAGGTTCGGCATAGGGAAGGGCGAACTCGCGACGAAGCGGACGCCGGATAAGGCCATAGGAATAGACGGCCCTTGTTTTCATAACGCGCGGGACGCAATCGACGCGGCAAAGAAAGACGACGTAACTTGTCGCGTTAAGGGTTTCGGCGACAGAGAGCCCGTATTAGAAATTTTGACGGAGATTTTTTTTGCGGAGTATTGGGACTTAACGGAAAAACAAAGGAAGATATATAATTTGTATTATTTCGACGGGTGCGAAGTTTCCGAAATTCAAAATCGCTTTAAGTACCGGACGTCGAGATATATTTATAAGGTTTTAAAAAAGGCGGAAGTAAAACTTATGCGAAAGATCGAGGAAAAGATAAGCGAAATATTTACCAAGAGGGTTTTTGAGATAAGGGAAAGTTAATATGTTCGTGCCAAGTGTATTTATTTTAGCGACGGCCGTGGTTACGGCTATTCTCGTCAGGGAAAAACTTAAATGGTATGAGACGGCTGCGGGTTTGTTGGCGTTGGGATTAGCGTACGCTGGCGGCGTGTACGCATTTACCCCGGCGGGGTTTGCGGAGGTGTTATGGCTGGCGGCGTTCCCCCTGGCGGCTTACGGGCTGTTATTTATATGGTATAGGGGTAAACGCGGTTGGGTTTCCGCCGCTTTTTTCATAATCATCCCGTCGATAGCCATCGTATCGGGTTTTGTCGTAGCCGCGCCCCTGGTCAAACTCGAGTCGTTTAAACGGTTTTTATTATTCGTGGCCTCAAGAACGGGTTTCGACGGGTGCACGGTCCACGGTTTAACGGTCTTATTTTTTATAATCTCCGCCTTGTTGTATTTATCGTCCCCGGCGAACGCGATAATAAAGGGCGTTTTAAAGCGGTCGGGGGTGTTCCCCGAAGATATTGAAGCGCGTCGTCGTCCCGGGGGCGATGACGGCGAAGGAAATACCGAGCCGAATAACCCTCACGACGCCGACGACGACGAATATCGGGGGGCAGATCGAAATGCAGTTGCCGCAGTCGGTGCAAGGAATTTCGTCGTCGTCACGGCGATAGATGCGGATACGGACACCGCGAGGCGCGGCGCCATCATCGGCACGCTCGAGAGGTGGGTCGCTTTCGTATTGGTTTTAACGGGCCAATATACGGCGTTGGCCTTCGTAATAGCGGCTAAGTCGATAGCCCGTTATAAAAGGATTAACGAGGAGGAGAAGTTCGGAGAATATTTTTTAATAGGTACCTTGACCAGTATAGGAATCGCGTTGTTTTTCGGGATAATAGTTAAAAAATCCCTCGCTTGAAGCGCGCTTTTTAGGCGGGTGTCGTTCCGTTCCAGGTGGCGTTTACTCGTTTTCGGGCAATATCCTTTGCCAACGTTCGCGGTTCAGTTCCGCTTTATCCGGGTTTTCTTTGAACCAATTATAACGCCGCCGTAAGGCTTCCCGCATAACCGCGGCGTTCTCCTCCAGGTCGGCCGGGTAGGCGTGTCGATGTTCGTCGACCATTACGGCCGTCTTTTCGCCGGCGTCGTCCTCGAACTCAAAAATTTGGACCGTATAATCGCCGAAGGCGATAATCCGCGTGAAGTAGAAATCTTCGGCGCCGAGCTCGGACGCTGCGACCCGATACGCGCTCCGGTAACCGCTTAAAGGAGGGAAGAAACCCTCGGTTACGAGGCGCCCCAGGTCTTCGCACGTGTATGCGCCCGTTCCCTTACAAAATAAGGCTTTCCCGTAGTCGCCGGCGTAGTAAGCCTTGACTTCCGCGGCTAGGTCCGCGGCCTCGAGCCGCTCGCCGGCGTTCAACTTCCGCGCGATCGCGTTCCGCCGGTCGACGTACTCGAGGTCGTCGCCGCGGTAGGCCGCGACGAAAATCCAGGTGGGTTTTCCGGCTATGTCGCGCACGACAAGCGGCTCGCATACGACCGCGCCGACGGGGCAAATAAAGGGCCTGGCCATTACCACCTTCTTGGCCAACAGCGGCGTAACCTCCTCTACTTTACTAAACTCGTCCGCGAACTCCGGGTAGTAGGGGAACTCGCAGGCGGCGTAGGCCGCGCCCTCGAGAGCGACAATCGCGACGACGTATATAATCTTCTTCATCGTACTTCAACAAGCAACGCAAAGGCCGGCAGCGACCGCGCCGCCGGCAGCAGGCCTCCGGGCGTCTATCCTTAAAAAACACTTGACTTTTGGGTTCACTTATGATATAAATATAAAAGAATTCCTCCCCCGCCATCAACCTTCGGGATATGCGCGGGGGTTTAGTTTTATGGAGGAAATAGTCAAATTAACTAAGCCCGACACGGTAAGGGTCATCTCGTTTATAGACGGGCAAAATCTTTTCCGTCAAGCCATGCGGTGTTTCCCGCGCGAATGCTATTGGCCCAATTACGAACCAATAAAGATTAGCGAAGAAATCGGTTTACGCTTTCCCGATAAGAAATTGGTTGGTATTCGATTCTATACCGGCGTACCGCCGCTGAAGAAAAGCCGTTTATGGCACTGGTTTTGGAAAAACAAACTCGAATGCTATTCGCTTGACCCGCGGTTCGCATCATATACGAGAACGCTCGCTTACCACATAGAGGGTACGGTAGAGATAGCGCGCGAAAAAGGCGTCGACGTTCAAATGGCTAGGGATATAATCGACCTTTTTAGAGACAACGAATACGATGTAGCGTTGCTTTTTACTCAAGACCGAGACCTCGCCGGCGTAGTCGAAGATTTATGGCTGGAATCGGAAGAGTTGGGGCGGTGGGTATACGTTGAATGTGCTTACCCCGATTCGCCTTCAATACCCCGTCACTATAGATTAGGTATTCCGAACTGCGAATGGATAACTATTAACAAAGATACCTATTTGAAATGTATAGACCCGAACGATTATAGGCCGCCCCCTTTGCCTCGAGCCGATAAATTATTCGACGAATAAAGGGCCGGCCTTTCAGTTTTTACTAATCGGTTTCTCCCGTCCTTCCGCGTAACCCCTGCCCTCCTCTTATTCCGCTAAGTCCCTCTCCTCCGCGCGGCAGTCGTAGAGCGCCTCGCCGCAGCCCTCGCATTTATCGTCGTACCAGGTGAAGCGCGCGCCGCACGACGGGCAGCTCCACCGCTCCTTCTGCTCGCCGAGCCACGCCTCGCCTCCGCGCTCCCGTATGGCCTCTAAATTCTTCAGGACGACCGAGTGGTGCGCGTACTTGTCGGCCTGGAACGTCTTATTGTGCTCGCAGGGGTACTCGTCGCACTCGCAGCAGAACGCCAGACCCTTCTCGCGGCCGCAACGGCGCATCTCGCAGTCGGCGCACCAGCAGGCCAGGACGTCGGTCCGGCACCCATGGCACGTCAGCTGCTCGACGGTGTACGCCGCGGCCTCCTCTTTCTCGAGGAGCTTCTCCACCTCGCCCCGCTCGGTGGCCACCATTATGGCGCACGCGCCGCAGTACAGGCCGCAGTACGCGCCGTAATTAAAATAAGTTTCCCGCTCCGCCACGGCGCCCCCTGTCTCGCCGTTCGTTAGACGTTACGTCCGTTCCCTTACCGCGGCCCCCTCAGCGGAAGCGCCGAAGCTTGCGGCGCAGCTTCCAGTAGGCGCTTTCGCCTTCGCTCTCCCGGCCCTTTTCTTCCGCCAGGTCCGCCTCCTCGGCGCAGGCGTCGTAGAGCTTGCCGCCGCACTTGGCGCACTCCTCGTCGTACCAGGTGAAGGCCGTGCCGCACTCGGCGCAGCTCCATCGCTTCTTCTGCTCGTCGAGCCAGGCGTCGACGCCGCCGTCGGCGATCGCCTCCGAGTTCGCCGTTATGAGCGTGTGGTGGGGGTATCCGTCCCGCTCGAAGGTTTGGACCGTGCCGCAGGGGTAGTCTTCGCACTCCACGCAGAAGTCGAGGCCGTGGTCCCGGGCGCACAGCCTCATTATACAGTCGGTGCAATACGTCGCTATGACCTTCGTCTTGCACCCTTGGCACACGATGTCCTTAGCGGACATCTCCCACGCCGCGGCCTTGGCCTCAACCTCCCCCTTCACCGTGGCGACCAGGATGGGGCAGGCGCCGCAGTACAGGCCGCAATACGAATCGTAGCGCGTCTTCATGTTTCCCTCCTTAAGTATTAGCCCCCGTGCGTTACTACGTTTCCTACTCCAACTCGCGGGCCCCCTCAGCGGAAGCGCCGAATTCGGCGACGTATCTTCCAGTAGGCGCTGGTGCCCTCCGCCTCGCGAGCCTCTTCTTCGGCCCAGTCGTTCTCCTCGGCGCAAGCGTCGTAGAGCTCGCCGCCGCAGCTTTGGCACTCCTCCTCGTACCAGGTGAAGGCCGTGCCGCACGCCGGGCAGCTCCATCGCTTCTTCTGCTCCGCGAGCCACTCGTCGACGCCGTGGTCGGATATCGCCTCCAGGTTGGGAGCTGTGAGCGTGTGATGGGGGAGCCTGTCGTGCTGGAAAGTTTGGACCGTGCCGCAGGGGTAGTCGTCGCACTCCACGCAGAAGTCGAGGCCGCGGTCCCGCGCGCACAGCCTCATGACGCAGTCGGCGGAGATCCCGGCGTTAACCTTTGTTTTGCAGCCGTGACAGACGATGTCCTCCGCGGGCAGGTCCCACGCCGCGGCCTTGGCCTCAACCTCCCCCTTCACCGTCGCCGCCAAGATGGGGCAGGCGGCGCAGTACAGGCCGCAGTACGAATCGTGGCGTGTTTTCAACGTTCCTCCTTTGCGCGTCGGGGCGTTTTCGCGGCGGTAAATTAATACCCCCGAATATTTCTTAATTAATTTGTTGTTACGTCCGCGCGCATGTTGACATTTCGGGATTTGATGTTATACAAGGATATGGGAAATAAAAATGGGCGCCGTTATTTATAGCCTTAATTGACGCCGTAGTCAAGCCGAAAATTCGGCGGGGACGCAATTTCGGCCGCGACGCCGTGTTCCTTTCCGTTAAACTCTCCCTAAAACAACTTCAACCGTAATCGCAATGACGCTCGAGGGTTTCAGCGCCCGGGCCGCCGGCGGTGACGGCCTTGGCTGATGGGGCCGCGGCGGACGGGGGGTACGTACTCCTGGCGCGCAAGGTCGCCGCGCGCGACGGCTGGCCGGTGCAGCTGCGCGCCGAGCACTTCAAGTTCATGGTCCTGTTGCTCTTGCGCGCGCGCTGGCGGGACGGCGACTACCTCGCGCCCGACGGGAACGTTATCAAAATAAAAAGGGGTCAGTACGCGTCGTCGGTCCGGCGGATGGCGGAGGAGTTCAAGCTCTCCTACGCCAATTGCCGTTCGGCCGTCAGCATTTTAGAAAGTGCCGGGTTTTTAACGCATAAGGTGACGCACGGGGTCACGCTTATAACGGTCTGCAATTACGAACGTTACCAGGACGTGAAGAGCTACGCGAACGCAATAGCCGACGCAACGTCAACGCAAGCCCCGCGCAAGGGTCGCGCACTAAAGAAAGAAAGTAATGCATATAATGAAATTATATATGGAAAGATCTTCGACGCCTGGAACTCACATCCAAAAATATTCCCCAAGCACCGCCGCCTTACCGACGCGATGCGCCGCGCCATAGCCGCCCGCCTGCGCGACTTCGCCGTCGAGCAACTCGTCCAGGCCGTCAACAACTACGGCGACTCCGACGAGCCGTTCTGGCGCGAGTGGCGTGAAACGAAAAGCGGCTGGTCGTTGGACCAGTTCCTCTCGCGGGGCGAGGGCGCCAAGGTGGACAAGTTCCTCGCCGGGCCGATAAAGGCTGCCAAGAGCGGCCCGCGCGGCTCGAGCTACACCGGCGCCGTCAACCCGGGGGGCCGGAAGTTTATAAAATGACGGTCAAAATAGGCGACACGGACCTCATCCGGGATTGGCCCGCTGAGCCGCCGAGCTGGCTCTGGCCCGACGACCCGGCCTCCTGCCGCCGCTGCCTCGACACGGGCGCGGTAGTGCTGACGTTTCGGACCGCGGCAGAATATTGCGAGCACTACGGCATCGCCGAGGGAGACCTAACGCGCCGGGAGCGGGAGTGGTTCGCCCGGGCGGAGGCGGGCGGTGCGCCGGTGACGGTGGCGCGGCCCTGCGAATGCGTCGCGGCGCGCGAGCGCGAGCGGCGCTTCCAC
>CAZWAM010000066.1:11149-12336 GCA_964631855.1 uncultured bacterium | reverse complement strand
GGCGCCCACGAGCTGTGGCTCGGGGAGGACTTCTACGGGCCCGGGGAGCGCCGAGGACAGCGCCCGGGCGAAGCCGCGGCTTAGCGCGACGCCCCCCGACAGCGCGAACGGCGCGCCGCCTACGCGCCGGGCGAGCGAGGCTACGCGGTCCGCTACGGCGCGCAACACGCCCGCGCCGATTGCCGCCGGGTCTACGTCTTCGTGCAGTAAGCCCACTACTTCCGATTCCGCGAAGACCGTGCACATGTTGTTGACCTTCGCCGCGTCGGCGCGGCCCGGGTCTATTTCCGCCAGCTCGAGCAGGTCCATATCGAGGGCTCGAGCCATTATCTCCAGGAAGCGGCCGGTCCCGGCGGCGCAACGGTCGTTCATCGCGAACTCGGCCACGCCGCCTCGTTCGTCGACGCGTACGGCTTTGACGTCTTGGCCTCCCACGTCCACGAGCGTGACGCCGCCGCCCACGTGCTCGTAGGCCCCCCGCGCGTGGCACATTATTTCCGTCACGGCGCGGTCGGCGAAAGGGACGCGCGCGCGGCCGTAGCCGGTCCCCACGACCGCGACGACTCGGTCACTGCCTACGCCGAGGTCGGCGAGAACTTGTTCGAAAGCCGCACGCGCCGCTTTCGCACCCGCTACGCCGGTAGGGAGGACCGCGCTGGCCGCGGCCCTCCCGTCGTCGTTCACGACTACGCACTTCGTCGCGATGGACCCTACGTCGATGCCGGCGTAATAAGGCATTTACGAGCTCAGCTGTTCTACGAACGCTTCGACGCGCGTTTTGAGCTGGCGCACGTCGCCCTCGGAATAATCGGCCTCGACGGCCACGAGCGGGATGTCGCGCTCGGCCGCAAATCTTTTTACGGAGCCTTGCCCGAGCAGGAACCGTGCGCAGAAAGACAGCGTCCCGTGTATTATACCTTGGGCGCCCGAATTTTTGTATAGGTATTCGATATCGTCGAGGCGAGGCGTCCCGGCCGGAAATACGCCTTCGCCGCGGCGATGCGTTTTTCGAGGTAGTCCGCGACCTCGTCGGCCCCCTTTCAAGTGGATACCACGTCCCTTGGCCCGACAGGTTGGCGAAATTTTTTCCTTGACACAGGGGGCGATCGAGGTTATAATGTGCCCGGAGTTAAAAAACAGCCGCTTTCTTCAAAGTACGAGACGGGAGGTAAAGCTATGAGATCGTT
>CAZWAM010000066.1:6228-11049 GCA_964631855.1 uncultured bacterium | reverse complement strand
ACGGCAAGGATAACTTCATAATCGAGGTTCAGTGGAACGGCGATTCCGGCGGCTACGCGTACAATCACTGGAGCCCGGCGACCGCGCATTGCGTATATAGTGTTAACGGCGGGTCGCCCTACCTAAGCAACTACCTACACTACATGCGTATCTCGATCGGCGCCTTGGGCGTCAGGGCGACGTCGCTCGGCCGCGTCAAGGCGTTGTACAACTAGAACTCCGTTCAGGGTCTCGATGACTAAGCCGGCCGAAAGGCCGGTTTTTTCGCGGGGGGCGCACCGGGCTGTGGCGACGTCGCCTTTGCCCGAAGGTTGACGTTTTGGCTTGACAACGGAAGGTTTAGCGTTTAAAATTATATTAGAAGAGAGTGTATTTTAGCTCGGTCGAATTTTCGGCCTTTGATTCAGGAGGTAATAAAATGAGAGCGGTAGTCGTAGTTTGCGTTTGCGCCTTGGCCGCCGGGACGGCGTTCGCGGACCTTTTCGTCGTCGGCAGCCGGAGCGGCCGAGCGTTATATCCCTGGCGAGGTTGTTGAGGGGTCGATTCCGCGCGGAGCCAGGACCTGGTTCTAAGTACGGATACGATCCCGGGCGGCACGATAGGTAGATGGGAATGGCATTGCGAATCGTCCACCGCCGGTACTTATAACAACCTCTCCATCAGACTGTGTCATACCAACGTTACCAAGCTCGTCGGCAACTTCGCGACGAACTTCGGCGGCAAAACGCCGCTCGAAGTCTTCAGCAGGAGCTCGTACTACCTCAGCGGGAGCCCCGGCAACTGGTTCGGTTTCGACTTCGACAAGCAGTTCGAGTACGACGGCAAGGATAACCTGATTGTCGACGTATCCTGGAACGGCGACAGCGGCGGGACCTGCTACACTTATTGGAGCCCGGCGACGGCGCGCTGCGTATATACGTTTAACAGCGAGCCGGTGTACTTGGCGAACTACGTCCATTACATGCGGATTACGCTGGAGCCGAACGCCGTAGCGCCTACGTCGCTGGGGCGCGTGAAGGCCGTATTTAAATAAGTCCGAAGATAGGCCTCGACGAAGCCGGCCGAAAGGCCGGCTTTTTTCGTAGCCGGTGCGTACACGCCGGCCGCGATTCCTTGATTTTACGTAATTATTTTGGTAATATAAAAACGTAAGTACCTGGCTAAAAACTCGTGGCGGGTGAAGAGAAGAGATGAAGGCGAAATTCGTAATTGCGGCCTGCTTCACAATCGCCGCCGTAGGGTGCGCCTCCCCGGCCTACGTCGTAGTCGGCTCCCGGACGTATATGTCGTCGTTCCCGTTCTACGGCTGTTGAAATACCCGGACCGTGCGGTGCCAGGACCTGGCGCTGAAAGAGGAAGGCCTTATGGCCGGGACCGTTACGCGGTGGGAGTGGTACGCGAGCTCGTTGATTTCCGTCGGCGGGTTCAAGGATTTCTGGGTCAAAGTATGCCATACCTCCCGCGAAAAACTGGTCGCCGACTTCGAGAAAAATTACGACGGCAATAAGCCGGTGCAGGTGTTCGCCGACGACGAGCTGCGCATCAAGCCGCCCGCGTATACGTGGTTCGGCTTCGACTTCTCGCCCCCCTTCGAGTACAACGGCAAAGATAACCTCATCGTCGAAGTCCACTGGAAAGAGCGGAGCGGCGCGCCGGGGGTAGTTACGTACTGGACGCCGAAGGAGGGCCGGTGCTGTATGTACGCCGGGCCGGTTCCGTGCGAACCCGCGGTCTTCGACTTCGTACACTATATGCGGATAAAGCTATCGCCCGCGGCCGTGGCGCCGACGTCGCTCGGTCGCGTCAAGGCGGTGTACCGTTAAGGCCGCGACTTATCGTCGGGGGCGAACGGGTTTGCGTGCGATATTGATTTTAACCGCTTGCTTCGTCGCCGCCGCGGGCGCCAACTATATCCTCGTGGGCGACGCGGCGCAGCGGGTAAATATGCCGTACTACGGCGGCGGCGGTTACGAGGCGATGAGGTGCATGGAGGTCGTCCGGAAGACCGACGGCCTCGTCGCCGGCGAGATTACCCGGTGGGAGTGGCACGGCGGCGAGCTCGAGCCCACCACCGGGAAGTTTTACAAATTCAAGGTATTGCTCTGCCACACCTCCCGCGCGGACCTGGTAGCCCCTTTCAAGAGTAACTATGAGGGGCGGACGCCGGCCCGAGTCTTCTACGCCGACCCGGTGACGGTCAATATGCGGATTCGGGAGTGGTTCGGCTTCGACGCTAAGCCGGCCTTCAAGTATGAAGGCGAACACAACCTTCTCGTCGAGGTTTGGTGGGAGGGAGACGACGGCGGCGGCGGCTTGGTCTTCACCGCGGCCGTCCCGGAGCAGGACCGCTGCGTCTTCGCCGCGAAGAAGAACGGCGTCCCGGAGTACGGCTACCCGGACCAGGGCAAGGTCTTCCATTGGCTCCACTATATGCGGATTACGCTCGAGCCGGACGCCGTCGCGCCTACGTCGCTGGGGCGCGTCAAAGCCCTCTTCCGGTAGCCGGTTTTATGACGGCCCGTTAAGGGCGGCCTGTTTTCGGCTTGACAAGGACCGCTTAGTTCTATAAAATCTTTAACGGCAGTAACGCAAGGCCGAAAACCCACAACCCATAGGGGGTTTACTTATGAGGGCGTTATTAGGTGCGAGCTTCTGCGTCTTGGCCGCGGCCGCGGCCCAGGCCGTCCTCGTCACCGTCGGCGGCGGCGATTTCCCGGTTAATTATCCGTTTTGCGGGAGCTGAGACAACGCCTTCCGGGGCCAGGCGCTGGTCCTGAAGACGGACGCCGTTCCCGCGGGCGACGTAACTAAGTGGGAGTGGTACGCGTCGCAGACGCAAAAGGCGGGCGATTTCTACAAATTCCGTTTTAAGTGTTGCCACACCTCCTTAACGACGCTCACGGATACGTACGCCGACAATTACGACGGCAAGACGCCGCTCCAGGTTTTTTACCGGGATACGTGCCGCATCGCCGCCACCGCGTACCAATGGTTCGGCTTCGACTTCGACAAGGCGTTCAAGTACAACGGCACCGACAACCTGCTTTTCGAGGTGTGGTGGGAAGGCGACAACAACGGCCACGCGTACACGTACTGGGGGGCTTATACGGGCCGGTACGTATATTCGTATATCAAAGGGTCGACGCCTTACTACGGCTATCCCGATAAGGGGCAAGTAACGAACTACCTCCACAACATGCGGATAACGATAAGCGGGGCCGCCGTGGCATCCACGTCGCTGGGGCGCGTTAAGGCGATTTATCGTTGACGCGGAATGGGGCGTCGCCGCGCTCGAGCCGGCCTCCGGGCCGGCTTTTTTTCTCTCGCAAATTCTAATATATAGGCTTGACACGCGCGCTTAACGGATTTAAAATGTGAGTGGTGAAGGATAAATAAGGGAGGTTACGCGATGGTTCGGAAGTTATTTATACTCGTATGTCTAACCGCGGCCGGCGCCTCCGCGGCGCAGTTCGTCGTCGGCGGCCGGGAGACGGCCGTCAAAGCGCCGTTCTCGGCGTGTTGAGGCATCGAGGCCTATCGGTACCAGGGCCTGGTACTGAAGACGGACGCCATCCCCGCCGGCACGATTACGCGGTGGGAGTGGTACTCGGCGATGGGTACCGGCAGCACCCAGCGAGCCATACTGAGCAATTTCTCCGTAAAACTCTGCCATACGTCGTTAAACGCGCTCACTACGCCTTTCGCGGCGAATTACGACGGCAGGACCCCCGTGACGGTTTTTTCGGCTAATCCCGTTACGATAAACGTGCCGGTAAACACCTGGTTCGGTTGGGCTTGCGGCCCGGCGTTCAACTACAACGGCTCCGACAATCTCCTCGTCGAGACATGGTGGGACGTCGGCAACACCGGCGGCCCCAACTGCTGGATGAAGAACGTCCTCGGCTCCGCCCGGGCGTGCATCGCCTCGCGCGTGCGAGGCGTTCCGCAGAACGGCTATCCGAACGCCGGCAAGGCCGAGGGCTACAACATGTACATGCGCATAACGGTCGGCGAAGCGGCCGTCGCCTCGAGCTCGCTGGGCCGCGTGAAGGCGCTGTACCGTTAATTCCGAGGAGGAGGTTCTATAATGAGGGCTATCGCGATCGCGGCGTTGCTTCTCGTGGCGACGACCTTGGCCGCGGGGGACGTGGTAATTATCGGCAAAGGCCTCGGCGAACCCGGTGGCTCGACGCCCTGGTCCGGCTGTTGAGGTGCGTCGGCGCGCAGGCACCAGGTCCTGGTGCTCAAGTCCGACGGCCTGCCGGCCGGTACGATAACCAAATGGGAGTGGAACGCCGCCCTCGATTTACGCGCCGGCGGTTTCTATAACTTCAAACTGACGCTCTGCCACACTTCCCTTACGGCCTTAGCCGACACGTACGTCAAGAACTACGACGGCAATACGCCCGTTACGGCCTACAGTCGCAACCCGGTAACTATACCCGCCGTCCCCGCGAACCAGTGGTTCGGCTTCGACTTCGATAAGCCGTTCGCCTACAACGGCCGCGACAACCTCGTCGTCGAGGTGTGGTGGGTGAACGACACCAACGGCGGCGGCAATACGCAGTGGAACTTCCCGGTGGACGGCCGCTGCTGCTTCTCGTATATCGTTAACGGTAACCCACAGAGCGGTTACCCGGACAAGGGCCGCGTCTCGCACTTCCTCCACTACATGCGCGCGACGGTATCGCCTACGGGCGTCGAGGCCTCCTCTTTGGGGATGGTGCGGGCGCTGCTTAGATAGCCGTTAAATTTTTGGGGAAATAAGGCCGGCCCGCGGGCCGGCTTTGTTTTATTTAAAAATGGCCTTGATGCGGCCGA
>CAZWAM010000066.1:0-6128 GCA_964631855.1 uncultured bacterium | reverse complement strand
TCCCACGCGCCGAGGGCAGACGCCGCCATAATTATTAACGGCGATAGGCAACTAAGTATAGTTGACGGCTTAGTCATCTCCCGTAAAGGCGGCCGCCCTTGGCGGGGCGGCCGTGTTACGTTTAAGAACATTATTTAAAAAGCGCCCTAATTCTCCCGAGGGACGACGGTTCTACGCCTACGCCGCCGGCGTACGCGGCTAAGCCGTATATGCTGCCGTCCCCTATCCGTTTTTCGCTAACTATCCTTCGGCCCGAGGCGGCCAAACGCGCGAAATTAATTTTTTGCGCTACGCCGAACGGGCCTACGACGTATACCGAGTTGTCGCCGAGGCACACCGATAGGGTCCAGGGTTGAAACTTAAAATCGGTTACGTGGAAAAGTAATTTACCCTCGGCCGTCAACTTGGTAATTCTACGGTAAAACGTCTCGCCGACCCATATCGAACGGTCGTTTGCGTTTACGGCAAGGCCGAACCCGTCGGCCATCCAGCCGGTGGCCGGGTAACGCCATATCTCGTTTCCCCGGGGGTCGAACTTTATGATGCGCGTCGGGTTCCCCACGTACGCCGATTTGTACATAATAAATTGGCCCGTCTTAGGGTCCACGACGCCGGCCGCGCCGACGTATTCTCTTTCGTTACCCTCTTTCTTCTTCCTGAAAATTATCGAGCCGTTCGCGTTGATTTTAATGATCTCTTGCGTGTCTCTATCGCACGTCCAGCACGAGCCGTTGCGCGGGTCCACCGCGAGAAAGTAAGGCCTGCTTATATTCGGTACGCGAAATAATATGTTGCCGTTCGCGCTGACCTTTACGATTTCGTTTAAGTAGCGGTTCAAGACCCAGACCGCGCCGTCCCGAGGGTCCATTCCCAGCCGGACGGGGGTACCCACGTAAACCCTCTTTAAGATGGAGCCGTTTTTCTTCAGCTTGGTCAGCTTACCGGTCCCGGTATCGCCGACCCAAACGTCGTCGGTGCGTACGTCTATGACCGCGGATACCGGATAGTCGAAGCCGGTTACGGTAAACTTTTCGACCCCCGCCGGCGTCACGCGTATTACTTTAGCGCCGTGCGCGTCCGTTACCCAACAACCGCTTTCGGTCGCGTTAGCCGCTTTTATTGAAATTAAAGTCAAGGATATTACTAGGATTGTTGCTCTATTAACCATGTCTTTAGCTTCCCCCGGTAACGATATATATTATAAAACGAAATATGCTCAGAAGATTTACCCATAAATATTTTACGCTAAAGAAGGCAGTAGTCAAGTAAATATCGCATTTTTTCGCCGGTTGTATGCCTTAGCTAATTATTTTCGGCGGCCGTCTGTGAAAACCCTTGACCGCGTTTCGTCGTTATTATAGTATACGGCCATTAGCGACGCCCCTCTTATATTAATAACGAACGACGACGGCGTGAACGCGCCGGGGCTCGTCGCGCTCGCGTCGGCTTTGGACGCGGTGGCTGAGGTCGCGGTCGTGGCGCCGGAACGCGAGTGTTCCGCGGTGGGCCACGCCGTCACGATGACGGAACCCTTGCGCGCGTGGCGCGAGAGTTGGCCCGACGGCCGCGAGGTCTTCGTCGTCGACGGCACCCCCGCGGACTGCGTGAAGATAGGCGTCAAGGCGCTGCTCGAGCGCCGGCCGGACGCCGTCGTCTCGGGCATAAACCTCGGCGGCAACGCCGGCGTCAACGTCATATATTCCGGGACCGTTTCCGCGGCCACGGAGGCGACAATTCTCGGCATCCCCGCCGCGGCGGTATCGCTCGATACTTTTACGGAGCCGGACTTCGGGCCGGCCGCGCGCGTCGCGGCGTGGGTGGTCGCGAAGGTCCTGCAGAACGGTTTGCCGTCGGGCGTCCTGTTGAACGTGAACGTCCCGGCTCGAGCGGCGGAGGAGATCGCCGGCGTGCGCGTAACGCGGCAGAGTAGCGCCGTGCTCGAGGACCGCTACGAGGAGCGTCACGACCCTCGCGGCCGGCGCTACTTCTGGCTCGCCGCGGAGCGGATGAGCGCGCCCGACCCGCGAGACGACGACGACATAACCGCGCTTAAGGAAGGGTACGTTTCGATTACGCCCATACATTACGACCTCACCGACGAGGCGGCCCGAGGGCACGTTGCCCTTTGGCTCGAGGAGTCAGCTTTTTAATCTAAGCCGCGGCTCAGGAGGCCCCGAGGGAGATGCGCCTATTCCAAGATACGAACTACAATTTCATCGGCCTCGGCCGGGCGGCCCTTATATTTTCCGCCGTTTTGATGATAGCGAGCGCGGCGCTCCTGATTACGAAGGGCCCCAACTTCGGCATCGACTTCACGGGCGGCGTCAAGATAGACGTCCTGACCAACCGCCGCGTCACGGTCGCCGACCTCGAGAGGATCCGCGCCGCGGCCCCCGTCGAGATCCATTCCATAGGCCGGGCCGAGCGCGAGATGCTCATCTCGCAAAAAGGCCTGGAGAGGGCCGAGGATTACGCCGATGCGATAGTCAAAGGCCGGCGCGGGGTGGGGAGGTTTAAGAGCCTGGCCGAGGTCGCGGCGCTGCCGGGCGTCGAACTGACGGAAGACGATCTGGCCACCGTGTTCGCCGTTACGACGGAGGAGGCCGAGGGGGCCAAGGGCGCCCTTAAAATAGATATCAACAAGGCCGCACCCGACAACATCCGCGAGCGCGTCCAGCAGATTATCGTCGACAATACGGTTGAGAATATCAGCCGCGTACTGGGCGCCGTCTTCGGCGTTCCCGCTGGCGCGCGGGAAAAAACGGACATCAACTCTTTCGAGGACGCGGGCCTCCTGAGCGGGGAACTGGCTGAGTTTATGCCGGCCGGCGACGCCGCCGTCCTGGCGCGCAACGTCGCCCGGAAGAGGGCGCTGGGCGCGCAGGCGGAGGCCACGAAGCTCTTGCCGTCGCTCGCGGCCGCGTACGAGGGCGTGAAGATTTCGCCCGCGGCCCGAAAAGCGCTCGAGGGCAATTTTTACGCCGGGACCTTCGCCATCCGGGGGACGCAGAACATAGGCCCGCGCGTCAGCCAACAGCTCATCGGCCTCGCGATGAAGGCGCTCGCCTTCGCGCTCCTCGCAATGCTCGCTTATATCGCTTTGAGGTTTAAACTCGCGAGCGGCGTCGTCGCCGTCATAAGCCTCATACACGACGTACTCATAACCCTCGGCCTGGCCGTATTGGCGGGTATCGAGATCGACCTGACGGTCGTCGCGGCTTTCCTGACGGTCGTGGGTTACTCCATCAACGACACCGTCGTCACGTACGACCGCATCCGCGAGGACACGCGGCAGGGCCGCAAGGAGACCTACCGCGAGCTGCTCAACCGCGCCATCAACGAGAACCTGTCGCGGACCCTCATCACCGGCACGGGCTCGCTCGTCGCCCTCCTCATCCTTTACTTCCTCGGCGGCGAGGCGCTGAGAGGGTTCGCCTTCGTGCTTTGGGTCGGTATCGTCCTCGGGACTTATTCGTCGATATACGTCTGCGCGGCGCTCCTCGACGAGATAAACAAATTCCGCACGCGCCGCCGCAAGGTCCAGCTCGAGGCCAAAGTAACGCGCGCCCAGGTAAAGAAGAAGATCCGCAAGAGGAGGAAGCGGCGGTAGGCAGCGCGGCCTTTCTACGCTGACGGCGAAATATGCTTGCCTCAATAGATAAGGGCGTATACGTCGCCCTCGTCGCGTCGTACGGCTTTTTGGCCGTAACGTATCTTTTGCGGCGCAACGGCATCGCCCGGCTTAGTTGGGCCGTGTGGTTGCTCCATACGTTCCTTTTGGTCGTGCGCTGGCTCGAGGTGGGGCGGACGCCGTTCTCGACGCTTTACGAATGTTTGTCGCTCTTCGCCTGGTCCGGCGTCCTCGCGTATTTGCTGGTCCAGCGGTTCGGCCGCGAGAACGTTCGGTGGTCCGGCGTCGTCCTCTTCGCGATAATGGCCGCGGCGATGGGTTACGGCGCGACGAAGGACGCCGCCGTCAGGCCGCTTTCGCCGGCGCTCGACTCCGTCTGGTTCGAGGTCCACGTCATCCCGGCCTTCGCCTCGTACGCGCTCCTCGTCGCCGCGTTCGCCTTCGAGCTCGAGTTCCTTGTGACCGCGGCGAGGCGCGAGCGCCTCGACTTCTTCTCGCGGAAGCTCATCCTCTTCGCCTTTCCGCTGCTGTCGTTCGGGATATTCTCCGGCGCCGGCTGGGCCGAGGAGGCGTGGGGGACGTACTGGTCGTGGGACCCCAAGGAGACGGCGTCGCTCGTGACGTGGTGCGTCTACCTGGCCTACATCCACGCGTCGCGGAGCCCGCGCTTCGCCCGCGTCCCGTCGCGGGTACTGAACGTCCTCGGCTTCTGCTCGATGATGTTCACGTTCCTCGGCTTCAACGTTGTCGCGAGGCTGTTGGGCCTCCCGACCGCGCACGCGTATACGTAGGATTATGGTTTATAACCCGGAATACGGCCTAAAACCTTTCAACGATTTTGAAAAAGTCGGGCCGGGAACCGCTGTAGGCGAGCTTAATTTGAATTGGCGAGAACGCGATTTGCCGGAGCGGGTAAGGACCAAGCATGTGCATAGGTTACACCCGTACCTAGGTAAATTCATACCGCAGCTCGTTGAAATTTTTATTAGGAAATACGAACCGGAATTAGTAGCCGACCCTTTCTGCGGGTCCGGTACCACATTAGTAGAAGCTTTAGCTTTGGGCGTCGATTCTTTTGGTTGCGATATATCGGAATTTAATTGTTTACTATCCAAAGTAAAAACCGCCGACTATGAGTTAGATTTATTAGAAAAAGAGATTCGAGATATATTACAACGTTATAAAATGGCTACAAGCCCGAATTTATTCGGCGAACCGTTGGAACTCAAATCCGTTAATGAATATTTGAAGAAATGGTTCGCGCCTAAAGCCTTAAACCAATTATTAATTTATAAGTCGTTTATCGAAGAATATAAGTACCAAGACGTCATGAAGGTTATCCTTTCGAGGGCCGCTCGATCCGCAAGGCTTACTACGCATTTCGATTTAGATTTTCCTAAAAAACCAACAAACGGACCTTATTATTGCTACAAGCATGGCCGCACTTGCAATCCTACGGACGACGCCGATAAATTTATCTCGCGATACACGCTCGATACTTTAAGACGAATAAAAGAATTCGCCGGGATAAGAAAGCGGGCGAGGGTCGAAGTTGTATGCGGCGACGCGCGCGAGGTAATATTTCCTAAAGCGGATTTAGTAATTACGTCTCCGCCTTATGTCGGTTTAATCGATTATCATGAACAGCATAGGTACGCGTACGAGTTGCTCGAGTTAATAGACAACGAGGAAGCAGAAATAGGCGCTGCGAAGAAGGGGAAGTCCCAGAAAGCTATAAGTAAATATATCGAGGACATCGCCAAAGTTTTCTACCGCCTTAAAAAACTTGTTAGACGGGATTGCGTTTTTGTAGTTATAGCTAATGATAGCCAAGACGTTTACCCTACCATCGCCCGGAAATGTGATTTTAAAGTCGTCGAAGAATTAAAACGCCACGTGAACCGTCGTACCGGCCGCCGGGCAAACGATTTTTTCGAAAATATTTTTATTTGGGGGAATGCAAATTAATAGGAGTACAAAAGCCCAAATAAAAGGATTTATAGAGGGTTTTGTAGAGGCCCTTTTACGGGACCACTCGCCCCGTGGCCGTAAGGCGTACGATTTAAGGCCCTTAGCCGATAGTTCCGCGAAAGGGGAGCTTAAACCTTTTCACCAAGCTTTGCTCCCCGAAGGGATACTCGCGCCTTCTGAGTTTGAAAGGTCTTTTTCCTCGCGCCTGGGTAGTACTTTTGAAGAAGCTGCTAAGCTTATTGCTCTCGGTAGAGGTTACGAAGCCGAGAGGAACTACCGCGTCGAAGGCGATATTTCGCAGGCACAATTCGACGAAATCGGTAATATAGTAAATGAAGTCAGAGAGGACGGGTTTTTAAAGACTTTCGATGATTACGTTAAACGCGTCGTTCGCGTAAAAGGACCTAAGACGAGACCGCTAACGGTCCTATCCGACGTATTCGTGGGCGCTAAGAGAAAGAAGTTTTTCTTCGAAATAAAAAGCCCGAAGCCGAACAAAGGCCAATGCCTTGAGGTGTTAGAAAGG